>JBDSIO010000145.1:0-19428 GCA_039917895.1 Fibrobacteria bacterium | reverse complement strand
GGCGCGAGGAAATAGGCCAGGCCATCCACCGTGCGGGGACGGATATTCTCCTTCATCAATAGCTTCAAGGCATCGGCGACGGGCTGCAGCAAGCCGAAGGGTCCGACGCGCGTCGGGCCCAGGCGGGCCTGGAAGTGCGCGCATACCTTTCGCTCCAGCCAGATCAGGCCGATGGCCGCCACCGTCACCAGGCCGCACATGAGCAGGACGGCCAGCAGGCCATTGGCAATGGCCGACCATGGCGAGGGCACCAGGCTGCGGATGAGATCGCCCACCGGATGGTTCACCGTATAGACATGCTCGGCCTTCATCGATCGATGTCCGGGATGATCAGGTCCAAGGTCGAAAGGATGGCCACCAGATCCGCGATTTTACCGCCGCGGGCCATCTCATCTATGGCCGAGAGGTTGGACAGGCTCGGCGAACGGCTCTTGATGCGGTAGGGCTTGAAGGAGTTGTCCGACACCATATAGGTGGCGTACAGGCCGCGGGCCGTCTCCACGTTGGCGTAATAACTACCGGCCGGGACCTTGTAGTTCGGCTTTTCCTTGGAGCGGTACTGACCCGCGGGAAAGGAAGCCATGGCCTGCTCCAGGATGCGGATGGATTCGCGCATCTCCTGCATGCGGACCATGTAGCGATCGTAGCAGTCGCCGTTCTTACCCAGGGGGACGTCGAACTGGAAGCGGTCGTAGACGGAGTATGGGTCGTGCTTGCGCACGTCGAAATCGATACCCGAGGCCCGCCCAACCGGGCCCGAGCAACCATAACCGGTCGCGCGCTCCCTGGACATCGCTCCCACCCCGAGGGTGCGCTCGCGGATGATCGGGTTCTTCGTCAGCAGCACCTCGAACTCGTCGAGTTCGAACTTGAGATCGTCCATCACCTCCTTCACCCGCGCGAGGAAATTTTCCGGCACGTCCGCGTTGGAACCGCCCGGACGGAAGAAGTTCATGGTCAGGCGCGCGCCGCACAATTCCTCGAACAGGGCCGTGACTTTCTCGCGCTCTTTGAATCCGTACAGGAATGCGCTCACAGCCCCCAAATCCATTCCGAAAGCGCCCCACCACAACAGGTGCGATTGGATGCGCTGCAGTTCGGAAACCATCACGCGGATGTATTCGCCGCGCTCCGGTACGCCTATGCCCATGGCCTTTTCGATGGCCATACACACGCACAGGTTGTTGATGTGGCTGCTGAGGTAGTCCATGCGGTCGGTGAGGTGGATGTACTGGACGAAAGTCTCGTTTTCGCCCATCTTCTCGATAGCGCGGTGGATGAATCCCAGATGCGGCACCACTTCGATGACGGTCTCACCCTCGAGCCGCACCACCAGCTTCAGCACTCCGTGCGTGCTGGGATGCTGCGGGCCCATGTTGAGGAAATACTCCTGGCTGCCGTCGGCCTGGGTCCCGCGCAGGCTGAAGCCCGGCGGCAAGGAGGCAACCGATGCCGCGGGCGCCGAGAGCGGCCCTTCGGGGAAACCGTTCGTGGTTTCACCCGCCATCAGTAAGGCCTCTTCACGACGCGGGTGGGATCCTCGAAATCCTTGCGCAGGGGGTGGCCGGGGAAATCGTCGTCCAGGAACAGACGGCGGAGATCGGGATGGCCGGTGAAACGGATGCCGAAGAAATCGAAAGTTTCCCGCTCATGCCAGTTGGCCCCGGCATATAAATCGATGAGGGTCGGGATTTCCGGATGCGCATCGTGGGGCAGCGCGCAACGCAAGAACAGCTTGTGACCTTTTTCCACGGACTGGAGATGCACCACCACCTCGAACCGGTCCTTCCAATCCACGGCAGTCAGGTCGATCAGGAAGTCGAGCTTGAATCGCGCATCGTCCTTCGCGAAGGCGATCAAGGCGTGATAGTCATCCCTGACAACGACGGCGTCCAAAACGTATTCGGGCCCAAGCGCCGCGAGCTTTTCTGCGGTCACGTCCGCCATTCCCTGGACGGCTAGCGCCGGGAACCGTTCCGATAGGATGGCGAAGGTCTCCGCGGGTGGAAGCCCCCGTTGCTGGCGCGGGGCGCGGGCAACCTCGTCGAACTTGGGGGACGCCACGCGTTTGATCACTACGCCCTTGAAGTCGGGGTTTTCCGTCTTGAAGCGCTCTTGCGCCTCTTTCATGGCTTCCTGCTTGAGCTTTTCCTTCTCTTCCCACAGGCGGGCCGTCTCGCTCATTTCGTCCCGGATCGGAGCGCGGTTGATCGGCCGCGGGACGATGGAGTTGCGCCATCCGCCTTTTCGGATCAACTCCTGCAATTTCATCACGCCGAACAACAGGGCTTCGGGACGTGGCGGGCAGCCGGGAACGTATACGTCCACGGGAATCAGGCGATCCGCCCCCTTGACCACGGAATAGCTGTCATAGAAGAACGGCCCGCCGCTGATGGTGCATGCGCCCATGGCGATCACGTACTTGGGACCCGGCATCTGTTCATACAGGGTGATGAGACGCGAACCCATCTTTTCCACGATGGTGCCGGCCAGGATGATAAGATCGGCCTGGCGCGGGGAAGCGCGCGCGACCTCCAGGCCGAAGCGCGCCCAATCGTTGTGGGACGCGCCGGTGGCCATCATCTCGATGGCGCAGCAGGAGGTTCCGAAAACCAGCGGCCAGAGGGAATTCGCGCGCGCCCAGCCGACCACCCAGTCAACGGCATTGGTCAGCCCCCCGGAACCGGCCACGCCCGGGATCGGGGGAAGTCCGCCCGAACCGGCTCCGGCCAGCAAAGCCGCCAGATAGTGCGCATCCGGATCATGATGTCCCGCAGCCCCGGTCTTGGGATCCACGTTCATTCCCATTGCAGCGCCTTTTTACGCCAAGCATAGAAAAGGGCGAAACCGAGGATGGCGAGGAAGACCATGAGTTCGCACCAAACGAACAAGGCGGAAACCGGCAGCGCTCCCTCACCGGCCGAACGCAATACGCCGAGGACCGGGAACAGGAAGATGGCCTCCACGTCGAACACTAGGAAAACGAGAGCGAAGAGATAATAGCCGATGCGGAACTGGATGCGCGCGGAACCGATGGCGTCCTCGCCGGATTCATAGGCATCGAGCTTTTTGCCGGTATCTGGAAATCGAGGGGCGACAATCCGTGAGAAAACCATGGCGGCGCCGGCGAAGAGAAGCCCCACCAGAGCGAACACGCCTATGATGATGTATTCCGTCACCCGGACCGGTCCCTTCGCTTTCAAAAAATATAGGAAAGAACCGCATGGAAGACGGTCGGACTCCGCTATTCCGGAAACCTTGCCGGGAAACATCGCCGGACCAGGTATTTTGGTCGCCGCGCTCAGCGGCGGGGTGAGCCGGGACAGAGACGCACGCCAACCCACCCATCATCCCCATCCAAGCCACTTTTTCGGTCTTTCCAGGCCATTGCATTCAGGTACCTTTCCCAAAATCCGAACATTCCACTCCGGCTTAGTCCTTGATTTTACTTTACTTGACCGCCCACTCCGCCCATAATGGCAATGGGGAAAACATCTTTCTTAACGGGTGTAATCAGGAATGATATAATACCAGTGGAACGGTGTCCGGCCGTTCCGCTCGGACGACCTTTTGCGCAGCCGAATCCGGATCGAACCGTTTGGAGTCCGAAATGCATCGCAAGGCGATCCCGCTCCCTCACCCTCCGCAAAACCACCTGCTGAATTTCATTCCGATCCCCGCAAGGAAACGGCGCGCTATTCCTTGGGGAAACCTGGCGGTTACAAGCTTATGCCTGATCAGCGCGATGGAAGCGCATGCGCAGACCAAGCGATGCGATCTAGTGGGGAGAGACACGTCCCTTACCGGAAATCCGGCGCGATTCAAGCGATGCCTGGATTTGACAAGCCTTAACGGCACGACCGATACGCTCCCCGCGAACGTAACCCGCATCGATAACGACGGTCTTTCCCTTTGCAAAGGTTCAGTACAGTCCGGTGGTAACGCGGATATCGTCTACGTGTATGACAATTCGGGAAGTATGGACGCCATCGGAAGAGCGGGAACAGGGGGAAACAATAAACCGTTGGCGCATGTCAACGGCGGCGATACGGTGTTCTACTTTGGATCAACCGGCTGTGTCAATTCTGCCGCTACCAGCGGAACCGTTACCTTCCAAATGTATAACGATAACGGAGTCGGCACCCATTCGGAGACCATTCCAAGACTTATTTCGAATTCCGGTTGTACCGATTTTTCCGGGGATCCCTATAATGCGCGCGGCGCCGCATTCCGGCAGGGTATCGACCACCAGGCCGCAAGAGCCCCCCAATCTTCAGCAGGAATCATGTCTTTTACAAACGCCGTTGCGAATATCCAACGCCCCCTTGTGCTTACCCCTGCGAATCTGACCACGATTCGTAATCGTATCAATGCTTATAGCAATGGGGGGACAAATTATCTGCCGCCATTGGACAGCAGCAAAAATTGGTTGGTTGGAACCCCTCCTATCACGAACAATCCGAACAAGGCGGTAATTTTCCTCTCCGATGGGCGGCCAACCGATGCCGCTACGTACAAATCCGTGCTTTCAAATACGTATAGAATCCCCGGAGCCATGCCGCCGATTTACGGGATTTTTCTCGGGAAGCCTCGGACGGATACTTCCGCGCTCGCGGAACTGGCAACCCTTACCGGGGGAAAGTTCTATCTGATCCCTCCAAATGATCCGGATAGCCTGATAGGCGTTGTCGAAAAAATCCTGAATATCATCCTGCTCGAGTATGAACCGCAAACCGCGACCGTGACGAACACGAGCTTGACCCCCACCCAATCGGCCACCAGCGTTCCGGCGGATTTCATTCCCCAGATTGACGGAAGCTGGCAAATGGTACTCAGCGATATCATTGGGTTGAGGCGTTCGAACACGAACGCCATCACCGTAACAACGACCTTCAAAGAAAAAACCTCCGGAGCAATCGACACCAAGACCATCACCTTCAATCTCAGCACCACCGGGGCCGAGACCGGAACGTCTCAGAAAATAACGAAAACCCAGTTCGACGTGAAGTGTTACGACAAATCGGCCCTGGCCATCCAGAAATCCGATGGCACCCGCCCCACCTTCTTCACCAACCAGGAGACTGCATACCGGCTGCGCCTGCGTACATCAGCCAATCCGCTCGACTCGGCGCTCTTTCCTTCGCGCACCCCGCTCAAAGGCGACGCGGAATCCCCGGTCAGGAAACCCGGAACCGGCTTCGTGGACAGCCTGGTCTTCGACGGCACGTTCCCCTTCGCCGTGACCCCCGGCGCCCGCACCAACGGCAACGGCACTCTGGAATCCGACCTCTATGATTCCATCCTCGTCACCTGGGTCCATCCCCGCGATGCCCAGGACTTCGCCAACGACTTCATGGTCGTGCGGGCGCCCACGCAGTCGGCCAAGGTCTGGTTCTCGCAGACCAACGGAGGCCCCGTCACCAACCAATACCAGGTCGACGCCGCATTTGCCTATATCGTGGTGACCGACCAGGCCGCCGATCCGCGGCGCAGCTACTCCGCAGTGGTTTCCTCGGAAAAATTCGGTATCGACCGCGAAACCGTGACCCTGACCGAAGCGACGCCGGGCTCGGGAATCCTGCTCGGCAAGATTCCCATTTCCGCCATCACCAAGACCTCGGCGGACAACCTGCTCCAGGTCTCGGCCGGCGGCGATCAGCTTCGCGTAGTCTATAAGGATCTCGTGGATAACGACTCCGCCGTCGCCACTGCCGGCTTCGACGAAATCGTCCAGGAGGCCGCCACCCTGGAATTCACGAATGCGGCAGGGGTCGCCCTAGCCCCTGGCGCCATCTGGTCCCCGGTCAACGGAAAGCTTTACTTCAAATACAGCGACGACTATGCCGGCGGCCTGGTGGCCAACAAGAACATCGCCCTGACCTTGGTCAACCGAAAATACGGCGCGGCCATCGGCACCGACCACGAACGTATCGTGGTGGCCATGGAAGCCGGCGCAACCGGAACCCGCGCCACCTGGACCGGCTCAATCGACCTTCTGGACGCCTTCCCCGCGGTCGATTCCAACGGCAAGGCCGAAACCCGATTCCGCGGCGAGGCTGCGCTTTCCGCGTTCACCCATGACAGGGAGGGAGCCCAGCAATCGGGCACGGTCACGGACAACCTCGTCATCGCCTATCCCGACTCCCAAGCCAACATCACCTGGAAGCTGGACACCACGGTCACGCCCAAGGCCAACGAAGGCCTGGTGATCACGATCAACGACCAAACCTTCAGCCTCAACCAAAAGGACACGGCGCTGGTCAGCATTGCCTGCACCAAGTCCGGCGACAGCGTGGCCTCCTTTCCCGCCGTGGAAGGCACGGCGACCTCCGGCACCTATATCAGCGGAACCATGGTCAAGGACACGGCGGTCCCGAATTACAACGACAAAATCCTTTCCTGCCTGATCACCGATCAGATCCGCATCCGCTACGTCGATCCCGTGTACGGCTCCTTGACCGAACTGCTTATCGACGAGGCGAGCCGTCCGGAAGCTTCACCCCCCGGTCGCAGGTTCATCTCCAGCGAGCTCATCACCCTTTCCACGGCAACGCCCGGAGCCGTCATCTACTACACCACCGACGGCACCATCCCCGTGCCGGGAGTCAGCTCCATCTATACCGACGCCATCCGCATCAGCGTGACCACGAACATCAGGGCCATCGCGGTCAAACCGGGCTTCAAGGACAGCAAGGTCATGAGCCAGACTTGGACCAAGGAATTCACGGCCTCGCGCCTGGAAATCCTGGATGAGAATGGCAACGCCATTCCCGACGGCTTCATCACCGGCGCGGCGAAAGCGCTCAAGATCAAGTTGGTGACGACCCAGGACAATCTCGGATCGGCACAGACCAACGCGACCACCAAGGTTTCCGGCGATGCCGAAGCCGTTACCCTGGGTAACTCCGGTTCCCTGGGAAACGCGGTCGAATTCTCGCACTTGGTATCGCTGAAACATCCCTTCGCCAAGGATGTCGGCAATGACACCATCGAGGCCACCGGCACCGATACCCTCATTGTCCGCTGGGTAAACCCCTTTGACCCAAGCGACGTGGCGGCCGACACCGTCATCATCAAGCCCGCCTTCTTGGCCGCTGAGGTCTATTTCTCCACGTCCGAAAACGGCCCTCGAATCACGGAATATCCCGTGGGCCAGGACAGCATATACGTCGTAGTTAAAACCCGCCCGCGCGACCCTTCCCTCGCCTACACCGTCTCCGTGACTTCCAGCGACGGTAGCGGCGATCGCGAGGTCCTGGCCTTGACCGAACTCTTGCCCGGGGTATTCTCCGCCAAAGCCCCGGTGGGGACCGGCGCCAAAGCCAAGGGTGACAATGCCGTCCAGGTGGCAGCAGCCGGGGATCAATTGACCGCCATCTTCACCGATCCCGTGTATCAGACCGATTACCGCGGCGATGCCGGCTTCGCCCAGCAGGTGCAGGAATCCGCCAGCTTGGAATTCATCGACAGCGCCGGCAACGCGATCGCACCGGCGGACATCTGGAACCCGGCAAAGGGCAAAATCTATCTTCGCTTTTCGGACGATTGGAACGCCGGAATCGACCTGCTAATCCAGACCAAGGACGCGCGTTTGACCTTGGTCAACCGCAAGTCGGGCGATTCCATCGGCGCCGACGTTGAAACCGCCACCTTGAACCTCAAATCCCACACCGCCTCCCGCGGCATCTGGGAAGGCTTCCTGACCCTGGCGGACAAGAACACGGCACGTAACGGCAATGACACCGTCGAGGCCTATTTCCGCGGCGAATTGCGAGCAGCGGTCACCCCGCACAACAATGCAGGCCTTGCCGTCAGCCCGGACGCCGTCGACAATCTGGTCATCGCTTACCCCGATCAGCCCGCCGAAATCGTAATCCGCGACCTCAAGGGCGGCAACGTGGATCGCCAGACCGATAAAGTCGAAATCATCATCCGCGACCAGCCGTTCACCAAATCCGGCGACCCGACCATCAACGCCGAGGTGGGCTGCTCCGTATCAGGAGACAAGGTGGCGAAGGTCACCCTGGTCTGGGATGGAACCGCTTACGTGATCAAGCCGCCGCTCGATAAGGGTGAATTGGCCACGGGCACCGCCGACAAGAACGATGCCCTTCTGCTGTGCCGCGATTCGGACATCCTCACGGTGATCTATATCGATCCCGTATACCTGAAGCCGCGGTCCGCGGACGTGAAGTGGAGCGACGATCCGGTCGCCAAGCTGCACTACGCGTCGACCAAGGATACCTCGGTCATCACCTCGGCCACGGACGGCTCAGTGAAGGACTTCCTCATAGTCGTGGAAGGCAAGAGCGTCAGCCGCGATAAGGTCGATACCGTGTTCATCAACCTGGCCACGGCCCAAGGCGAGAAGGAAACCTACGCCGCGATTGAGACCGGGCCATTCACAGGACGGTACATCGTTAAGGCGGAGTTCCGCTTCGCCAGCGCGGATCCGGTCAAGGACGATAGGATTGTGGAAGCCCGCATCACCGTCGCCAACCGGGTCAACCAGGTGCTGGTCAATGGAACCGCCAAGGTCGGCAACGACAATGTGGCCGCTGACCTCTCCCTGCTCTCCAGCTACGACCTGGTCGTGAAAGCATATATGAAGGACGAGGACGAGAACGGCCGGGCCGACCACGCCTACTTCGTGTTCGACCACAAGCTTTCCAAGCTTCCCTCCAGCCTCGACGATGTGTACTGGAACCAGGAAGGTGCCGATTACAAGAAGAAGGCGGAAACCTCCCAGCTATCCTTCAAACCCGGCTCCGATTCTTCCGTGGTAGTCGCCGACTTCGGCAAATCCCAGTTCACGGCGAACCTTACCGACATCCCGGTCGGTAAGCCTGCGCCTTATGGGGGCTTCCCGGACGACAATCTTTTCGGCGGCCAAAAACCCTCCTTGGCCGATTCCATGGGACCGGTGCCGGTCACGGCCGTCAAGTATCCATCCAACCTGCAGAGCTACAATGTGACGACCACGATCAAGCGTTTCAATCCGGACACCCTCGTGATCACGATTTCGGAACGGATAAAAGCCTCGACCACGTTCGAGGAGATGCTGCGCTTCTCCAAGGGTTGCTCCGACTACAAGGAATCCAACCCCATCAAGCTGTTCGGCCCCCCGTCGGCTTCGGCGGACGGCCTGACCTGGATCGTCATCGTCGACAACGCGCCGGACGCCCAGGCGCCCTTGACCGGGGATTGCATCTTCCTGGAAGCCGATGGGCGCTATACCGATCTGGTTGACAACCGCGCCGCGCATCTTGGCGTACCTCTGGAAGGCAAAAACCCCAAGCTCACCATCCGCGAATTCCGGGGCTTCCCCCCGGTGGCGGGCATGGACGCGAACAATATCGGGTTCCTGGTCACCACCAATGACGCCCGCGCGGACAGTAAGGGTTCCTGGAGCAATTACAACGACAGCAAGGACAAGTGGGAAGTCTTATGGATCCCGCCCTTCGGCTTCAAGGAAGAGGACCCGGTGGGCGCGCTTAGCGTAATCGCCAAGGACTTCAACAATCCCAGGACCGGCGAACGCCGACCAGAGGTCTCAGGTCCGCAGCGCATGCCTCCCGGCATCAGCGCTGTTCAGATCATATCCTCGGGAGCGTACAAGGCCCAGATCCGCATCTTTGACAACCTTGGCCATTTCGTGCGGTCCATGGAGCAGGCCTACGGCTTGAACGGGGAGGATAAGAATCCCGATCGCGCCACGGACAAGGGCCAAATGAGTTTCCTGGTCTGGGACATGGAAGACGAAATGGGGAATGAAGTGGGTCAAGGCGTGTTCGTATGGAAGGTCAGTTTCATTTTCCTGGAGAAAAACAAGAAGTCCGAGGTCATGTACACGCGAACGGGTGTGGTTCGCGGCGGCAAGAAGCATTGATTGAGGAAAAGCGGTACGCCCTTAACCCTTAATTAAGGAGCGTCCGCCGTAACCGGAAGCCCCCAAAACCACCGGCATCTCACAAAATGAGAGCAGAAAATTCGGATTCTTAAGAAAAATTTTGCACCGAACCCTTCCCATAAAACCGGTCGCGGAGGTCTAAAAGCGACACTAGGGCCATGGCCCTGGCCTCCTCCAGGTAAGGCGCCATTACGGCGTCGGACTGCGAAATCCCCCGGTAACGAATACAAAGCGTAGGGAATCGTCTCAAACGGACGATTTGTTTGATTAGATTTCCTGTCAGGGGTGGCGCATCATTCGTATTTCAAGGGTTTGCGCCGGTATCGGCATAGGGTATTAAGCGGCCGCTTTCCCAAACCCGACCTGCGCAAATCTCTTATATTTACCTGCATTCGGGAGGCCCGTCCTGGAAACATCTGAAAAGGATCCAAAGTGAAGTCCAAATCCTTCGTACATACCGCGCTTGTCCTGGGATTGTTCATAATTGGAGTGGATGCCGCTTTCGGCCAGGCGCCCACAACCTTGCGGCTCACGTCCAAGGTTCGCGACTTCCGCGAATCCCCGGACGGGGTGCAGCCGCCTAGGATCCCCAACACCCATCCTGACTTCAATGTTTATACGGGGTGCGCCCAGACCGGAAACGTGGACGTTGCCATCCTTACGAACGGCGCCATCGATTCGGTCAATTTCCCCAACGACAATCGCAATCCCAGAATGATAAACCCCCGGGCCGGTTGTTTTACCACCATCCCCAATTTCAACGATTGGTATAACGACCGAGATACCGAGATAAATCGGCCCTTCCTTTATGATCTGATATTCCGGCGCAATAATGCCGGGATGTACGAATACAACAACAGCAGCTTCTTCCCCCTGGACCGGGATTCCCTCACTCGCATCGACCCCGTTACCGGCAAGCCCGTTACCCGGCCGATCGTCGGCGGACCCACCGCCACCTTCGGCCACCTCAACAGCGGCGCCCAGGCCGCGCATAACTTCGGTTTCACCATGGAGTTCCATGCGAACTTCACCTATATCGCAGCCGATGCCTCCCACCCGGCGCAGCTCTTCACTTTCACGGGCGACGACGACGTATGGGTGTTCATCAACGGAAAGCTTGCCATCGATATTGGCGGCGTGCATGGCGCGATCACAAAGTCCATCACTCTGGACGCAACCCAGGAAGCGGCCCTGGGACTGACGAATGGACAGAGCTATTTCCTCGACTTCTTCATTGCTGAACGCCATATCGTCGAATCCAATTGCCGCATCACCACCAGCCTTGTGCTTGAGACCCAGAAGGTCGCCCGCCCCGTTGCCAACCCCGCCGGCAGGAGCTTCGATTCCCAGGTGTCCGTACTGCTTACCACCCCCACCCCGGGCGCCACCATCTATTACACAGTGGACGGCAGCACTCCCGACAGCACCAGTCTCAAATACGATCCGACCGTACCGGTCGCCATCTTGAGCACCACCACGCTGAATGCCATCGCCTACCGCGCCGGTTGGCAGAAAAGCGACGTGATGACGGAGACCTATACCAAAAATTTCATCCAATCGACGCTGGAAATCCTGGATCAGAACGGAAACCAACTGACCGGCAGTTACTTGACCGAGTTGAATACGGCTTATACAATCAGGGTCACCACCACCCAGGCAGGCCTCTCCTCCGTCAGCACCGACGCGGCTACCAAGGTCGGCCTCGACGCCGAGACCATCGTCCTCACCAACCCTATCGCCCAGGGCAGCAACTTCGTGTTCTCAGGCCTTTCGCCATTCCGGATCACCTCCGCGACTGCGGCCAATGGAACGACTGAAGCCTCTACCTACGATACCTTGACGGTCCGCTGGGTCAATCCCGCGGATCCCACCCGCGACATCGCGGAGAAGAAAGTGCCGGTCCGCCCCGCCCCCAAGCAGGCACGGATTTATTTCTCCACCAAAGACGACGGCTCCGACGACACGAACACCTACCTGGGAACCGAAACCACTCTTTACGTGTTCGTCATTGATGAAGTGCTACCCGCGGGGCAGGCTCCCAAGGTCATCCTGGAGACGACGCCGAGGAACGGACTTCCCCGCGACAAGGACATGGAATCCTTCGACCTCGTTCCGGTTGCCGGTTCCCCCGGAAAATACCGCGCCGTCATTCCGGTGGATATCAGCCCCACGGGCTTGCCCGCCAACAACCGCCTCCAGCTTGCCCTGGAAGATGCCGTCGTCGCGAACTATACGGACCCGATGGACGGGGATAAGGCTACCGCCAATGCCGGCTATGGCATCGCCCCGGACATAACCGCCGAACTGCAGTTCACGGACAAGCTAGGCGTCGTCGTTATCAACGGAAACTATTACAGCCCCGCTTCCGACTCCCTGTATCTGGTTTATAAAGATGATTGGGTCAACGGCAGCATAGGCTTTAAAACCGTGTCTTTGACCATCACCAACAACGATGGCAAAGCCCCGGGTGATTCCGAGACCTTTACGGTCAAACTCGACAGCGCCATGAGGGCCGGATCCATCGGCGTGTGGAGGGGGTCCATCAAGCTAATCGACGGCCCTTCCATCAAGTCACTTAACAATACCGCTGAAACCTACGTCCTAGGGAAAGCGCATGCCGTGGTCTCCTCGCATGACAAGGCGGGAGACTCCCTGGGCGCCGCCACGGACGATCTGCTGGTGGCGTACGACAATAAAATCGCCGTCATCGAAGTGGAAGGTAAACCTGGCACCTTGCCCAATCGCGCGGACTCGACCATCAAGGTCACAATCACGGATCAGAACTTCTCCAGCGTCCGCGATACCATCTACACCACCCTGAGCTGCTCCGAGAGTCACGACGTCGTGCAGACCGTCATGCTCATTGAGACCACCGAAATTTCGGGCGTTTACGTCTCGACCCTTATCACCAAGACCGAAGGCCCCGCCTCCAACGACGGCGCCCTCCAGTGCAACTCCCGCGACAATATAAAGGTTTCCTACCAGGACCCGGTGTACCGGGACGTGAAGGAAATCCAGGTCCTCATCGACAATCCCGTCACGACCCGGGTCTATTACTCCACCAAGGCCGACGGCGGCGATGAAATCAACTCCGTGAACGACGATGCCGACGAATTCTACGCCGTGGTCCTGGCCCGCAGCGCCGACGTCGCCAAGGTTGATTCCATAATGATCACCTTTATCACGGCCCAAAACGATTCGGAATCCTTCTGGGCGAAAGAATCCGCCCCCTATTCGGAAAAATTCATCGTAAAGGTGCCATTCAGATTCGTGACCGCCGGAAGCGTTACCAAAGACAACCAGATTCTGGAAGGCAAGATCACAGCCAGTGAAACCAACAATCGGGTGACCGCTGTGGGCGCCGTGACCGTAGACGGATCGCGAACCGCCAAGCCCATCGACCTGGTCGCCTCATTCGCTCCGGTGGCCAAGGCCTATATCAAGGATTCCAACGGCGACGGCAAGCCAGATAAGGTCTATATCGTCTTTGAGAAACCCCTCGGCCACCTCCCCAATACCGTCACCTCGGTTTGGAACGACACCAATTTCGCCGGAAAGGTCGCCACCGGGAACAAGATCACTTTCCTGAACGCGGATTCGAATATCATAGTCATCGACTACAAGGATGCCTTCGAAGTCGGTATGACCTCGCCGCTGCCGGGGCACAATCCCAAAGCCACCTTGCCCGACGACGTCTTGTTCAAAGGCCAGCGTCCGGTCATCGAGGATTCCGTCGGGCCTATTATCATTACCGCCACCAAGAAGCCCTCCAACGCGAACACGGCGGTGGCCAACGACCCGAATTTCAACCTCGATACCCTGGTGGTGGTCCTCTCCGAACCGCTCAAGACCGCGGATTTCAAGGAGATGCTGAAATTCTCCATCAGTTGCGACGACTACGCCCATGCCAAGACCATCGTCGCGGTGAAGGACCCGACCATCAATCCCGGGAATCCAAATGAATACACCGTCATCGTCGACAAGTCCTCGCAAGGTATTCCCAACGCCGGCAACTGCGTGTTCCTGAACGCCGACCCGGGCAGGTACTCGGACATTCCCGGAAACAAACCGCCGGAATACGGCGTGGAACTCAAAGGCGCCGATGGCAAGACCATAATCCAGGTGTTCCGCGGCTTTCCGCCGGTGGCCGGTCTCGATCCCAATGACCCGGCCTTCCAGGTGGCAATCCAGGATTCCCGCGACCCGGACAAACAGGGCTATTCCACCCCCGGCTCCCAGAGACCTTGGGAAGTGGTTTGGATCCCGCCCGCCGGTTTCGACGGTGACGAAGATGATTGGTCCTACACTCCTATAAAGGTCGGCAAGGTCAGCGACCTTCCCACCGGCTCCAGGGAGACGGCGACGCCGGTACGCCTGCCCCGGAATTTAAGCGCCATACAGGTGGTGAGCACCACGGCTTATATCGCCAGGATAACCATCTATGACCTCTACGGCAACTTCGTAAACTCATCCATCCAGGTCTTCGGCGCCGCGGGTGAACTCGGGAACCGGGCTCGACGGGCGCCCAAAGGTATAGGTATGGTCAGTTACCTGGTATGGGATATGAAAGATTCGATGGGCCAAAAGGCCGGCAACGGCGTGTATGTCTGGAAAGTCACCTTCGAGTTCAAAGGCGGCAAGCAGGAAATTCAGTATACCAAGACCGGATTGATGCGCAAGAAGTATTGAATAGCCGTGGCAGCTGCCACCTCTCCCGATAGGACAAGGTCCTGCAATGCAAGGCCTTGTCTATACGTCCTGCAATGCAGGGCCTTGTCCTAACGTCCTGCAATGCGGGGCCTGGATTACATGTCCCGCAATGCGAGAGCTTGTTTTAGGTGTCCCTTTTAGGTGTCCCAAAAGGCGGGGCACCTTGATAAACGTCCTCACTAGCGGTTCACTGCGCCATTATGTGCTTTAGAAACAGCTCCGCGGCCTGGGCGCGATGGCTCAGGGCGTGCTTAACCTCACCGGGCAATTCCGCGAAAGTCAGGTCATGGCCCTTGGGGATGATGATGGGGTCGTAACCGAAACCGCCCCCGCCCCGCTCTTCGCGGATTATTTCCCCTTCGCATACACCTTCGAAAAATACGGCCGGCTTGCCTGGAGCCAGGTAACAAAGCACGCAGCGGAAGCGCGCCTGGCGGTTTTCCTGGCCTTGCATGGCCTTCAAGAGTTTGGCCCGGTTTGCCGCCGCCTGCGGCAGGTGCAAGCCCGCTGCGTCAATCCAGGGTCCTTGTGGGCCGGAATCCAGGGACGCGTAGCGCGCCGAGAATAGTCCGGGCGCGCCGTCCAACGCCTCGACCTCCAGCCCACTGTCGTCGGAAAGGACAGGATGGGGACAGACCGAGGCCAGGGCCGTGGCTTTGAGCAGGGCATTGGCCCGGAAGGTATCGCCGGTTTCCTCGACCTCGGAGGAAAAACCCAGGTCCTGGGGCAGCAGCAGGGTATAACCCGCGGGCGCCAATAGGGCCTGGAACTCCGCGACCTTACCCCGGTTGGCCGTAGCGATTACGAGGGGCTGGAACGGAATCTTTGAATCGGACATAGGTATTCCTTTTCCGGACTGCCGGACTGCCGGACTGCGGCGGATCGGGACGGCCTTTTTGCCTGACTGATTACTTTACCTGATTGCTTATTTTGCCTGATTGCTTACTTAGGCTTGACCACGAAATTGACGAGCTTGTCAGGCACGGCGATCACCTTCACGACCTCGCCGGATTCCAGGTAAGGCATGAACTTGGGATGGCTGCGGGCCAAGGCTTCCAGCGCTTCGCGCGAGGTTCCCTTGGCGACCTGATGCTCCACACGGACCTTGCCATTGGTCTGGAAGACCACGTTGACGGTGTCATCGACGGTCAGGGCCTCCTCATGGACGGGCCAGGGCGCATAGGTCAGGCTTTGCTTGTGCCCGAGCGCTTCCCAGATCTCCTCGGCGAGGTGGGGCGCGAAGGGCGCCACCAATTGCACCAGGATTTTCGAGGTCATGCGGTGCGCGGAGCCGGTCTTCTCGATGTCCTCGCCCAGTTCGCCCACGAAGATCATCAGCTGGGAGATGGCGGTGTTGAAACGCAGGCCTTCGATGTCCTCCGTGACCTTCTTGATGGTCTGGTGGGCGCGCTTGATCAGATGCGCGGACGGCGGGGCGTCGCTGATGGAGGTCTGCACCCTGTCATCGCCGATGGTCGCGCGCCAAACCTTGTTGAGGAAGCGCCACAGGCCTTCGATCCCGGCGGTCTGCCAAGGCTTCTGGCGATCCAACGGGCCCATGAACATCTCGTAGAGGCGCATGGCGTCCGCGCCGTAACGCTCGATGACGTCATCCGGGTTCACCACGTTCCCGCGCGACTTGGACATCTTCTCCCCGTCCTCGCCCAGGATCAGGCCCTGGTTGACGAGCTTCTGGAACGGTTCGGACTGTGACACATGCCCCAGATCGAACAAGAACTTGTGCCAGAAACGGGAGTAGAGCAGATGCAAGACGGCATGCTCGGCGCCGCCGATATAAAGATCGACCGGCATCCAATATTTTTCGGCCTCTTTGGACCACGGTTCCTTCTCATTGTCCGGATCCAGAAAGCGCAGGAAGTACCAGCTGGAACCGGCCCATTGGGGCATGGTGTTCAGCTCACGGCGTCCGGCCGCGGTACCCGGGATGCCATGGGCTCCCGCGGAGCCCTGATAATCGACCCAGGCGCCGGCCTTGGCCAACGGCGGTTCGAACGTGCCCGTGGGCTTGTAGTCCTGCATTTCGGGCAGGGTGAGCGGCAACTCGGAATCGGGAAGCGACTCGATGCCCTTGGCGGTGTGCACTAGAGGGAAGGGTTCGCCCCAATAGCGCTGGCGCGAGAAGAGCCAGTCACGCAGCCTGTATTGCACCCGGGCCTTGCCCAGTTGCTTCGCTTCCAACCAGGCAATCATCTTGGCCTTGGACGCCTCCACGGCCAGGCCGTCCAGGAATCCGGAGTTGACGAGCACGCCGTCGCCGGTCCAGGCGCTTTTGGAAACATCACCGCCCTGGATCACTTCCACGATGGGCAGGCCGAAGGCCTTGGCGAAAGCGTAGTCGCGCTCATCATGGGCCGGCACGGCCATGATGGCTCCGGTGCCATAGCCCATCATCACGTAATCCGAGGTCCAGATGGGGATGCGTTTGCCGGTGACGGGATTGACGGCGAGGACGCCCGTATCCACGCCGGTCTTGTCCTTGTCGAGCCCGCGCTCCAAATCGGATTTGCTGCCTGCCGCTTTGCGGTACGCCGCCACCGCGGCGATCTTATCGCCAGTCAGGATGGAATCGAGCACCGGATGCTCGGGGGCGACCACCATGTAGGTGGCCCCGAACAGGGTATCCGGCCGGGTGGTGAATACGGTCAGGGGTTCGGCGAGGCCTTCCACCTGGAAGCGCACTTCCGCGCCGACCGATTTCCCGATCCAATTCCGTTGCATGGCCTTGATCGAATCCGGCCAATCCAGGCCGTCCAGATCCTTGAGCAGCCGATCCGCATAGGCGGTGATTTTCAGTACCCATTGACGCATGGGGCGGCGCACGCAGGGGAAATCCCCGCGCTCCGATTTGCCGTCGATGACCTCTTCGTTGGCCAAAACGGTGCCGAGCTCCTGGCACCACCATACGGGATTGTTGGACAAGTAAGCCATTCGCTGGGAATCACGGTAGGCGCGGATTTCGGCCTCTCCGGTGATGCCGGCGGGAATGGGAAGCTGGGCGATGGGCCGGGCCTTTTCGGAAACGGGATCATAGAAGCTCTCGAAGAATTGCTTGAAAATCCATTGGGTCCATTTGAAGTATTTGGGATCTGTGGTGCTGAACTCTCGGTCCCAATCGTAGGAGAATCCCAGGGCCCGGATCTGACGGCGGAAGTTGTCGACGTTGTTCCGGGTGGTGACCGCGGGATGGGTGCCGGTCTTGATGGCGTGCTGTTCCGCAGGCAGGCCGAAGGCGTCCCAACCCATCGGATGGAGTACGTTGAAACCCTTGGCGCGCTTGTAACGGCAGACGATGTCGGAAGCGGTATAACCTTCGGGATGGCCCACGTGGAGGCCGTTGGCGGAGGGGTAGGGAAACATGTCCAGTGCGTAGTACTTGGGCTTCATCGCGCCCGGAGCGCCCTGCGCAGGCCCGATTTCGGCCTTGAAGGATTTGTTCCGGAGCCAATGCTCCTGCCATTTGGGTTCGACGATCTTGGGGTTGTACCTGGGCACGCTGCACCTTGTTCGTTGGTTTCCCGTAAAGATAGCAAGGATGGCGAAAGGGCAAAATCCGCTCCGCTTGCTACCTTACGAATCCTCATCTCAACAGGGGGAATCCATGAAGCTCCGCGGTTTTGGCAAGACGGGCATGCGCGTATCCGAGATCGGTTTCGGTGCCTGGGCGCTGGGGGAATCCTGGTGGGGCAAGCAGGACGATTCCGATTCGCTCAAAGCGCTCCATCGCGCGGCCGAACTCGGCGCCAACTTCATCGACACCGCCCAGGTCTACGGGGACGGCAAGAGCGAAGCCATAATCGCGCGCTTCCGCAAGGA
Organism: Fibrobacteria bacterium; assembly: GCA_039917895.1. Classification (GTDB taxonomy): domain Bacteria; phylum Fibrobacterota; class Fibrobacteria; order UBA11236; family UBA11236; genus Chersky-265. Next base: position 974 of record JBDSIO010000145.1, on the reverse strand, counting down.
ATGGAAGGGCGAACTCATCGTGGCCACCAAGACCCCGCCAGAAGCCGGGGATTGGCCCCCCTCTCCCTATGACGGATCGGACCTGGCCTATTCCGAAGCCTACCTGCGCGCCAACGTGGAGAAGCGCCTGCGCGTCCTGCAAACCGACTGCATCGACATCCTGCAGCTGCATACCTGGACGCGCGCGTGGAATAGGGATCCCAAGCCTTTCCAAATCCTGCGCAAGCTCCAGAAAGAAGGCAAGATCCGCCATATCGGCGTATCCACGCCCGAGAATGATCAGAACAGCGTGGTCGACCTGATCAAAGGCGGATGGGTCGATTCCGTCCAGGTCATCTACAATCTGTTCGACCAGGAACCCGTCGGGGAAATCCTGCCGGCGGCGGCCGAACACGGAGTCGGCATCATCGTGCGCGTGGCCCTGGATGAAGGCGCCCTGACGGGCAAGTACACCCGGGAGACCAAGTTCCCGGCCGGGGATTTCCGCAGCGACTATTTCCGGGGCCAACGCCTGGGACGCGTGGTCGACCGGGTGGAAGCCATCCGGAAGGACCTGGACGGGTCGGGATACTCGCTGGTGCAGGGCGCGTTGAAGTTCGCGCTCACGCATCCGGCCATCAGCACCATGCTGGTGGGGATGCGGAATGTGGCGCAGGCGGAGATGAATCTGGCGGTTTCGGATTTGCCTGAGCTGCCGGATGCGCTGTTGAAAAAACTGCGGAGGCATAATTGGCGCAGGGGGGTTTGGTATCCTGACCACTGGTAGTCTGCGGGAGGGGTGGGGCGAGGGGATCCGGCGCGAACGGCGCTGGACGGCTCGCTGAGTCCCTTGGCGCTCTGGGAATGGCCGCGCCCGCGGATTTTCCTCTGGGTCTATGACCGGGCCCGCGGGCTGTCGCTCGACGCTATCTACCGCCATCCCCAAAGCGCCTTCCGCTTGTAATGCGCCGGATCCCCTCGCCCCACCCCGCCCG
>JBDSIO010000144.1:0-11613 GCA_039917895.1 Fibrobacteria bacterium | reverse complement strand
GACATGCACGCGGCCGTCGCGGGTCTGGATCATCGCCGGATAATCCATCCGCAGGGTGCCGCGCACGGACAGGTCGGGCAGGATTTTTTCCCACGTGATGCCGTCCCGGCTTCGCGATAGGACCAGGGGATAGCGGTTGGGGGGCAGGTTATGCGCCAGCAGATGCCATCCATTCTCCAGGGTCAGCGCGTCCAGGCCCACCGAAGTCTCGAGCCCGGGCACCCGGGTCAGGGCCGACCAGGTGCGCCCCATGTCCGAGGAGACGGCGGTGAAGGGGTTGTTGCCGGTCTGGGGGCGGCACAGCATGCGCAGGTTCCGATAATCGGGGGACAGCACCAGGAATGCTGGTTGAATGGCCCCGGCGGGCCGGAGCGGGCCCGCCAACGCGATGCTGCCGGTCCAGTTCCCGGCGGCCCCGATTTCCACGTGCGTCTGCCAGGATTCGGCTTCGGTGCTGGACCCGCTCAGCAGGGACCCGTCGGGTAATTCCAGGGGTTTGTTTTTCACCGGTCCGGTCATCACCTTCCCGAAATTGGCGAAGATGGGAGATTCGTGGGAGGGAAGCCATTGCCTTGCCGACCAGCTGCGCCCATGGTCCGTTGAGGTCTTGAAGCAACCCCACCAGTTCTGATAACCGGCCAGGGTCGCCGCGGCGCGCCGGGAACTTATCTTGTAGAAAAGAAAAATGACGCCGCTGTGTGCGGTGAGCAATACCGGGTTCCAGCAGGCGTACAAGAGGCCGTCATCGCGACGGCCATCGTCCACCTCCACAATCGGCGACCAGCCCGAACCGTCTTTGCGGCTGGCCCAGATGGATACGTCGTCGGCGCCCTCGGCGCTGCCGCCGTACCAGGCCGCGACCAGGGATCCGTCGGCGGCCTCGGCGAGGGTGGAGGCATGGTTGTAGGCGGTACTCGGCGCGCCGATCCGCTCTTCGCTCAGGACGGCCAGGTCCCGGTCCAGGGCTAAGGCGGCGGCGAGCAGACAGGGGAGAAGTGGCATGAGAAATAACATACTCCCTGGGGCAGGCGATGCGGGGGCCACGGTCGAATTAATGAGGAAGGGCACGACTTTTCAAAGAAGCGCGTTCAAAAAAAATACCGCAAGTATCGCTTCAGCCACAGAGACGGGCCTCGTCCACGGGAACGTCTCCAAAACCGCTGAAGGCCTGGGGCTGATCAAGAACAACTTGTACCGGAAACTGCGCGAACATGGGCTCGCTTGGGGGGAGAATCGGAACACGGAATGATTGGTCCGTAAGAGAAAGAGCAAGGTATCGCCACCTCAAATAGCTTATACTTCAAAAAACTTATATTCGAATCCTGCATATGAACCGGGGCTGCCATGGATCTACGCGAATCCGGAGGAGACTTGCAACAGCGGCATCCTTGGGAAAGGGCACGTGCTCGTTTCTTCGGAGATTTCCTCGCCGCCCGCAAAGCCTTTTCATCGCCCTGCAGGGTACTGGATATTGGCGCGGGAGACGGGTATTTCGCCGCCCAGCTTGCAAGCCGTTTGCCGCCGCAAAGCCAAATCGTCTGCTTCGATCCCAATTATTCCCAAGACCATATACGGAGATTAAGCGCAGACGCGCCTTCATCTATCACGTTCACGGCGGACCGGCCGCCGGGGAAGTTCGACTTGCTGCTGCTTCTTGACGTAATCGAGCATATTTCGGATGACCTTGCGATTCTGGGCGATTGGGTCGACGCCGCGTTGAATGCCGGTGGGAGAGCGCTCGTCAGCGTTCCCGCTTTCATGTCCTTGTTCACCGCCCATGACCTGGCTTTAGGCCATCACCGACGCTATAGTCTCTCCCAGCTTTCGGAAGTTTTGAGCGGATGCGGCCTACGCATTGAAGCCCGCGGAGGCGTATTCCATAGCCTGATTCTGCCGCGCTTGCTGGTGAAGGCGAAGGAAATGCTGAATGGCTTTCGGGCCAGGCCTCGACCCGAAGCCGTGGCCGCGCAAGCGGAAACGGAAGTCGGACGCTGGTCGGGCAAACCCTGGGTGACTGCCGCTGTGGACACGGCATTGAAAATCGACAATGGTTTCACCCTGATGTTAGCTGCCGTGGGACTCCCCTTGCCCGGCCTGAGCGTTTGGGCATTGGGTAGAAAATCATGAGCCTTACCACATTGGTTGTGCCCTGTTACAATGAAGAGTCCCGCCTGGACGACGAGGCTTTTATTGCTCTGACCGATTCGCAAGCATGCAGCGCGAATCTGCTCTTCGTGGACGACGGTTCTTCGGACCGAACGCGGGACCGGTTGCAGAAGCTATGCGCCCGTCGTCCGGAACGGATTTCCATGCTGGCGCTCGATCGTAACCGGGGCAAAGCGGAAGCGGTGCGGAGAGGGCTTTTGGAGGCCGTTTCGGGCGCCTCGGATGTAGTCGGGTACGTGGATGCGGATTTATCGACGCCGGTAGGCGAGATTCAACGTCTGATCGGCGTCTTTCACGCGAGCGAAATGGAAATACTGGTGGGCGCACGGGTCGCCTTGCTGGGACGCGATGTAAGGCGGAATACGAGTCGCCATTACCTTGGCCGTATTTTCGCTTCGGCGGCATCCTGGGCGCTGCAATTGCGTGTTTACGATACCCAGTGCGGGGCAAAGCTTTTCCGAAACACCCCGCTTTTGAAATCAGCGATCGAGCAACCTTTTATTTCCCGTTGGGCCTTCGACGTGGAATTGCTTGGCCGGCTTCTCTCCGGGCGTCGGACCCATGCGGCGCTGTCTTCCTCGCAAATAATGGAAGAACCGCTTCGCATCTGGGTGGACAAACCGGGATCCAAACTCCGCTTCTGGCAGATGTTCCAATCCGCTTTGGACTTATGTCGGATCGCCCAACAGTTGAGAAGGGAACGCCGCCGATGAACCAATGGCTGCTCTGGTCGATTTTAGTTCCGGCGTTTTTGTCGCTTGTTTATCATTACCGGGCGAAGTTCGGTCTCTATGCCCCCTATGCAATCGTCATTGGTTGCCTGGTCCCGGCATTGATATGCCTTTTGTACCTAGTCAGGGTTCTTTATGAGCAACGGGTCATACCCGCCGAATGGGACTTCCTCGCCTTCTGGACTTATGGACAAGCGGGCGCATCCGGACAGGATTTCTATAAGCCGGCGAACTTTGCCCAGATCGCGTTTCCGATATCACCCTCCCGGGATTTCACCCGGGAAGTACTGAATGTTGGTTTTCCCTACCCGCCCCCTACCATGCTTTTACTCCTGCCTTTGGGTTGGCTGGCGCTTTCCCACGGCTATTTTTTATGGTATGGGATCCACTTTCTTGCCTTGGCTGTTTCCATAGGTTTGCTTTGGCGCATTTTCCTCCGAGGCTCGGGAATCCAGGGCTTGGCGTTTACGGCGGCGCTCGTAGTGTTGTTCCCCCCCCTGTTTGCGACTTTCCACAATGCCCAGACCAACCTCCTCGCACTCTGCGCTCTGCTCGCCTATTGGATGCATCGAAACTCGTTCAAAGGCGGAGCCGCAATGGCATTGGGTTTGGCGGTCAAACCCTATTTCGCCGTCCTATTGCTTTTTCCCTTGATGAAACGACATCTGCGCGCCGGAATCGGATTTCTGACCGTCTCCTCCTTTTTGTCGCTGCTCGCCCTGCTTGCATTCGGGGGAAAGGTCTTCCTCAGTTATGTGACGGAAAAGCCGACATCCAAGCTTCCGCTTTCCGTTTTCAGTGAGAACGTGAATCAGTCCCTCTCTGCCTTCTTTCTACGAATGGGCGCGGTGCCGATCGGTATTTCCCCCGTTTTCACTTTACCGAACCTTTTGGCATCGGCGGTTTTAGCCGGCCTCACAACCTGGGCGGTTTACCGATGCTCGCGGGAGGACTCGGATTGGGCGTTATGCCTGACTCTGCTTATGGCTTTGATTATCTATCCGGGAGCCTTGTTCCATTACGGTGTAATGGCCCTTCCCGCCATACTTCTACTGTGGAGCCGTCGCGCCGAAGTTCGGGGGAGGCAGTGGACCGTCGCACTGGTGATCGCATGCGTATACGGCTTGGCACAGGTCCAATTCACCCTCGCGGGAAACCTTCTGCTTTGGATGGTCGCTTTTTGGCAGTCTATGGGATTGCCTACCCGGAACAAATGAATCCGGGGACCGACAAAGGCCGATCCCCGTCTTTGCCATCGAGTCAGTCACACTTTAGGCCTTCGCCCAGCATTCCCGCCGCCCCGAAATAGTCCGCCAAGGCGGCCGCGGCATGTCCCCCCTGGGCCATTGCTTGCGGGGGCGGATCTCTGTCCTTAATCAGGGCAGGTTCAAGGCTGGTTGTAAAGAATCCGGAAATCCTTTCCGAATCTCTTTCCCTGCGCCCTTCCGTTCATGTCCCGGGCTCCTTCAGGATCGAGGTCTTCCGGCGAAACCTTGGAGTTGAAGGAGCCGACCGGGCGTTTGGTGATTGCAAGTCCGCTCCCAATTTCGTTGTCGGCATCACTGGTATCGGCCATGGCCCAGGGTGTCGCGGATGTTCCGCTGACAACCACCCTCAACTTGGCCGTGTTTGCAGTGGGTACGGTCCAGGCATAGGTCCCGGTATTGGCCACATCGGAAGCGGCCGCCTGCCAAGTCCCCGTGCCGGTATTGTAGAGGATATTGACTTTCGATACGTCGCCAAGGGTCTTCCAAGTGATGTTATGAGTGCTTCCCGGAGCGATCTTGGCGCCGCCGTTGGTATTGGTGAGGAGCAGGCGCACCAGGTTATTGGGACCGGTGGCCGGTAGCTCCATGATTTCCCACCGCCGGTAATTGATGAGCGCGCCTTCCGACTGAAGGCCGATTCCGCCGCTGGTAACTTTCTCACCGAAACCGGTGCTCGTCTTGACGCGCATGTTCCACAATTTGAAAACCACCTTATCGTTGACCAGGTGCCAGGCGGTATCCGAACCTCGGATTATGATTTCCATCTTCTGCCAATGGGTGCCGCCTTTTATGATCGGATTGGCATTGAAGTTGCGTGCGGTGCATCCCGACCCCAAGCAGCCCGTAGCCGCGGATCCTCCGGTAGGGGCATAGGTGTTCCCGCTCACCCGGGTATCGAATGCGAGCCCGGCGATGGAGAAGGCCGAGCCGGTCTCGCTCTGCTTCATCTGGCATTCGATGGAGAAGGGCCAGCTGTTGCTCATGCGCTCCTTCGACTCGTCGGTATGGTAGGTGATTCCTGCGTTGTTATTGTTGCCCGCCACGTCATGCCTGTATTCCACCCGCATGCGGTAATGGCTGTAGTTTTTCTTAGTACCGATATTGCCTTGCTTGCTCGTACTGGAACCACGAATAATCGGGTCGGTAGTACCGGCTTCGGGTGGGGCGACAATCCAGGTTGGGTCGGGCACCGGAGTAACGGGCTGACTGTAAAGGCGGCCGTAAATCCCTTCGAAGTCTTTCCCGTTGAATAGGGGCACCCAACCGGAATCCGCTTTGGTAAAAGACTGGGCGGAAACCGATGCGGCAAATCCCAGCAAACCCATTAGCCCGAGAGCAAATTTCTGAACGCTCATTTTCTGAACCTTTCTTCCGTACAATCCCATCAATTTAAGGCTGACGGCGCGAAAGAAATGGCCATTTTTTACCTGGCAAACCGGAAAACCGCCGAATAGTCGTAGGTCTGCCGTTATAAAGCTCCACGTGTTCCAATTCGGGGGTGTCCGGCTCCTAATTTGGGGTCGACCCGGAGGCCTATCGCGGCATAGTTATCGTGAGCGAAGCTAAAAAATTCCTTATAGGTTGTTTTGACGCAATTTGGGATTGATTTCGTCGTATATTCCAAAATTTATGTGGCTAAAAAACGGCCGCGACGCTATGTTCTGTAGGGTTTTCCGCGGTTTCTTCCCGAACCCTGCGCAATCCTGGGGGAACTTTTCACTATGCAATCCCAATCTATGAAATTGGCATCCGCTTTTACCATTTTCACGTGCCTGGCCGTTCAAGGCCCGGTCTTATCTCAAACCTGCGTCGAGCCGGCAGCTTCGGATTTCACCACCGAAACTCTGGTCACCACCGGGGGTACCTTGTCGGAGGCGCAAAGCGGGGCCACCGGGCCGGTGCAAATGGCCGTAGCCGCACCCAACCGGATATTCGTCGGGATGATGCGCACCGGCGAAATCCGCGCGTACACCGGGACCGCCAACACAGTCGTATTGGCCGGCAAGGTCGCCACGTATTTCAACACCGAAGACGGCCTGCTGGGAATTGCCGTGGACCCGAATTTCGCAACCACCAAATGGCTGTACGTTTTCGCCAGCGATCCGGCCTCCAGCGGGGCCAATCGCAGCTGTGTCTTGTATCGCTACTCCGTCAGCGACGCGAATCAGATAAGCAACCAGAAAATCATCCTGCGGGTGACTCGCGATGCGGACACGCATCATGCAGCCGGCGGTCTTGCCTTCGCCTCCAACGGGACCTTGGTGATCGGCACTGGCGACAACTCCGATCCCCATGATGCCACCAACGGTGGATATGGCTCACTGAACACGGGCCGGTCGGTGGCCGATGCCCAGCGCACAGCGGCTAATTCCATGGATTTGCGCGGAAAAATCCTGAGGATTCGCCCCCTCCCCTTTGCGGACGCCCAAACCCCGGAGCCAGGAGTTGGCGCCACTTACGATATCCCACCCGGAAACATGTTCCCCGCAGGCACGGCCAACACCCGCCCTGAAATCTTCACCATGGGCCATCGCAATCCGTTCCATCCCCGCATCGACAGCCGCTCCGGTTGGATATTCTGGGGCGAAATCGGGCCCGATGCCGGTAGCGCCGGATCTAAAGGTCCAGAAGGGTACGAGGAGTGGAATCTCACCGCCAAAACCGGATTCTTCGGTTGGCCCTATTGCGTCGCCAACAATCTCACCTACCAGGGCCAAAGCTGTACGGCTCCGATGAACAATTCGCCTAACAACAAGGGCATCAAAGAGCTGCCCGCCGCCACCCAGCCTCAGTTATATTATTCGAATTCGCACAAGGATGACCGTTACGGCGGCACCGGAGAAACCGCCATCGGCGGCCCAATGTACCGGTATGATCCGAACCTGGTCTCTACGGTGAAGTTCCCGCCTTATTTCGAGGGGAAAATCTTCTACTTCGACTGGTCCAAAAGGGGATTCCGCGTGCTGTCGCCCACCGCGAACGCTACGCTTCCCACCTCGGCCGATGCGGTCAAGAACTTTGCCCCCGCTGGTCTGCCTACGGCCAGCTACATCGACATGCAATTCGGCCCGGACGGCGCCATGTACCTGCTCCGGTTCAGCGACAACGCTTACACCATCGGTGGCGGCGGGGGCTTGTACCGGGTTGAATACAAGGGGTCGGCGGATAATTCCTGCTATAAGGCCTTCACTCCCACCGTGGTGGGTCCGGACGCAGGAGTGGTTTCGGTGCGTCCCGCGGAAATGCGGAAAACCCTGGCCCCTTCTCTGGACGGCATGGTGACCTTGCCCTATGGATATACGACTGTGCGTCTATTCGACATGTCGGGCCGGGAAGTATGGAAATACCGGCGGGATAGGGCTTCGGAACCCGTCCAGCTTCGTTTGCCCGCCCACTTGTCCAAAGGCGTTTGGCAGGCCAGGTTTTTCCCCTAGCCGCCGGCTAATTCAAACCGCTTGATTCCAGCGGAGGCACGGCGGCCGGAGACGGCCGCCTACAGACCCTGGAAAAACGCCCAAACACCCTTCGATGCGAAACTGGGCCACACGTGCTTCTCGGCATGGGAACACCATATCAGTGGCGCCTTGGAACACGTGTAGGCAACGCAGGGACTGGGGGAGACGGCCTTGGTTACCGTGCTGCAGCCGTTGGTTTTGATCCAAACGTCTCGCGCTGCCACGCCCGACTGGTAGCCGACAAGGGGGTCATTGGTTGCGTGAGCGATCCATGCAGGAACCGCCACCGGACAACCGGCGCCTGGAAGGCCGCCCATGTAAGACCCGGCCATGGGCGCGAATGCGCGCAGCTTACTGCCGCGGCTGCAGGCCAGCGTGAAGCTCATCATCCCGCCGAAGCTGTACCCGGTAGAGTAGACGCTCTTTTTGTCGACGCAGTAATCCTTGGATAAGGACGCCAGCATCAGGTCAAAAAACTGTACATCGACACCCTCGCCAGACAGAGTCCATCCGCCATTGATGCCATTAGGATAGACCATGATGGCCCCGTTACCCGTGGTCGGCTCCAACTTATAGTACCCCCGCGATTCCGCACCGTCGGCCCCGCTGGAGTGCCACGCGAAGATGAGGGGAATGGGTTTGGCCGCATCGTAGCCGGGCGGCACGAAGAGCAGATAGGTACGCGCCTTTCCGGCCACTTGCATGGTCAAGGTCCGCGCGCCCTTGGGCGACGCGGTATTCCCGCAACCGGCGGCGGGCTCGGCGGGACTGTCCCCGGCGGCGAGCGTCACATCGACCGTGGCATCGTAGCTGGAGAGCGGTACCTTCTTCGGCGTCAACCCGGATGCGGAGACGAGGAGCGAATCGACGTCGGCGGCCGTCTTGGCCAGCCGCGCGGTCATGGTCGCATCCTCCGAGGCCGGGCGTTGCGCCGCGTAGCCCGCGCCGACCAAGGGTAGGTAATGGAAGGTCCGGACTTCACCGCCGACCGTGGCCTTGACCACCAGCATGTTGCTGGGCGAGGCGTTTTCCGCCAGGTTCCAACGGTGCGCGCCCGACGAAGCGTTCGTCTCCACCTCGCGCTTCAGGAGGTTTCCCCGGACATCGAAGACTTCCACCTTCACCGCTTGGGATCGGCTCAGGAACAGCTCCAAGATGCTCCCATTCAGGGCCAGATGTTCGGTGAACGGCATGGTTTGGTGCCCAATTCCTACCGTCCCGGTGAGGGAATACATGCCATCGGCGCCGGTAGTGTCCTTCAACTTCCGGACCGCCAGCTCAACGACCGCTCCCGATACGGCCTGCCCGGCTTGGTTGGAGACTTTTCCCCTGACGTTGACCGTCTGCGCGTATGCGGCGATTCCGGATACCAAAAAAAGCCCAAATAGTGTGTGTTTTGTCATAGCCATTCTCCGTTCTGTTTGGCTTAATCTAACCCTGACCGCGTAATCGCACTAACCGAAAACTCGGCCCTATTAGGTCCAAACGAGGTCCAAACGAGGTCCTAACGAGGTCCAAATGGTATCGATATAGACCCGAATATGATATTCGTCCCAATCATGGACGGAAAAGGAACTAGTGGAAGCCCGGCAGACGCCGAGATTGCCGATCTTTTCGGGAGGGCGCTCACAGTACCACTGGTTACGGTACTTTTGGTATTGAAATTGGGGTGAAAGGTCGGAGAAGTGAGCGCTCTGTACGCCGAGGGTCGCAAGGTGATCTGCTACATCGACTTCGGGTTTTGGGAGACCGGGCGGCCCGACGCGAACCAGTTTCCGTCGTCGGTGCTAGGCGCGACCTACAAAGGCTTTCCAGACGAGCGTTGGCTGGACATCCGCCGCATCGATTCACTCGCGCCGATCCTGCGGACGCGCCTGGACCAAGCCCTGGCGAAAGGTTGTGATGCCGTGGAGCCGGACAACATGGACGGGTACGACACCACGGCGCATGAGTTCTCCGGATTCATCGCGGCTAACAAGCCGGTCTTCGAAGCCGAGTACGGGTCGGAGCTTAGCGAGTTTTGTCCCGAGGCCATCCAGCTGAACTTCAGCGCGATCCGCAAGCGGAACGATCTCAATGCCTTCCGCGAGTCCTGTCGCTAAGGCTTTCCATTAATCGAATCCCATTCGGAATCTCAGGATACCAAAGCCCGTTGTCTCACGACAACGCTACTTGATCAGGTGAGATCCGGCATCTACGCCTATGCCGTCAATAGCCCGCTTTGGGCCGACGGCGCCCGCACCTCCCGTTATCTTATCCTGCCCCGGGACTCGGTAGTGACCTATGTGAATGATACCGATTCCTTCCGGTTTCCGGAGGGCGCGGTGCTGGTGAAAAACCTGATGCTGGACACGGTGGAAAACCACGCTGCGACCCGCCAATTCCTGGAAACCCGCATTGATCCACGAGGCTTTTTGCCCCTATAGGCGGAATAACGCTTGCCTTCCCCTCCTTAAATCGATTCCTTAGGTAAGAATCCGACACTTGAGCCGGATTCCCTTCCGATTTTTCCCATTTCAATCTTCAAAAAGGCCATTACATGAACGTCCAAATCTCTCTGCAACCCCTTTTGGCCCTGATCGCGGGAATCCTCATCCTGATCATGCCCCGGCTGCTCAACTATATCGTGGCAATCTACCTGATCGTGATCGGCCTGGTGGGCCTGTTCGGGCTGCGGATCTAGCAGGTCCGTCAGGCGTCGGGGCCTGAACCCTCCGGGGGGCCCGATGCTGCGGGGCAGGTCCTACTTGCAGGGGATGGGCCTGCCGCCCCAGGAGCCGATAAGGTCGCTTGCGGTGAATTCACGCGGCAGCCACGTCGAGTACACGACTCCGGACTCCAACTCGTAAAACGGGTTCACTTTCGCCTTGTAATGGGCATGATGGACCTGGCCGACGGGGGATTCGGACATACCGCTGGGTAGATCCCCGAAGAGATAAAGGGTCGATCCCAAAGCAGGCGCATTGCCGTTAGTTACTCGTATGGCAGGGAAACCGTTCCACTGCAAGGTGCCTCGGCTTCCGCTATCCGTGCGTATCACGAAAAGCAAACCCTTGTACTCGCCGCCGCTGCTCAAGGTCTGCCACACGTACCAGCAAGCGGCGTTTGAATCGACTCCTGGCACGACGAGCGTATCGATGGGAGGAACGACAATGGAATCCATAGGGGGTTGGATGAGGGTATCGCACTGCATGTGCCATCCAGTCGCTTGGCCGGTGATGTTTCGCTTCAGGGAGACGAAATTCCCGCGCAGTTCGATGGGGTTGGTGGTATCAACCACCGCGGAATCGAGATTGGCCTTAAGGGTGAATTGCCCATTGCCGTTTCCGAGAAGCAGGGTAGGGCCGTAAATGCTTCCCCAGGCCGAATCCCGGGCTCCGGAATTCCAGGTGAGGACGGCGGAAACGGCCGAGTCCCATTGCTGGATGCTCAACGTGGCGTTGAATACGGAATCCTGCTTGGAGGTCATTCCCTTTTTGGTGACGGAAAGTTTCCAGCAACCCCCGAACCAAGGATAGCGGGGAACGGGAATGGGGGGCTTGTAGCAGGACAAATCCCTTGGCCATCCTTCCACTTCCACGCACACATGCGCCGTGCCGCCGCCCGCCTTAAGCAGAAACAGGTTTACCTCCGTGATGCTATCGCGCTCGATCCATACCGTATCGCTGCCTTCGTGGGTGATGCTGGTGTCCCCGATCGCGGTGTCCAGCCTGATAAGGCGGCCCGAGAAGACGCGCATGCCCACCGGGATGTCACTGATATACGCCGATTGGGGTTGACCTGGGGTAAGGACCCAGCTCTGGTAGATGGGCGCCATGCCCTCGCCGGAGATGGTAAGGGCGAAGAGCGCCGTCGCTTGGCTGCCCGCCGCCTTGGCCAGATAATCCGCAGGGATGGAAGGCAGGCGAACATGGGCGTTACCCCTGCCCGTCACGTTACGGTTCCCTTCGAGTGCGGCGATTTTATCCGGCTGATTGCAGCCGAACAGGCTGA
>JBDSIO010000143.1:0-24191 GCA_039917895.1 Fibrobacteria bacterium | reverse complement strand
TGGAAGGAGGGGTTGCCCAGGTTGCGTTCGGCATTCTTGAGCAGCAGGGTAAGGGTGGCGATCTGATTCTTGATGTCGTGGATGATGAAGGAGGCGACATGGTGGAAGGATTCGAACTGCTTCTGCTCGATCCGCTCCTTCAGCACCCGGTTCTTGAAGATCACGTCGCCGATGGAATTGGCGAAGACGCCGATCAGCGCCAGGTCCTCCTCGTCGAAAGGTATCTCCCGGCCGCCCTTCAGGGCCAGTATGCCCGCCAGTCTCTCGCCGATGAAGATGGGGAAGGCCGCGTCGAAGCGCAGTAACCCGGACAAGGGATCCCCTCGGACCGCGCTGCGGAGGTCAAGTCCTTCCGCGGTATTCACCAGCAGATCGACCGGGATCCCCACGCGCGCCAGCGTGCGCGCCAAGGGGCCGTCAATGTCCGCGATCAGGCCCCGGTGGGTGGAATCCTCCTTGTTCTCATGCTGGTAGAAATTCCCGTCCTGCCAATTGAGCACGAACACGTAGGCATCGTCCACGGTCACGGAATATTTCATGTTCTCGACCAGCTCGGTGAGCGCCGTCTGCAGATCGGATCCGGATAGCAGGGTGCGATGGAGGTTGAAGAACTGCTCCCGGTAGTCGTATTTGTGCGAGTAGAGCTGTTTGTTGAGGAAGCGGCTGATGCGCCGCCGCATGGTCCCCGATCCCAGGATCAGGAGCACCAGAAAGCAAAGGGAGAACCCCGTGAGGTATAGTTCGAAATACGTGAATTCCAGCCGCAGCCAGCGGAAGAGGATCACCGTTACCGCTACGCCCAGGAAGGAGGATCCCGCCAGGAAGACCGTGACCGAGGTGTACACCGTGTCCCGCGAGAGGTTGATGCTTTCCAAACCCAGGCGGTAGCGCAGGAATCCCGCGAGCACCACGGGATAGACCACCCCATACACGACCGACGTGGCCTCGGCGTAATGCTGGGGAAGCTCGCGGTAGAGCAGGACGCGCGCGAAATAGAAAAGATGGAAGCAGCTCAGCACCCCCAGGCCGATAAAGCACAACCGGCCGATGCGGCGCTGGTAATCCAGCGCAAAACGGTAGGTGCTTTCCAGGATGTAGAGGGTGTAGACGGCGATCATGGAGTAGAGGACGGGCACCGCCAAGCCTGCTCCGACGAAGAGAATTTGGTCGCCGCCCGCGGCGAGGGCCATGGCGTGATCGCCGGGCAGGAACAACAAGCCTTCCACCGCGGCCACGCCGGCGGTCAGCAGTGCGAATACGGGTAATCGCCCCTCGGGGCCCTGCCCCCCGCCCTGGTCATTCCGCAGGAAGTTTCGGGTGATCAACAACAGGCCCAGGGAGCTAATCAGGCCGAGACCCACCAGCACCCGGTTCAGGCCGAACCACACCATGGTGGAAGCGGCGAAGACGGCGGAATATCCCGCCCATAGGTGGAAGGAGAGAAGTCCCGAGACGCCTAGCAGCAGCAGGCGTTGGGATGGGCGGTAGGTTTTGAATTGGACCAGGAAACCGAGCACGAGGAAGAGCCCCGTCACCAGGACGAGGAAGCCTAGCAGCAGCATTTTCTCATCACGGGGCGAGGCCCGGGGGAGGGATCTTCAGGATGCGTAGTAGAGGCCGTATCGGCTGAAATGGTTTTTGATGAAAGGCGATTCCTGCACCGCCGTGACCACGCAGCCGATCTTGGCATTGCGGTTCTTGATCAGTTCGATGGCTTCTTCCGCGTCCGACGAGGGCGTGAACCCGGAGCGGATGACGAAGAGCACGTTGGGAATCACTTTCATGAGGTTGAACGCGTCGGCGGTGACGATTACGGGCGGAGTATCGACTATGATGACGTCGAAATCGGATTTGAGCAAGGCGATGATGCCGTTGATCTTGGCCTGCGTGATGGCTTCCACGCCGCCCCCCAGCCGCTTGCCGTTGGCGAGCAGCAGGAGGTTGTTCTCGTGGGTGGGCACAATGGTGCCGAACAGCAAGTCGCGCTGGCTCTGGTCCGAAAGCCCGGACTCTTCCAGGATGTCGGAAAGCCCGAGATTGGCGTTCAGCTTGAAAATCTTCTCCTGCCTTCCATGACGGAAATCCGCGTCGATGAGCAGGGTGCGGCGGTTCTTGCGCGCAAAACTGACGGCCAGGTTGGCGGAGAAGAGCGACTTTCCTTCCCAGGGCTGGGTGCTGGTGATGATCAGCGCGGATTGCCCGGGATGATGCGTGAAGCCGTAATAGTTCTCCACTTCGGCGCGCAGGGAGCGGTAACTTTCGATTTGCGGCAGGCTCGAGGATTCCCCGCTGTAGAGCAGCCGGTCTTCGATTTCGGCCCGCTCCTTCTTGCTCTCGCTCACCTTCTGGGTGCTACCGGAATAGCTGGTGCTGCCGAGGACCTTGACCTTGAGCTTGCGCGAGGCGTCGTCCCGGTTCCAGACCCGGCTGAAGAACATCTGCTTGGCGACGAACCAGAAAACCCCCGGCAGGATGCCCGCCAAGAGGGCGATGACGGCGAACAGCATTCGGCGCTTTAGGTTTCCCGGGTGGAACTCCGGATCGCGGGCGGCATCGACGATGGTCACCTTGAAAAGGTTGCCGCCAGCCGACAACTTGGCCCGCTCGAACTCCGTGCGCAGATTTTCCAAGATCCGGGCCGCGTTGTCCTTCTCCTGGGTCAGGCGCTTGGCCTCCAGGTCGGTCGTGACCGGAACGCTCTTGGGTAGGTATCCGGCGATTTCCCGGTTTAGGCGCTCCATGCGCTTTTCCACCGTGGACTGCGCCAGGGTCAGCAACTTATCCGCGCCGGCGCACAGGGCCAGGATCTGTTGTTCCGTCTCCATCACCATGGGATGGGTGGGAGAGTAGGATTTGCTCAGCTCTTCCTTCTTGGCTTCCAGATTCCGGATCTGGGTCTGCAGGGTCATCACCTGCACCATGCTGAAGGACTGCAACAGGTTCACCGCGTCCATCAGCCAGATCTTCTGCTGCTCGGGCGAGGCGGCCGAGGCCCTGCGCGCGATGAGCTGGGCCAATTCCTCAAGGCGTTCCATCTGTTTGGTCTTTTCGGTCTGCGCGTTGACCATGGCGTAGGTGTTGCCCTGGGGGGAGGCTTCCTGCAGGGAAGGAAAGCGGGTGTAGAAATCCGCCAGGGCGTCCTGGGCCTTTTTCGCGTTCACCCGGGCCAGTTCCAGGTTCTTCTCCATCTTGCCCAGGACGTTGATGTCCTGCACTTCCGTGGTTCCGTCGAAAACGGCGATGAAGTTCTTCACTAATTCGTTGAGCATGTCCGCCACGAAGAACGGATCCCGATCCTCGAGGAAGATGGTGTAGTTCACCTTGACCATGGATTCCAGATCCAGCGCCTTTACGCCCACGCGCTTGCGCAGATCCGCGATAACCATGGACATGGGCATAAAATACGCTTCGACCTCGGAGTTTCCCGCCTCCAGGATGGAAGGGACGAACTTGAACGTGAACCCGGAAAACGCGACTATGCCATCGGACGGCACGGTCCCTTCGAAGGGCACGCTCTTCGGAGTGTCGTCAAAGGGCTTCAAGGTGACGGTCAGGCGCCGGCCGGGCGCGAACTTGAACTTGTAAAGCCCGTACGGGGTTTCTTTGCCGTATTGCACGCTCTGCAAGACATAGCTGCGAAACACGTTTTTGGTGGCGATGCTGAACTGCATGCCCATGTTTTCGATGGTCTTCGCCATCACGTTGTGGCTTTTGAACAGGGTGTTGATGGATTCCAGTTCGGTGATGGAAACGTCCTGGACCATGTTGCGCTCTTCGCCCACCAGCTTTGGGAAGCGGAGGCTGACGCTGGTCCAATAGTTTTTGGGGATGTCGTACAGGGCGAGAAACACGGCGAGCGGTATGCCGACCAACATCCATACGG
Source organism: Fibrobacteria bacterium (assembly GCA_039917895.1). Taxonomy (GTDB): domain Bacteria; phylum Fibrobacterota; class Fibrobacteria; order UBA11236; family UBA11236; genus Chersky-265. Next base: position 20,308 of record JBDSIO010000143.1, on the reverse strand, counting down.
CCAGGATCACATGGCGCTTGAGCCACAGTACATGGCCGAAGGTGGAAGCCGAGGAAACTTTGGAGGGCGGATTGAGGATGTCTTGGAGTGACACCGCGTCTTCGGAAGGCGGTGTAGGCTGTAACGGTTGTTCAGACGGGGTCTTCATTATATTCTTTTCCCGTCATAAATTATATTATAATCCATTATTGTCCACAATTGAGCAAAATGCCGCCACCCTCACGATAAAATCGGCGCTCTCCCTGCTTGACCTTGCCGTAGTCCGCAGCGGAGATCTACTCCCCTTCCGGTTCGAGAGCCCGGATAACCGCATCGAAAGGCAGCCGCTTATTTAGAGCAGGCGGTTCTGCGGGGATTTTTCTGTAGGTATCCAAGAGGCCTTCAGCCCGGTCCGGGATCCGCCGCGGCCGCCGCTCCCGGGTTGCGCCCGTCCTGCCAGTGTTTGCGCAGGGCGGCCAAGACCGGTTTTTCGACCCACTTGGTCAACGCCGTCGCGAGCAGCAGCGCTACCGCCATCGACACCGCCACGGATACATATGGGCTGATCCCCAAAGCATACCCGCGCGAGATGATCACGTAGCCGATATTGGCGTGCAGCAGGTAGAGACTGTACGAAATCGTCCCCAGGAACAGCATCGGGCGCACCCGCAGGAAGGCGAGCCGGTCCCAGGTGAACAGCAGGAAGACGGCGTAACTCAGCAGGGTCGGAACCATGGAACCCGCTTCTCCGATCAGGACATGCATGGCCAGGGTCAGGGCGAGGGTCATGCCCAAGGCCGGTGTGAATCCCGTGGTCTTCCAACGGTAGAACATCATGCCCGCGAGGAAAAGATGGGCGTAAAGCAACAGGAAGCTCACCTGCACGAGGGTGGGAACGTGCCGGCCCGATGCCATCACCGCGAAAGCGGCGATCTGCGCGGCCATCCAGATCAAGGCGACGGTTTTCAACCGGGCCAGCAGGCCGGCCAGGCTCAATGCCAGCATGATGGCATAGAAAGACAGCTCCAACGACAAAGTCCAATAGACGCCGTCCACATGCGGCGTCTTGAGCCATTGCTGGGCCATGGTGAGGTTGATCAGGAAGGCGTGGGGACCCACGGGCCAGTCGGGCAAACCGAACATCGTGACGACCGCGAAGGTGACGATCATGGCGGCCCAGTAGGCGGGATACAACCGGGAAATCCGGGACACCACGAAATCCTTCCAGCCCCGTCGCTTCTCCAACGTCATCAGGATTACGAATCCGCTGATCATGAAGAAGAGGTAGACGCCGTATTTCCCGGCGGGGAAGCGGGGATGGAACGACGCCTCGTGGCCGTACAGGCTGTGGTAGTGGGAGGTGTAGTGGAACAGAACCACGGAAAACGCGGCGATGCCGCGCAGCGAGTCCAGCTCCAGGAGCCTCGGACCGGAGGTTTTTTTGAGGGCTTGAAGGGTTTGTTGGGACTGGGGCGCCGGGGACGAAGGGGACCCGGACGGCAAGTCACCGTCGGGATCCGGAGACGCCGTGGTCATCCGGCCGATGCTTGTCCGCGGAATCCCGGTCTCAGCCGAGAATGTCCCGCACCAGCTCGAGATGACGTTCGGTCAGGAAGAAATAGTTGACGCTGCGGGCTCCCGGCTTCCACTGCTTGAGGCGCGTGCCGTCGAACCAATACACGCCGTAGCCCTGGCCCTGGAAGATGCGGAACAGCTCTTGTCCCTGTCCGGCGGGTTCATCGGGATCCGTGTTCACTTCCACGCACCACGACGGCTTCCACTTGCCCAGGGATTCCATGGCTCCGCGGATGCAGGGCAGTTCATGGCCCTCGACATCGCATTTGATGAATGAAATCGCGCGGGAGGCGGAGGCGAATTGGCTGTCCAGCGTCACTGATTTGATGGTTACCTTGCGCAGGCCGGGGGTGGTCGAGCCGCCGTCCACGATCTTGGCCATGTAGTAGTTCTCCCCGCCCTTTTCCATGGTGGGGATTTCCATGACCATCTCTTCCTTGCGATCGGAGAAGGCATTGTTGAGCAGCTTCACGTTCTTCAGATCCAGCTTCTTGGCGTTGGACGAGAGGATGGCGAAGGTGTCGGGAATGGGTTCGACGGAAACGACGAGCCCGTCTTTTCCTACCAGGCCCGCGAGGAATTTCATGTAGACGCCGTAATTGGCGCCGATGTCGATCACGAGTTCGCCGGGCTTGACCAGCTTTTCGATGACGGCGAAATCCTTCTCTTCCCGGAGGTCGAGATGGCGGAGCAGCTTGAAGTAATGGGATTTCTTGAGGGGCAATAGCACCGACTGGGGAAGGATCCTCAGCAGTACATGCTTAATACCGGCTTTCAACGAAGATTCGGCCACGGGGAGGAAGTTACGTAAACCTTATCTTCCATGCAAGGTAGGCCCCGTTTTCCCATCCGGTGAAACCACCCGCCGCAGCCTCCCGGCCGGATCGGAATATTCATAACATACGCGGAACCGTTCCGGCGAACAGAGGCGGAAGACCGGCGCCGGCCCATTCGGAGCTGGCCCCGAAGCCGGAAGCGCCGCCGTGCCCGCGGGGCCGAGTCCGGCATGGTCCAGCCGGTAGATGGTACCGTCTAGGGTCACTATGTAAACGCGCAGTTCCGAATCCATGGCGAAGGAAACGGGACTGCGGGGGCATTTGGCGATCAGCTTCAACTCCATGGATTTCCCGTCCTTTTCCAGCAAGCCCCACACGTTGCCCGTGGCGTATTCGCCGAAAATGTAGACCCCGTCGAACGGCGAGCCGGACCGGCGGAAGCGGTACCCGCCGATGATGCTTTTTGCGGGTCCGTTAGGCAGGGTGAAGATCGGGCGCACCAGCCCCGTTTTGTTGCAGGGTTCGCCTGGCACGTAACAGGAATCGCCCTCCATAACGCGCCAGCCGAGATTATCGCCCTTGCGCACCAGATTGATTTCTTCGAACTGGTTCTCGCCCACGTCTCCGACCCACAGGTCGCCCGTGGGCGCGTCGATGCTCCATTTCCAGGGATTGCGCAGGCCATAGGCCCAAATCTCCTTGAGGCCGCCTCCGGCCGCATAGGGATTGTCCGAAGGAATGGCGTAGGTGGAATCGCCCTTGGCCCCATCGATGTCGATGCGGAGGATTTTGCCCAGGTAACTTTGCAGGTTCTGGCTGAGCTTGTCGTCGCCGCCGTCCCCCATCCCGATGTAAAGAAATCCGTCAGGCCCGAACATGATGGTGCCGCCCTTATGGCGCGGGACCTCCTGATCCACGACAAGTATCTTCCGCGGCGTCCCGCCCGACTCCTTCTTGAAGGTGTCATCGGCCGTCCGTTCCTCGATGTAGGTGAATTCCTTGCCGCCAGCGGTGGGCGGGTTGTAGTTGATATAAAACTTGCGGTTGGTCGCGAATTTGGGATGGAACGCGAACCCGAGCAATCCCATTTCGGTGAGGCCCTTGTGAATCGCCACCTTGGCGAAAAGCGTTTTCACATAGGTGGCGCCGCTAGGTTGCAACAGCCAGATCTGGGCGTCCTCGGAGCCGTAATTGCCCTGTTCCTCGACCACGAACGAGCCCTTTTGGCCGGGGACTTCGGCCATGCACAGCGAAGCTTCGAAGCGGTTGCCCGCATCGGTGCCGAATACGGGAACCAGCGGCACGTTGGTGGGGATTTCGGCCAGGGCGCTGGCGATGGAAACGCAGAGCCCGAAGAACGATCGGACTCCGTATCCGGTGATGCGATCGAGGTTGATCATAATAAGTCCCATCCGGGGCGATTGCCGTGTGCGGAGCCCCATGCTATATTAACTATTACCCTATATTACCTATTTACCGGTTGGACGCGCCCGTACCATGGGATTCCTTTTCACATCGAAGCACCCATGACATCCACCCCTGGCATCCCCGATTCCCCGGATTCCGTTAGACAAAACGCCAAACCGGGCCGGATCCCCGTCCTCCTCAGCGATGGCACCACGGCTTTCGGCGGCGCCCGGGTGTGTTTCCGCGATCTCCTGGAAAACCTGGACAAGGACATCTTCGAGGTCCACGCGCTGATGCGCGATGACGTATTGGACTTCCGCGGCATCCCGGGGGTAACCTTCCACTATTACCCCTACCTTTTGCAATTCGAAATCGCATGGGAACTGCGGAAACGCCGCTGGCTGCCGAAGAAGGCGGCGTCCTCCCTTTCCATCCCCATCCATTTCGCCACCCATTTCCTGCCCTACTCGGTATTCCTGATCCGCCTCTGCCGTCGCCACCGCATCCGCCTCATCCACATCAACAACCAACTGCTCTACAATTTCCCGACCTTGTCCGTGGCCCGGCTGCTGGGCATCCCGGTAGTCTCGCACCAGCGGGAGTTTCCCGTTCCTTCCAAGGTCGTCAAGAACCGGCTCTGCGATTCCCTCATCCACCGGCATATCGCCGTCTCCGGTTCCATCGGAGCCGCGTTGGTGCGGGCGGGAATCCCGGCTCGCAAGATCCAGGTGATCTATGATTCGGTCGATTTCGGTAAACTTTCCGAAGCCGCGGTTCCCAAGCCAACGGGAGCTTTGAAGCAGGTGGGGGTGCCTAAAGCTGCGGACGAAAATGGCCTGAAGGTCAAAAAGGGCCCTTTGGCAGCCACAGGCGAAAGCGATTTCAAGATGGGCATGTTCGGCCGCGTCACCGGCTGGAAAGGCCAGATGCAGGTCATCCAGGCCGTGGAATCGGCCGTGCGGCGTAACCCACACTTAAAGCTCTACATCGTCGGGAACGCTTCCGATGCCGAGGACGGTTATTTAGAGGCATGCGAGGAATATTGCCGCGCTCATCGCCTGGAACGTTGGGTCGAATTCACGGGGTATATTCCGAAACCGCATATTCTCATGGCCGGGATGGACGCCATCGTGCACAACTCGGTGACGCCGGAGCCGTTCGGAATGGTAGTGGCCGAAGGCATGGCGCTCGGCAGGGTCGTGCTGGCCTCCCGACTGGGCGGGCCGGCGGAAATCATCGAGGATGGGGTCAACGGATATCTGGCCGATCCGCTCGACGTGGAAACGCTGGCGGAGAAGCTGCTCTATCTGGCGGAAAGGTTCGCCCTAAGCCCCGCGGAATTCGCGGCGGTGGGCGCCGCCGGCGCCGCAACCGTGCGGGAGAAATTCAACCTCAGGATCCAGGTAGGCAAGGTCGGGCGTCTCTACCGGGAGATTCTCGCGGGTCCCAGGACGCCCTCCGCCGCTCCCGCTCCCACGGCCAGCGACGTGCGTATCCCCTAGCACCTTAACCTGCTAACCGGCTTAACCTCGCCTATCGCTTAGACGGCTCCCAAAGCTTGATGCGCTCGCCGCGCAGGTATTTCGCCCATGCGAAGGCGGCGGCCAGGTTCGCTTCGATGAAGAAGTAGGCGATCTTGATGGGCGGGATTTTCTGCAATGCGGGCCAGACGCCCGCGGCGATCACGGCCGCATAGGAGGCGGCCTGCAGGGCGAGGAAGACGCGTCCGTTCGTGTCGCCGGCAGCGGCGGCAGCGGCGCTCACCGCCAGCAGAGCCAGCAGAAAGAACGGCACCAGCCAGCGCATGAGCTTGTGGCTGAACAGCTGCCAGGCGAACAAGCCGTATCGGAAGGGGTTCAGCAGATCCAGGGTGCGGAAGAAAACCGTGATGCCCCGGACCATGGTCCTCACCTTGCGGTGGAACTCGCTCTGGCCTTTCTTGATGTTCTTGTAGTAGCCGATCACGTCGTCGTCGGCGACGGCCCGATAGCCCTTCTTGATGGAATTGAGCACGGTGTTGAAATCGGATTGCAGATCGTCGGCCCAGTCGCGGCAGACCTCGCTGCGGGCCGCAAAGAAGGAGCCGCTCAGGCCCACCAGGCTGTTGACCTGGTGCTCGAGACGGCGCAAAAGCATCTCGTATTTGACGTACAGCCCCTCCCCGACCACCTCGTTGTTCTCGTTGACGAGCTTGTCCGTGGAGCTGACCGCGCCCACGCCGGCATCGGCGAAGTTGCGCACCAAAAGGCGGATGGCTTGCCTGTCGAGCATGGTGCCCGTGTCCGTGAAGACCAGGATTTCCCCGGTGGCCTGCTGCACGGCCAGCTTCTGGGCGTATTCCTTGCCCTTGCGGACGTCGGCGCGCACCAGTTTCACGCCCTGCGTGGCCGAGACGATGGCGTCGGTGCGGTCAGTGGAGGAATCGGAGGCGACGATGATCTCGAGCTGGGCGGAGGGGTATTCGACCTCGCGCGAGTTCCGTAGCTTGCCTTCGATCTTGTGCTCTTCGTTATAGGCCGTGATGATCAGGGAGACGCGGGGTTCGATGGGAGCGCGCGCTATCCCGCGCCGCCGGAACAGCCTGAGAATCAACAGCAGCACGGGATAGATGAAATAGGAGTAGATGCTCAGCAGGAACAACCCCGCCATCAGACCCGTCCACATAATTGCACCCGACCTTTCTCCGGTAATGATAAATATTCCCGGCCGGCCGCGAAGTTATTCCACCGGGGGCGGAACCGAAATCCCCAAGCGATTGGCGATCTTGGCGGACAGGACTGCGGCTCCGGAAGCGTTAAGATGATCCGGGTCGTCGAAAAGCGGTTCCCGGGAGATGGAATCCTGGTAGTCCAGGATGGCGGCGGCCCCGGAAACCTTGGCCAGGGCTTCGACCTCGCGGTAATAGGCGGCGCGATCGATATGCCGTTCGTCCACGGCTTGCTTGTATTGCGGCGTGACCGGGAATTTGATGAGGAAGGTCTCGGCCCGGTGCGCCTTGGCCAGGGCGATGATGCGCGGCAGGTAGTCGAGCATGGAACTGTCGATGGCCTTGGGCGCGTTCGGAAAATGCAAGGTGGCGCGTTTCATGCCCGAGATCGGCTTCTCCGAGTCCACGGAAAAATCCTCCGTGTGCCGCTGCCAGCCGCGGATCACCAGGGTGCCCGATCCTCCGGAAACCAGGGTCTTGAACTCCTCGCCGTTCCCGATGAACGGGAAGGTGCGGTAAATCCACAGCGCCGCAGCGGATTTACCGGTCAGGTCCGAAAGCTCGCGCGGAGACAGGAAGCGGTTCCAGTACCAGATGTCCGTGTACTGGCCCTTACGGTAATTGGAAAAGGTGTGCAGATCGAGGGGCAGCAACACCCGCTTGATCCCCGGCATCAGGGGCAGGGCCGTCCGCAGCTTGAAATAGGTCTGTTCCAGGGTCTCCGAGGGCAGCGCGTAATTGAAGGCGCCCGGCAGGAATTCGGGATTCAAGTCATAGGCTGCGTGCGAATCCCCGCAAATGAGGGTTTCCGCGCCCGTGCCACCGGATCGGAATTGCGTTTCGGATTTGTAGAGGTTTTTCTTGGGGATGATCCGCGAGGAGTAGACCGCCCCCAGGGCTGCCGCTAGGAGCAGGGTCAGTCCGGCCGCCGCCGCCAAGCGCAGGAAAAAACCGCCGATGCCGTCAGGTAGCTTCATCGTCCCTCAGAACTGGAAGTAGATGAAATCCACGTGTTCAAACACGCCGAACAGGATGATGGCCGAAACGCCCGCCGCATACGTGGCCCAGCGCATGGCCGGAAGCCTCTCGAACCGGGAATGGAAGCCGGGCCGCGCGGCCGCGAATTGCGCGGCTTCGAGGATCAGGATTCCGGCGACGCCAAGGCCGATGTCGCTATAGCTCACGTCCTTGGACCTGAGATGGGCGAGGCCGTCCAGGTTTCCAAGGCCCGCTAGGGAGTGGGTGAGCACGTACCAGGCATCGGAAACGGAATCGGCGCGGAAGAAGATCCAGCCCACGCAGACGCAGAGGAAGGTGACGGCGGTCTGCAAGACCGCAAGCAGCGCGGGCGCGCGCGCCAACCCCAGCCTTTCCGCTACGCGCTCCCGGAAACCGCGCGTGGCCATGGCGGAAACGATGTAGCACCCATGCAATGCCCCCCAGATCACGAAGGTCCAATTCGCGCCGTGCCAGAGACCGCTTACCATGAACACCACGAACAGGTTGAAGTACCAGCGCGCGACGCCGGCCCGGTTGCCGCCCAGGGGAATGTAGAGGTAGTCGCGGAACCACGTCGACAGGGAGATGTGCCAGCGGCTCCAGAATTCGGAGACGGAACGGGACCGGTAGGGCCGGTCGAAATTCTTCATCAGGTCGAAACCCATCACCTTGGCGGCGCCGATGGCAATGTCGGAGTAACCGGAAAAGTCGCAATAGATCTGGAACGCGAAGAACACGGTGGCCACGGCGAGGAAGAAGGCGGAATATTCGTGGGGGCGATCATAGACCGTATTCACCACTTGGGCCAGCCGATCGGCGATGACGATTTTCTTGAACAGCCCCCAGAACATCTGGCGCAACCCTTCGGTGACGCGCAAGGGGTCGAACCGATGGGGCTCGCGGAACTGGTGCAGCAGGTTCTGGGGGCGTTCGATGGGGCCGGCCACCAGCTGCGGATAGAACATCACGTACAACGCGTAGATGCCGAAATGCCGTTCCGCCTTCTGCCTGCCGAAATAGACCTCGATCACGTAGCTCATGCTCTGGAAGGTGTGGAAGGAAAGACCGATGGGCAGGATGATGGACAGGGCCGGGATGGAATAATTCCAGCCGATGGCGTGGGCCAGAGCGGTGAGGTTGCCGTTGAGGAAGTTGAAGTATTTGAAGATCGCGAGGATCAGGACCGTGCAGGCGAGGCTGCCGATCAGCAGCATTTTGCGTGCGGGGCCCCGGGCGTCCTCCATCCAGATCCCGGCCGCGTAATCGACGATGATGGTAAGCGCGAGGATGAGGATGTAAACGGGGACGAAGGCCATATAGAAACCGCAGCTCGCGATAAGCAGCAGGGGCCAGCGGAATCTGTGCGGCAGGAGGAAGTAGGCGGCTGTCACCACCAGGAAGAACAAAGCGAATTCCAGCGAGTTGAACAGCATGCCGTTATCTTACCCTGGAAGTTGGGGCAGTGACTAGCCCGCCGTGAAATTAGTAAGTTTTGGACCGCCATAGCAACAACTCTCCGCACGACTCGGACGCAAAGGACCCCGTGAACGTTTACCGGGCCGGTTATTGGACAACCCTCGTCTTTTTCCTGGTCGACCTTGGCCAGGTGCATACCATGGTTCCGGGACTCCGCTACCTGAAGCTCGGGTTCGTCTCGCAAACCATTCTCCTGGCCCTGGTGGTCCTGGAGATTGGCCGGGTCAAATGGCTCAAGCCCATGGCCATCGCCCGCATTGCCTTCTTCCTGGGCGTGGTAATCTGCACCATCTTCGCCATCAACATGGGAATGGCCCGGCGAGTCATCACCACGGAATTCTTCCGCGTTTTCGCCGGTTTCCTCGGTTTCTGCATCTTCGTGCGCACCGGGGAGGATCTTAAGAAGATCCACTGGATCATTGTGGTCCTCTGCCTCGCCACCGCGCTGTGGACTCTCGTGTACGGCGGGCATGGACCCGGCATGCTCTATGACGAGAACGACGTCGCCATGGTTCTGGTGATGCTGCTACCGTTCTCGTTCCTGAAGATCTACACCGAATCGAGCCCCAAGAAAATCGCCTTCCTGCTGGCGGTCTTCATGATCACCTTGGGCGGGATCGCCGCCACGCTCTCGCGTGGCGGCATGGTGGGCGCCCTGCCCACGCTGGCTTTCATCTGGCTCAAGGCCAAGCACAAGGTGCGCAACGCCGTGATCCTGTTCCTGGTACTGGTAGCCGCCGTACTCACGGCCCCCCCCAAACTGATTTCCGAATTCAACTCCATCAAGGAGACCGATCAGGGGACCGCCAAGAGCCGCCGTTATTTCTGGCATCTCTCGACCCAGCTGTTCCAGGCTAGACCCCTGACAGGCGTGGGTCCGGCCTGCTGGTACCACGGCGTATGGTCCGGCCTGATTCCGAACCCGGGGCAGGTCAGCAACATCACCCCGCATTCCGTGTATTTCCAGCTGATTTCGGAGATGGGCATGGTCGGCATCGCGACGTGGGGCGGATTCGTAATCACCATGTGCTTCGTCCTGTACGGCATGCGCGACGCCCGGCTGTCCCGTGAGTCCGGTCTTCTGCTGATGCATGCCCGGGGCGATCCCCTGCTCGTGCGGGATCTCCACCGGCGCAGGTTGTTCTTCGGCTCCTTCTCCTTGGCTATCGGGGTCGGGCTATGCGGGTTCTTGCTGTCGGGAACCTTCCTGTCGGTGGTCTATTATCCGCAGCTCTTCGCTTTGGGAGCACTGGCCCAGGCCGTGAGAACGTGCTGGGACAATGATTTGATGGTGAGCTTGGCGACCCTGGGAATCCGCAGGCCTGCGGCTGGGCCTAAGCAAACCATCAGGAAAATCGCCGAACGTCCCACCCTCTCCCCGGGTCCCGAAGGACCTGAACCCCAAGCGTCTTGACCTCCCGTAAAATCGGATTAGCTCAGGCTAAGGAAACGTAGAGGTAACGTAGAGGTAACGTATAGGTAACGTAGAAGTAACAAAAATGCACGCAAAAGCCCGTAAAAGTCAGGGCCTTTCGAGCACTTCTTCGTAGAACGAGAACAGCAACTCGCGGTAACGTTCGGAATTGAAATCCTTGCGCACCCTTTCGCTTCCCGCCGCGCCCATGCGCGCGCGCATCGCGTCGTCGGCCATCAGCATCTCCAGCTTGGCGGCGCAATCCGACACGTCTTCGGGCTTGAAAAGCAACCCATCCACGCCGTCATCGATGAGCTTGTGGATTCCGTCCACGTCGGCGCCCAGACGGGGTTTGGAGGCCGCCATGGATTCCAGCAGCACGCGGCCGCCGGCTTCGGAACGCGAAGGCAGGACCAGGAACGCGCAACGGCCGATATGATCCGGCATCTCGTGATTGTACACGGGCGGATGATGGTAGATCTGGGGATGGCCGTCCATGGCCGCGTTGAGCTCGGTCATGTCCGGGAACCAGCCCAGGATCTTGAGCTTCCACTCCGGGAACTTCGGAGCCACGCGCTTGAAAGCTTCGATCAGGATGTCCACGCCCTTGCGGCGGAAGGGGAAGCCCACGAACAGGACTTCCTTCCGCTCTTCGATGAACTTCATCTTCTCGAAGGAAACCTGGTTGAAGAAGATGCGGATGACCGGGTTGCGCAACACCGGCTTGAAGGGGTCGATTTGCGATGCGTACTGGATCTTGATGCCATCGGCGCGGGCGAGCACGTAGCGCATGATGATGGGATAGAGGAAGAGCTTGACGCGGGCGCCAAGCCACCCTTCATCCAGGTAGTTCTTGGGCGCGTGGTAGACGCCGTTAACCTCGCAGATGAATTTGGCGCCGGTAATCGCCTTGATCAAAGAGGCCAACAGGCCGGTCTTCAGGGGATCGTAACTGGTGATCAACTCCGGGGCGTTGCCCGCTTTGCGCAATGCATAGGCGGTGCGCAGCGCGAAGGCGTAATATTTCAGGTTGCCGAGCAGGCGCGTCTTGCGGCTTACCTTGACCGCCTTGACGGTGATGGAGGCCACCTGCAGCTCCAGGGGTTCGGGCATGGACGTGAAAGCCGTGCCCTCGAAACGCGCAGACATGGCCTCGAACTTCTGGCGCATCCAAGGGCTTATTTCGAAAACGGGCCCGGAAAGCACCATGAGGATTTTCCGTTTTCCCGTCACTTGCGAAGTACCATGCATGCAATCTCTCTCCTGCGAACGGGAACGCAGATGCGTTTTATGGAAGTGGCTACAAGATAGGTCGAGTGAAGTACGATGTAAATCCCGCGGTTACCGGCCCCTGGTCCGCAGGGTCGGGATATTTTACACTTTCCCCACCGGGAAGCAAGGTATTTCGGCTTCCGGAGAACGCGCGCGCGTTGGAACGCCTTGGCATTTGAGTTAACTTTCGACTCCCTCCGAGGAGCGGATTTCGAGCCCCGAACGCGAGCAATGAATCGAGACAAACCCTCCGGGATTCCGTCGATGCCTCATCTTCCCCAAGCTTCCGCAAATGAAACCGGGATGTCCATGGCCATCGTCGCCCACGCCATCCACAGTGGCGGCTTCTTCGGCGCCGAAAAGGTCCTATACGATCTCGCCTCCTCCTCGCTGGACCGCCCTGGATTCACGTTCAAACTCATCGCCTTCCTGGACCCGGATCAATCGACCAACGAAATTTCCCGTCGCATCCAAACCCTGGGCCTGGAAGTCATTTATTTCCCCTGCGCCGGCGGCATCGGCCCCGTCGCATTGTGGCATTACGCCGCCCTCCTGCGCAAACACCGCATCTCTCTGGTCCACACCCACGGTTACAAGCCTGCAATGTTCCATGCTTTCAGCCGACTGGTCCGGATGCACCAGGTGCCCACCGTCGCGACGGCGCACGGCTTTCTCCGCACCAGTACGCGCCTCAAGGACAGGCTTTACTTCCGCCTGGAGATGTTCGCCTACGCCCGGGGCGAAGCGCTCATCGCCGTCTCGGAGGAGACGGCGCGCTACATCCGAGCGGAAAAGTCCGGCCTCAACCTGAAGACCATCCGCAACGGCATCGACACCCGCGTGACGCTTCGAAACCACCGGCCTTTGCGCAAGGCCATACCGGACCTGCGCGAAGGCCAGATCATCATCGGCTGCATCGGCCGCCTGGTATCGGTGAAGAACCAGCGCCTGCTGGTGGAGGCGGTCGCGACCCTGAAGGATCCGCGCTGCCGCCTCGCCATCATCGGGGACGGGCCGGATCGCGAGAGTCTTACGCGCTTCTGGCGTGAGGTGCTTCCGGGTTCCGAACCCTGTCTCATACCGTTCCAGGAAGACATCCTCGAGTGGCTGGACGACATGGACATCTTCGCCCTCCCGTCGCTTTCCGAGGGCATGCCCATGACGGTGCTGGAGGCCGGGCTGCTCTCCAAACCGGTCATCGCCTCGCGGGTTGCGGCATCCCGGAACTGATCCGGCATGGCGAGAACGGCCTGCTTTTCCCCTCCGGCGATCAGGCCGCGCTCGCGCAGGGACTCAAACGCCTGCTGGATGATCCCACGGAAGCGGCGCGGCTGGGGGCGAACCTGCACGCCCTGGTGACGCGCGATTTCGATCTCCAGGCGGTAAGCCGCGGCTACTTCGACATTTATACCAAAGTCCTGGGGAAACCGGTATAATTCCCCGGGGTGCCCATGCTTAGAATCCTCCAGGTCGCACATGACCTCAACATCGGCGGTCTGCAACGGGTGGTGATGGACCTGGCCCATGCCCAGCGGCAGCAGGGCCATGACGCCCATATCTGCTCCCTGCGGGGCCATGGACCCCTGGCGGCCGAGGCCGCAGCCAAAGGCATCCCCGTCCACGCCATGCCCTGGCCCGAACACGGGGTCGATCGCTTCATGTTCCTCAAGGTGCGGAGGCTCCTTTCCGACGGCGCCTTCGACGTCATCCACACCCACAACACCCAGGCGTTCATGGACGGCGGGCTGGCCGCGCTCCTGGCCGGCACTAAAACCCGCATCCATACCGATCATGCCCGCAGCTTCCCTGACCGCAAGGCCTACATGGTCGCCGAGCGCGCCTTCTCCATGACCTACGACAAGGTGGTGGCGGTCTCGGCGCATACCCTGCGCAATCTGGCCTCGTATGAAGGCATCGCCGAAAGCCGCATGACCGTGATTCCCAACGGCATCAACGGCGGGGCCTACCGGAGCGCCCGCGCCGCCGCCGACCGGTCCGCGCTCCGCAAGCGCGAGGGGCTGGATGGCTTCTCACACGTTTTCGGCCTGGGCGTCCGGCTCGAAGATCAGAAAGGCATCACCTATCTCCTTTCCGCCATGCCGGAAATCCTGCGGGCCTTCCCCAAGGCGGGACTGGCCATCGCCGGCGACGGATCCCTGCTGGTTTCCCTCAAGGCGCAGGCGGCGGAACTGGGCGTGGCCGCCAACGTGGTGTTCCTGGGAGCGCGGCCCAACCTCATCCAGTTCTACTGCCTGCTCGACTTCTTCGTGCTGCCGAGCTTGTGGGAAGGCATGCCGCTGTGCATCCTGGAAGCCATGTGCCTGGGGCTCCCCGTCGTCGCCACCAGCGTCGGCGGCGTACCGGAATTCCTCACTCCGGGCAAGGACGGATTGCTGGTTCCCCCTCGCGAACCCGGCGCCTTGGCCAAGGCCATCCTCACCATCCTCGGCGACGACGCCTTGGCCCGCTCCATGGGCGAGGCCGCGGCCCGGCGCTTCGACACGCGCTTCGACTACATGCGCATGGCCGAAGACTACCTGGCCCTTTACGCCGCTTGCGGCGCAAAGCCCAGCACCCGGGCCGGACAAGCCCCACGTCCTGCCGGCCGGCCCTCGGCATGAGCGGCTCCCCGTCTTCAGACCCATCCGCCGGCCCGTCGGTCTTTTCGGCGGCCAAGTCCCTGGCGATCGCCAAGTTCGCCACGCAAATCCTCTCCTGGGTCGGCACCTACTACGTGGCGACCGTGCTGATGCCCAAGGACTACGGCCTCTCCGCCATGGCCACCGCCTTCACCCAGTTCGCCCAGCTCTTCGCCGAGATGGGCATCGGCGTGACCATCATACAGCGGCAGAACATGCCCGAGAAAGAGGTACACAACCTCTTCAGCTTCAGCCTCATGCTCGGCGCTTTCTGCGCCGTGGCCAGCTTTTTCCTCGCCTATGCCGGGGGCTGGTATTTCCGCCGCACCGACATCATCCCGCTTACCCAGTTCACGGCCGTGGTATTCCTGGCCAACGCCCTTTCCATCGTACCCTACAACATCCTCAACCGCGACATGCGTTTCCGGGAACGCGGCTGGGTTGACATGTACAGCACCTTCGTTTCGGTCGCGGCGCAGGTGACCATGGCGCATGCGGGTTGGGGAGCCTGGTCTTTGATCTTAGGCGTGGGCATCCGCGCCGTGGTACGCACCGCGGCCTCCTTCTGGTATTCCAAGTACGTACCGAGCCTGCAGTTCAACTGGGGCCTAGTCAAGCGCGATCTGGTCTTCAGCCTGCCCGTCACCTTCAACGGCCTGCTCTACGTGCTCAAAGAGAAGAGCATACCCCTGATTCTCGGGCGTTTCTTCTCCGCCACCCAATTGGGCTATTATGCGCTGGCGAACACCCTGTCCGACATCCCCAACCAGAAGGTGGTTCAGATCGTGCGGGAGATCCTGCTGCCCATGCTGTCCCGACGGGACCAGAGCGGCCGCGTGGACGGGTTCTTCACCGCCCTCAAGTTCTGCACCCTGTTCATCGTTCCCGTCTACATCGCGGGATTCTACTACGGCGCCCCGATCCTGGAGGCGATCTTCCCCGCCAAGTGGGGGGCCATGGCGGAGATTTTCGCCGGGCTCTGCCTGGTGCAGATCTTCATCGTCTTCATATCCATCGGCACCATCTACGCTACCGCCGGCGGCCGGCCCATCCTGTCCACCTATGCCGAAGTCTCGCTGGCCCTGCTCATTCCGGGCGCCACCTTCGCCTTCCACATGCTCCCGCTCAACACGCTTCCCTACGTCTGGGCCGTGGTCCATCTGGTCGTCTTCGCCGTCTGGATCTTCGCGCTTATGCGCGGGGCTGGAAACTTTCTCTGGCGCCTGCTCGGGCTGAACCTGCAGGTGGCCGGCGTCTGCGTGGCGGTCGTCGCCGCCGATTATGCCTTGTTCCGCTTCGCACATCTCGACCGCTTCGGCCACGCCCAGGTGCTGGCGTTCGTCCGTGCTGGGGCCTATCTTGTCGCCTATTCCGGCTTCGTGTACCTTTTCCATCGTGAATTCCTGCTGGGATTGAGGAAAAAGTGATGGCACGAACGGGTAATGAGGAAAACCGCGACCGGAATTCCGGCCGGAATCCCGGCCGGGTCTGGATCGCGTGGGAAACCCAGCGGCGCTCCCTGAACCTTTCCCGTCGCGTAGGCGCGGAGCTGGTCATCCTCGATTTGGATCGGCTGGGCCGTTGGCGCTACCTGGTTTCGGTCGCCAAAACCGTGAAGGTGCTGTTCGCCTACCGCGGCAAGACCGTCTTCGTGCAGAACCCGTCCATGATCCTGGCGACCCTGGCCTGCCTGTTGAAGCCGGTCTTGGGATATCTGCTGGTGGTCGATCGGCATACCGCATACATGGACGCGAGAAGCGGGGGTCCGCCGAAACAACGGCTCATGCGCGCGCTCAGCATTTTCACCTTGCGCCATGCGAGCCTGACCATCGTTACCAACGCGCAGTTGCTGCGCAAAGTGAAGCTATGCGGGGGCCGCGGAGCCATTCTTCCCGATCCCTCCCCCGAACTGGAGATCGCGCCCCCCCGGGACCATTCCGGACCGTTCGAAATCCTTTTGGTCTCTTCCTGGGCGCCGGACGAACCGATTGCGGCGGTGGCTGAGGCCGCCCGACTCCTTGGCCCGGGATTCCGCATCTGGGTCTCGGGAAACCCGAAATCGCGCTTCGCCGAAGTTTTGGCCGGTAAACCGGAAAACTTCACGCCCACCGGCTTCCTGCCGGATTCGGAGTATTTTGATCTCATGCGAAGAATGGACTGCGTGGCCGCCCTCACCACTCGGGGCGCCACTTTGGTATGCGGCGCCTACGAGGCAATCAGTCTCGGAAAACCCGTCGTGCTTGGGAATTCAAAGGTATTGAAGGATTACTTTAGTTTAGGCGCGGTGTATTCGGATTGCTCCGCAGCCGACCTGGCGCGGAAAATCGCCCAGGTTTCCCGGGAATATGCCCGCTTTCATGGTGAAATCCTCGTTTTCAGGGAAAAAAGCCGAACCGAGTGGGAAAAATCGTTGTTACAAGTTGAAGATTGCATTCTGCACCTTACCGGCGTGAAAATTGTCTAAGTACATTCCTGGCAGCACTTGCCGGGAGTTCCGGAGGACCATACCATGCGATTGATACCCTTGTTCCGCTCCAGTGCGACGGCTGCGCCCCTGCTTTTCCTGCTGACCCTTACGCTGATCGATCGCGCGGACGCGAAGCGGCTCTTCATCGCAACCACCGGCAACGACGCCGTGACCTACGCGGAGAACTCCCAGGCCAAGCCATGGAAGAGCGTGTCCAAGGCGTTTTCCGAACCCAAGGCCGGCGACACCGCCTGCTTCATGCCCGGCGAATACTCCATCACCGCCCACATCGATCAGCGCAGCATGGGAAGCCACGGTACCCAGACCAAGCGCATCATCATCACCAGCTGCACCTCCGATGAGGCCCTCATCGTGGGATCTTCCTCCCTGGATCCGGTCATCGACATCGAGAAGGATTTCCACACCGTGCAAAACCTGCGGTTCCAGGGCCCGGGCCGCTTCTTCCGCGTCGGCTACGACTTCACCGGCACCTCGGCCTGGTTCATCAACCTCAAGATAAAGATGGTCAAGGGCGGCGACAATTTCGGCTTCATCTATATCGACGGCGCCGTCGATCCTCACATGGAGCGGTGCGTTGTCGAAGGCGTATACCCCTCGGGATCAGGCACCCCGAACTTCTCCTGCGGCATCATCGTGTTCCGGGGATCCGGCGCCAAGATCCTGCGCAATGAGTTCCACCACATGGCCACGGGCGTCTATTACAAGCACGCCAACACTCCCGTCTCGCCGAGCAACATCGAAATCGCCTACAACTACATCCACCATACCGACCGTTTCTCCATGCAGCTCAATTGCAATTACGCCAGCGTGCATGACAACCTGATGGGCGCATCGAACGCGCAGTTCTTCATCAACGACGCCAACGGCGTGGCCGGCGGTGATTTCAACGTCTTCGACCACAATACCCTGTACGATTGCCCGCTCATCCTGCAATACCAGACCGAGGGCGGGGATCCCAATCCCGGCGCCATCAAGAACACCTTCAGGAACAACATCTTCCTCAAAGGGGCCGAATTCCACCGCTACTCGGCCGTGCCGCATGCCTCCATCGCGGAGAACAACCTGTACGCCCCCGGGAGCGTCATTTGGGAGAACCGCATCACGTATACGCTGGCCGCCTGGAAGACCAAGTCCGCCCAGGAGAAGAATTCCTTCGAAGGTTCGCCCATCTACCCGGTCGCCGCATCCTTGTTGAGCGCAACCGGCATCGTCCCGAATTTCCGCCTTACGAGCGCTTCGCCCGGCTACCGCAAAGGCACGGACGGCAAGGATATCGGCGCAGACGTCGGCGCCGTGGGACCGGGCGTCTCCACTCCCATCAACCTCGATCCGAGCCTCTACCGCTCCATAGCCAAATAGCGTGGGGAATTTCCGATTCCCCCGATTTTCCGGATTTTTAAGTTTCCTTTCAAGTTTCGTATAAGGGAGGACGGAAGTTGGACGCGATGAAAAGGATGGGGGGCAGGCTCAGTAAGCTCGCCCGCATACCTTGGGTCTCGCTCCGCAACCGACTGGAACCCCCGGTTTTGGTACTGGCCTACCACCGTGTCGCCGAGGTTACGGGGGACGCCATCGGCATGGCCGTGACCCCGGAGAATTTCCGCGCGCAAATGGCATATCTCAAGGAGAATTATCCCGTGCTCCGCTTCGAGGACGATTGGTCCATGGCCGGCCGGCCCTCCGTAGTCGTCACCTTCGACGACGGATACGCGGACAACCGCGAATCAGCCCTGCCGATCCTGGAGGAACTCGGCCTACCCGCCGCCTTCTTCATCAGTTCCGGAACCGTAGGGGCCGAAGGGGAATTCTGGTGGGACGAGGTAGAGAAGATTTTCCTGGGAAGCGGCGATCTTCCCGCATCGCTTTCCCTCGCCGAAAGCGACCTGACCGGTCGATGGAACACCGAGGGACCCGAGCAACGCATGCGCGCCTACCGCGAAGTGCACAAATACCTGAAGCCCATGGATACCGGCCGGCGCGCCGTGCTGCTCGCGGCCTTGCGGAAATGGTCCGGCCGCACGCAGGCTCGGCCCAGCCACCGCGCCCTGCGGATGGATGAACTGAAATCCCTTGCGGCCTCGCCCTGCGTCACCATCGGGGCGCATACCGTGTCGCATCCCATGCTTTCGGGACGCCCCAAAGCGGATCAGGAGCGCGAGATCCTCGCTTCGCGCAAGGATCTGGAGACATGGCTGGGCAAACCCGTCGATGTTTTTTCCTATCCGTTCGGCGATCACGGCGATTACAACGGCGATACGCTGGCCATCTGCAGGGCCGGGGGATTCCGCAAGGTGGCCGCGGCCTATCCGGGCCAATGGCGCAAAAGCACCGATCCCTTCCAAATCCCGCGCGTCTTCATCCATGACTGGACGCGTGGGCAATTCGCCCGCAAACTCCGACTCTTCTTCAATACCTGATCCAATGGGCGGAAGCGGAACATATGGGTAGGAGCGGACGCGAAAGCTGGGGCGATTTCAGGTGGGACCTGGAAAAATTCTATTACATCGAATGCGGCACGCCCACGCCCTCCTTGCGGCGCAAGCTCAAGGTGTGGGTCAACAGCCTGGGCCTGCATTGCGTGGCCATCTTCCGCTTCGCCCAGTTCTCGCGGAAGCTCTGGCGCCGCAACCGCCTGCTGGGCCTGCCCTTCATGCTAGCGCAGACGATCCTGGCCTATTGGGTCAAGCAGCATTACCTGACCGACATCTTCGCCGCGGAAATCGGGCCCGGATTCTACATCAGCCATGTCGGGAACATCTATATCGGCGCTTGCATCATCGGCCCCAACCTTAGCGTAACGCATAACGTGACCTTGGGCACCAACAATGCGGAAGGCCTGGTCGGCCTCCCCAACCTGGGGTCTTCAGTCTGGATCGGCACCGGCAGCGTGATCTACGGCAAGATCAACATCGGCAGCGGAGTCACGGTCAATTGCGGCTCCATCCTTTCCAAAAGCATCCCCGACAATTGCCTGGTGGGCGGCAATCCGGCCCGCGTCATCCAGATGGCCTTGGACAATTCCGAATCCTTCGCCGGCTTCGTCCCACCCGCATCGTCGTCGACGTCCGCTGCAACGCTGCTCCCAGCCTCACAACCGTGATGAATCTTTCCGGAAATTCGCGCGCGCTCCCGGGCGCCAATATGATTAGTGTGGAGTTGCGGCGGGGAAAAACCTTTATTCAAAGCCAGATGCAACGGAGAATTGATGCATAGATCGATCCAAGCGGACCTGTACCGGTATACGGGCGATGGCCCCGGCCGGGGCAGCCTGTGGCGGGGATTACGCAATCCGGGGTTCCGTTTCACGTACGTGTTCCGGATGGCGAAACTCCACGCCAAATACACGCCCCTCGGCCTGTTCTTCAGGTTCCTGGTCAATCGCTATTTCTGGAAGTACGGATTCCAGATTTCCCTGAAAACGCAGTTGGGCGAGGGCCTTTACATCGGGCATATCGGTGCGGTCATCATCAACAGCAGCTCCCTCATCGGCAAAAATTGCAACCTGTCGGCCGGGGTCACCATCGGCCAGACCAACCGCGGCGATAAAAAGGGCAGCCCCACCATCGGCGATCGCGT
>JBDSIO010000142.1:0-9907 GCA_039917895.1 Fibrobacteria bacterium | reverse complement strand
GCAATGGATCCTGATCGCGATGCTTCCCTGCCTGTTCTGGACCCTGGATTGGCGCCTTATCCGCTTCAACGCGCCTCTCGCCCTGGTTGGGGCTTACGTGGCGCTGAGCAGTCTCAAAGGGTTCTGGTACGATTTCTACCTGATCGATGTCGCGCTCGCCACGGTTTTCTACCGCCTCACGCGCGAGGCGCCGGTGCGGCCGGGACGGATCGCCTTCTCCCTGGGCGCGTCGCTGCTTTTCGCCCATGCCGTCTGGGCCTATGACTACCGCGTCTATTGCGATAAGCAACGCCTGTCCACCACCGTCCTGGAAGGGCTGGAGCGCGCGGGCCGCATCACTCCCGATGCCATGACCGACGGCACTTTCGGCTACCTCGGCTGGAAGCTGTTCGATCATTATTGGCGACATGAAGCCATAACGGACATGGCTGGATTCCAGGGTTATGTCCATCGGAATCGCGTGGTGGTGGAAACGGAGCTTCCCTGGAGGCGCGCCTTCAAGCGCGATGCGCTTCATGGCGGGGAAACCCTCGGGGAGGGCAGAGCTTCCATCGGTTACTTTTCCTTGCGCTACCGGGTACGTGACCTGCAGGATACCATGGCCCCCACCCTCAGCACGCCGGCCTTGGTCCTGGATCCGGCGACCTACCGCAAGCGTCCTTATCCTTTGGACAACAGGGAATGGTCCGGATACATCGCGGCCTCCAAGGCCGCGTACCGCGAATTCCGGTCCGACGGAACCTTCGGGTCAGGCAAGGCTGAGGGAAACTCCGGCGGAATCCCCATCGACCCGGCCGGAACGCGCTCGGATACCGGACCAGCCCGGTGAGACTAAGGCCATTCTGGACCGGTTGGGCCGCGTATGCTTTTGTGTACTTCGCCCTGGGTTTCCGGCCCGGCGTGATCCGCAGCGACGATTTCGGTTATCTGCGCAGCATCATCGGCACCCTGGAACGGGGACGGCCCTACGTCTATGATTGGCTGGAACCTTTCGGTGCGGTTTTCTCCGGGGCCTGCGCCTTATTGTACCAAGCCACTGGGCATTTCCTCTGGTCCACCTGGGGCTTCCAGGCCGGTTGCGCGCTGGCCCTGTATCCGCTGCTTCATCGCTTGGTCTCGCGGCGCATGGCGGAAGGTCCCGCAGTCCTGACCGTTCTGTCCCTGGTGACCTTTCCCATCTTTTTCGCCAAGGCGGCGGATTTCCATGCGGGCATCTGCACTTTGGTTCTGTTCCTGGCCGCGCTCATCCTGGCCGAATCAGGCAAATGGCTCTGGTTCTTCCCGGCGGCCTTCCTGGCTTTCGCAAACCGCCAGAATCATGCGAGCCTGATGCTGCTTCCCGCCTGGGCCGCAGGGATACACTGGTACCGGACCCGCAAAGTCCCCTGGCCATTGCTTGCAGGTATGGGTGCTTTCGTCGCAGCGGCAAGCATGCTCATGTTGGGGATGAACCGGAGTTACGCCAGCCTGAACGCGGGGTTTCTGCATGCCGATCCAATCGATTCTGCCGGGCGGGGCCTGCTCGCGTTGGTGGCCGGAACTTATATGGTTCTGGGTTGCCTTTCCATGGCTGCATTGCTCACGGGCGCCCGGAAACCTGACCTGCGCCGCTGGGTGCTTCCGTTGGCGGCAAGCGTGGCGATGCTCGCCTTGGTTCCCTTTTGGCACGACTCCCTGATCCGCACGGATACTCCTTTGTTCGGCCTGTTGGCCTGGCCCCAGGTCAACCGCATCCTGCCCTGGCTGTTGCTTCCATCGCTCTGGCTGCTGGATTTCCGGTTGCTGCGGCCTTCCCCTCATGTCCTCTTGACCGCGGGATATATCTTCATCGCCTCCTTGCGGGGAATCTGGTGGGACTACTACTTCCTGGAACTTTCCATCCTTTGCCTTTTGATTGCGCTCGCTGGGGTAACGAATTCGCTACCTTGGGCCGGGTTTCCCCGCCGCCCCGGGGTCCCGGAGGAGGGCGCCGAAGCCCGATTCCATTTCCCGCCGTCCCGCATCGCCTTGACCCGGCCCGTGCGGGCATCCCTGTATCTGCTCTTGGCCGGCAATCTCGGCTACGCCTATCTCCTCAAGGTGCAAACGGATAAGCAGGCGTTGGCGGTACGGACCATGGAACGCCTGGAACGCGAAGGCCGCGTCACAGAAGCCGCGATGACCGGCGCGACCTTCGGATACCTGGGCTGGAAACTGTTCGATTGGTTCACGGCCCATGAGGGCCGTGACTTTGGGGACCTGGCGGACTTCATGGGTTACGTGCGCCGCGACCGGGTCGTGATTGAGACCGGAGTTCCCTGGCGAAAAGGATTCAAGCACGCACTGCCCGCGACGGCGGTCCCAATTGAGAGCGGAATCTGCCGCGTAGGGTTCGTCTCAGTGGACTACCGCGTAGCCGACCTCCATGGACCCGAAGCGGGAATCCCCATCATGGGCCGGCCCATGACCCTGGACACCGCACGATACCGTCCGCCCCGTTATCCCCTCGACGACGCGGAATGGCGGGTTTTCCTGCAGAATCGGGCGAAGTCCCGCCTGCGGGGAGGCGGGTTTGCCGAATAGGGTTGACAGGCCCCCGGGGGCCGGTGTTACATTAGGCTCCATGAACCACCAGTCCCGGATTGCCATTCATCGAATTATTGGCGAAAGCAATCCGAGCGGACTTGGGTAAGGAATCCCTTACAGCCAATGGCAAAGCCCGCTCCCAAGAGCGGGCTTTTTTATTTGTCCTGGAAAATGTCCATCGGCCCCAATCGGCGAAGGACGAATGAACGGAAAGGTCAAGATGAACAAGGTCAAGATATACGACACCACCCTGCGAGACGGAAACCAGGCGAAGGGGATCTCCTTTTCCCTTGAGGACAAGCTCGCCATCGCGCGCAAGCTCGATCAGTTCGGCGTGGACTACATCGAGGGCGGCTGGCCCAACCCGACCAATCCGCTCGACATCGAGTTTTTCGTCCGCGCCCGCAAAATGGAGTGGAAGCACGCGAAGATCGCCGCCTTCGGCAGCACGTGCCGGTCCAAGGCCGATCCCGCCGAAGACATGGTGCTCAAATACCTGGTGGAGACCAAGGCTCCGGTCATCACCATCTTCGGCAAGAGCTGGGACCTGCACGTCACCGAGGTGCTGCGCACCACCCTGGAAGAGAACCTGAGGATGATCCGCGATTCCGTGGCCTACCTGAAGAAGCATTGCGAAGAGGTCGTGTACGACGCCGAGCATTTCTTCGACGGCTATGCGGCCAATCCCGAATACGCCCTGGCTGCCGTGAAGGCCGCCCGGGACGGCGGCGCCGACGTCATCGTCCTATGCGACACCAACGGCGGGCAATTGCCTTGGGATATCGAGACCATCACCCAAACGATGATCCGCGAATTGGGCGTGCCCGTCGGCGTGCATCTGCATAACGATACCGGCACCGGCGTGGCCAGCTCATTGGCCGCGGTGCGCGCGGGAGCGGTCCAGGTGCAAGGCACCATCAACGGTTTCGGCGAGCGCTGCGGCAACGCCAACCTCACCGTCATCGTGGCGGCCCTCCAGCTCAAGATGGGCGTTACCCTGGTCAGCGACGATCAGCTCAAAGGCCTGCGGGGCCTCAGCCTCGCCGTCAGCGAGATCGCCAATCTGTCCGACGACATCCGCCAGCCTTACGTGGGCGAAGCCGCCTTCGCCCACAAGGGCGGCGCCCACATCGACGGTGTCATGAAGATCGCCCGGAGCTTCGAGCACATCGATCCGGCCCAGGTCGGCAACGCCCGCGACTTCATCGTTTCCAACCAGAGCGGCAGCAGCCTGGTGTGGGAAAAGATCAAGGCCATCCAGCCCGACCTCGACAAGCGCAGCCCCCATGTGGCGGCCATCCTCGCCGACGTCAAGCAGAAGGAGGACGAGGGCTACCATTTCGAAATCGCGGACGCCAGCTTCCAGCTGCTCGCCAGGCGCAAGCTCGATATGTGGAAAGATCGTTTCGACTTCCTCGGATTCCGCTCCATCGAGGAGCGCCGCGAGAACGGGGAGATCCATAGCGAGTTCACCATCAAGCTCAAGGTGGGGGATGAGATCGAACATACCGCCGCGGAAGGCAACGGCCCCGTGGACGCCATGAACGCGGCCACGTGGAAAGCCCTGCGCCGCTTCTTCCCCGCGCTCGCCAACATCGAGGTGATCGATTACAAGGTGCGCGTGCTCGACAACAACGTAGGCACGGGCGCCAAGGTGCGCGTGTGGATCCGTTTCCACGACCGCGCCAACCCGGAACAGGAACCCTGGGGCACCCTGGGCGTTTCCACCAATATCATCGAAGCCTCCTGGCTGGCCCTGCTCGACGGCATCAATTACAAGTTGCTGCAGGGCTGACCGGCAGGATAGCCGTCCCGAAACCTCCACCCTAACCAAGGGATCCAAAGGATCCGCAGGAGAAGCCATGCCCAAAAACGAATCTTCTAAAGCCGCTGCCGCTCATCGCAAAACCGCTGTGGTGCCGCCGAAACAGGATGCATTCGTCATGCCCCAGACCTGGGACCCGAAAAGCTACCACGCCAACGCCCGCTTCGTCGCCGACCTCGCGGCGCCGGTTATCGATCTGATGGCCCCGCTCCCGGGCGAACGCATCCTGGACGTGGGCTGCGGGGACGGATTCCTCACCGCCAAGATCGCCGCCCTAGGTTGCGAGGTCGTGGCACTGGACGCCAGCGCCGCACAGGTGGAAGGCGCGCGCAAGTTGGGCCTTAACGCCTGCGTCGCCGACGCG
Source organism: Fibrobacteria bacterium (assembly GCA_039917895.1). Lineage (GTDB taxonomy): Bacteria > Fibrobacterota > Fibrobacteria > UBA11236 > UBA11236 > Chersky-265. Next base: position 5,153 of record JBDSIO010000142.1, on the reverse strand, counting down.
GAGAAGCTGGACTTCGGCCCCGAGTTCGACGCCGTGTTCACCAATGCCACCTTGCATTGGCTCAAGGATCACGATGCCGCCATAGACGGGGCCTGGCGCGCTCTCAAACCCGGCGGCCGCTTCGTGGGCGAATGCGGCGGAGCCGGTTGCGTGGAGAAAATCCGCGCCGCGCTGGGGCGCGCCTTGGCCAAACGCGGCCAGGACATCGCCTCCGTAAATCCCTGGAACTTCTCCACCGCGGAGGATTTCGGCTGCCGCTTGCGAAGACGCGGGTTCACGGTCGAATCCGTTGAGGTGTTCCCGCGTCCCACGCCCCTGCCCGGCGAGATGCGGGCCTGGCTGGAAACCTTCGCGGAGAATTTCATGAAAGGGATCCCGCAGGACGAACGCGCGTCCTTCCTTGCGGAGGTCCAAGAGGAGCTGCGTAAGGAATTATGCGATGCGGAGGGGAAATGGACCGCGGACTATACCCGGCTGCGCTTCCGGGCCGTTAAGGACAAGGCCATCATGGACGGGTCCGTCAAGGACGGGGCCGTGAAGCAATGGACTTAAACGCAGAGATATGGTTGCCTGGTTATCTCACAGGTCGAATTGAATCGGGCGGGTTGCTTGGAAGATGTCCGCCATGAGCCTAAATTCAAGGAGAATCCCATGAAAAAGAACGAATCCCTGATGCGTATCATTCCGCTCAAATCCCTGAACCACCCCGACGTTCGCGCCATCACCTCGCGCGAACCCAGCCCTTCGCCGGCCATCACCGGTGTTGTCAAGGCAATCCTGGCCGACATCAAGTCCAAAGGCCACTCGGCCGCTCTTGCCTATGCGAAAAAGCACGACGGTCTCAAGGGTGCCCTGGCGGTTACCCCGGTCGACATCAAGGCCAAAGCCGCGAAGCTGTCCCCGGAAGTCAAAAAGGCCATCCGCGGCGCCATCGCCAACGTGCGCCGTTTCCACAAACTGCAGCAGGAAAAGTCCTGGTCCTTCACCGGCAAGGACGGCGAAACCCTGGGCCAGATCATCCGGCCCCTGCGCCGTGTGGGCGTCTACGTGCCCGGCGGCGCGGGCATCTATCCTTCCACTTTGATCATGAATGCGGTCCCGGCCCAGGTGGCCGGCGTCGAGGAAATCGCCGTGGTTTCGCCCGCTCCCGGCGGCCTGCATCCCAGCATCGCCTTCACGCTCCAGGAGCTCGGCATCACCGAGTGCTACCGCATCGGCGGGGCCCAAGCCGTGGCCATGCTCGCCTACGGAACGGAAAAGGTGGAGCGGGTCGACAAGATCGTCGGCCCCGGGAACGTGTTCGCCACCCTGGCGAAGAAGGAAGTCTTCGGCACCGTGGACATCGACATGATCGCCGGGCCTTCGGAAATCCTGGTGCTCGCCGATGAAACCGCGGATCCCGATTGGGTGGCCGCGGATCTGCTGTCCCAGGCCGAGCACGGCTCCGGATACGAGGCCGCCATCTGCATTACCACATCGGCCAAGGCCGCCCGCGAGATCGCGGAATGCGTGGCCCAGCAGGTGGAAAGCTCGCCCAAGCGGGCCATCCTGGAGAAAAGCCTGCGGAATTTCGGGCGCATCTACGTGGTCAAGGATTGGAAACTCGGCTGCGCCCTGGCCGATGCCATCGCCCCCGAGCACATGGAAATCATCACGCGGAATCCACAGGTCCTGGCCTCGCGCATCCGCAATGCCGGCGCCATTTTCCTGGGGCCGTATTCTTCCGAACCAATCGGCGACTATTACGCCGGTCCCAACCACGTGCTGCCGACCAACGGGTCCGCGCGTTTCTTTTCTCCCCTGGGCACCTACGACTTTTACAAGCGCACCAGCTTGATCCAATACACGCCGAAGGCGATGAAGAAGCATGGGGGGTTGATCGCGGCTCTGGCGGATGAGGAAGGGTTCATCCACCATGCCCAGGCCGTGCGTAAGCGGCTTTAAGCCCGGTATTATTCGACCGCCGTCACGGGCGGTTTTTTCTTGAACAGATACAGGCTGCCGCGCTCGAACGCCAAGTTCCAGTCCGGCGAGGCTTTAAGGTTCGTGACATCCTCCTGCAATTGGGGAACGCTCCCGTGCGACGGCGAGGTGAAGGCGGCATCCAGCAGAATGCAATCGAAGTCCGTGATGGGCTTTTTCCGGTACACCCAATCCGATGCGTCCTTGCGCGCGGCAAAGCGCGCGGTGAACGAGGCGTTGATGAGCAGCGAAGCTGTATCGGGCACCAGGGAACGGAGGGTGGCGAAGTCGCGCAGGCGCGCGGCATCGTGTTTGGGCACGGACAGGACCATCCTCCAGATCGGATAGCACAGCAGGGAGACGAATGCGCAAGTCATCAAGGCGCGTCCGACCCGGGTTTCACCCAGTGCCAAGGCTGGATTGCTTCCGGCCGGACCCGCTAGCCGATCGAGAGAGGCGTGCGAATCGGCCTCGGCCTCCTTTGCTACCCCCCCGGATTGGATCGGAGACGCCAGGTCTGCCTCCCGATGCAGAAGCAACCCTCCGAAGCACATAAATGCCAGGGGGAAGGAATAATGGGCCCATAGCGATTGGAACAGCGGATCCGGGAAGGCCATATAGAAGGCGAACAGCGGTAGCGGCAGCAGCAGATAACGCTTCGGCAGGGCCAGCATCAACGGCAGGAAGGGGAGGGCCAGGTGGAAGGCATAATACAGGTTGTTCGGGCGCAACCACATGGCCAGGATTTGCCCTGGTGAAGACGGCATGAACATCGCCAGGTTGTTGCCCTGGGGCGCGAAGCGGGGGAGGATGACGAACCAATACACGGCCATCTGCGCGCAACAGAGCAGGCCGGGAAGCAGGATCCATTTCCAGGGCCGCCGCTCGACAAGGGCCACCAGCAGGATGCCCCCGATGGCCAAAGTGAAGATTTCCTTGCTGTAGGCCAGGAACCCCGTATACGCCAGGAAACGGCCCAGGCGTTTATCCCGGTACGCGTCGAACGCCAGCACCAGGACCGGGGCCGCGATGAATTCCAGATGAAAGCCGTTGAAGAATTGCGAGGCGATGGGCGGGCTCAACAACAGGGCGGCGCCGCCCCAGGTTGCGATCCTCTCCTGTCCCTTGAGCCGCCGGATGGCCAGCCAGGCCGCTATCAGCAGGCAGAGGCCCTTCCCGATCTTCAATCCGGTCTCGCCCGCCAGCGCCTGCACCGGAATCCACAGCAGACCGGCATAGTCGGCATGGGTGCCGAAGAAATCCATGTCGTTGATGGAGTAGTAGGTGGCGCCCCGGGCCATATTCCATAAAGCGCAAGCGTAGGACGCATGGTCCACGTCCCCGGGATCCCGCAATTGCAGGTATTGCCAGAGGCCCAAGGCGGGCAAACCCGCCATGGCCAGGGCGAACAACGCCATCCCGTAACGATCCGTCCGCATCTTGTCCCATTTCAGGTAGGCGGCGCAGAACAGCCCGAGCAACGCCGACCCTCCGGCCAGATAGGACAGCGAATGATGGCGGGTAAAGTAGTAGAGGAATGCGAGGAAAGGGATGAGGCAACCAAGCTGCCAGCGCGTCTTTCCGATCATTCCGTTTTCAGCCACTTGATCCATTTCTCCGGCCTGTCGCCCGAAGCCGCGAGCAGGGACTCGTACGAGGTACCCTCCACGTTACGGATGGGGACGGTCAATTGCGACGTATCCACGGCCCAAGCGCCCAGGGAATCATGGCAGGTGGCGCGGTTGCGGATCTGATCATACCGCAGGGTCAAGATCCCTCCCTTCTGCAGCCATTTGCCCGTCATCTCCATCAGCAGGCAATGGTCCACCACGTGCTTCTCCTCGAAGCCTCCCTGTGCGGTCAGCTGCCTTTGCATGCTGTAGTTCTGGCTGCTGTATTCCTGGTCGGCGACCTCGTAACGGCCCGAGCCCACCTTGCCGGTGCGGCCGCATTGGATCAGGAAAAGCGGCAAACCAAGGCTGAGGATTAGAAAGATCCTCGCGCTGAGCCGATTCGGGTTATTCATCGGGCGGGGGAATCGCTGTTGCAAAATCGACCTCCAAAGGCGGTTCAAGGATCGCGTGGAAAAGGCTTCCTGGGCATCCCGGATTATCATAAATCGGTGGCGGGTGGGAAAAGGGTCTTGAGGAAAATAGTCAACAAAAAGTAAAGCCGATGGAGCGATCGAGCCAGACCTACCCCAAACCGCGTAACCCGTTCCCCGGACGGATTTTATGGATAAAGTCGAATTTGTAAAAAGGTGTAAGATTTCGTCCCTGCGCTAGGCAAGCCGACCCCATTGTGGTTTAATTGTTTCCAGTATAAGCGCGCAATCGTCGCAACTTTAAAGGAAAGTTCATGTCGAACAAAAACCCCTCTATTCTCAGCAAGGCCATCTCCTGGTTCGATACCCACCAGCAGGCCAAATTGGAAGCAGGCCATCCAGATCAGGAGAAATGGATCTTCCCTTTCCCGTTCGTCCTCATGAGCGTCAGTACGCTCGCCGTGTTCTTCGTGGGGTTCAGCTGGGCGGCCTTCTCGGTTGCCGTTTTCCTCTATTTCGTCCGCATGTTCGGCATCACCGGCGTATACCACCGTTATTTCTCCCATAAGACCTACAAGACCTCGCGCCCCATGCAATTCCTGCTGGCGCTGCTGGGGAACTCGGCCGCCGAGCGCGGACCCCTGTGGTGGGCCGCCCATCATCGCCATCACCACCGTTTTTCCGATTCCCCCAACGATACCCATTCCCCCTCGCAAAAGGGTTTCTGGGACGCCCATATGCTCTGGTGGAGCCGCCGCAAGAACGTGGCGACCCGCATCGACCTGGTTCCCGATCTGGCCAAGTACAAGGAACTGATGTGGTTGGACCGATTCGACTCCGTCGTGCCCTTGGCTTTGGGCGGCGCGCTCGTTGCATTGGGAATGTATCTCAACCGCTACTTCCCTGCGCTCGGCACCAATGGCCTGCAAATGTTCGTATGGGGCTTCGTGGTTTCGACGGTGGTGCTCTTCCACGGCGTCGCCACCATCAACAGCCTTTCCCACGTCTACGGCTCGCGAAGGTTCCAGACCACGGACACCAGCCGCAATAATTTCTGGCTCGCCCTCATCACCCTGGGCGAGGGTTGGCACAACAACCATCATCATTACTGCAACTCGACCCGGCAGGGATTCTTCTGGTGGGAAAT
>JBDSIO010000141.1:0-11035 GCA_039917895.1 Fibrobacteria bacterium | reverse complement strand
GGGCGCAGCGATGGCAACATCGGGACAACCCGGGCTCCCGGCCTTCCACCGCCAAGACCCACAGAGTCTCTACGCTTTCACTTCAACGGATGCAGCCCATTATCCGCCCTGATTCCACGGGTGCGGGCCCATGCCGCTTTGTCGGCCTTGAAGAAACGCGTCAGCGCCGAGGCCGTGCAGTCCAAGGCCGCAGCCGCGGCGGCGACCTGGCCCTTGTGCCATGCCAGCCGGTGCAAGGCCCGCAACAGGAAGCGGGGGTAATCCTCATGGGACGCGCTGGCTCCGACGCGGAACGGCGGCTGCGGGACTTCCGCCAGGCATTCGTCGGGCTGGCGATCAAGGTACGACGCGGATAAAGCCAGGCTCAGGCGCAGGCGACCCACCGCGGCTTCGAGGTTGCGCAGGGAGGCGCGGGAGTCCACCGATTCGGCGGAGAGCCCGGAGTCGGCATGCGTCACGCGGACGCCGCTGTAGACCCGGTTGCGCTTTTGCCCGCCAGGCCCTGATCCCTGGAACCGGGCCTGTCGGCATCGGCGCAGAAGGTCGACGGGGGACAACGCCAACCAGCGATACGCCGCTAGCAAGGCGATCCCTTCGACCCGGCCGTTAACCAGGCTGTTAACCGCTTCGTTTTTTCGGTCGCTGGAGCCGGGTCGAGCGTCCCCGAGCGGAGGATCATCGCCAAAGGAAGGCGGTTCAGCTGGGTAAAAATGCATTACGTCATCCGTTTCCATGGGCCGCAATATAGCTCTGAATCGTCCCGGCCGACCGGCCGCGACGGTATTCCCGCCCCTGACCGACGGCAAGGCGCTACTTGCCCAGCTCGCGCACGTAGGCGATAAGCGGGGCGTATTCCTCTTCCTTGATGACGCCCTGGAAAGATGGCATCTTGGTCAGGGGCTTGAAAGCCGAAGGATTACGGATCCAGGCCTGAAGGGACGAGTCGGCGGGAAAATCCGCCTTCGCCTTGGTCACATCCCCGATACCCACGCCTTGATTGGCGTGGCAGACCACGCAGCCGTATTTGGCGAACAGAGCCTTGCCGTCTGTCAGCGCCGGGCCCTCCAGGGATTCGAAATTACGGGCCACCTCGTATTTGATGGCCGGAATGGTCTTGAGATAGGCGAAGATCGCCTTGGCCTCGTCTTCGGTGAACTCGGGCATGCGCGCCATCGGATAACGCAACAGGCGTCCGTCCGGGCGTACGCCTTCGCGCACGGCCTTCACGAAATCCGCCTCGCTCCACTTCCCTATGCCCGTCTCCGCATCCGGAGTCAGATTGGCCGTATTGATGAGGCGGCCGGTCAAATCCGGCATGGAGTTGCCTCCGCCGTAGAAGCGGAATGATTTTTCCGGATGATCCAGGTCCATTTTCTTGAAGTCGCCGGAGTGGCAGGGGAAGCAGTCGAATGCGTCTTGCGATAAATAGCGGCCGAACGCCACCTTGTCCGCGGTATCGGGAGCGAGAACGGGAGCGGCGGGATATGGGAAGGGCTTGAAGGCGACGTGAGTCAGGAACTTGGCCAGGAAGGAAGGCTGCGATTCACGGTCCGGAGTCGGGTCCGCCATGACCAGGGAGTCGTCGGAACGGAGGAATGCGATGATGGAAAGGAGGTCCTCCTCCTGCATGCGGGGGAGCTTGGGCATCCACGGCGGCGTGTACAAACCGTCGCGGCGGACGCCCGTGCGCAGCAGATACGCGAGTTCGCCGTCGGTCCAACCGCCGATGCCCACGTTCTTGTCGTGGGTCAGGTTCTTGGAGAACGCGACACCCAATTCGGCGGGCAGATCCTCCATGCGATGACCCGTAAGCCTATTGGTCTTGACGTCCAGATGGCATTCGCTGCAAAGCATGTTGGCGATGGTTTTTCCCCGCTCCACGCGCGCGGGCGTCACTTCGACCTTGAGGTCCGGCGCCGTATGAGCATAGCGGGGAACGCCGGTGATGGCGACATAGGCGGCGAAGCCGCCCGCGGCCAGGATAATCAGAAGGATCAATACGCCCAGGATCTTGAAAAACCTTTTCATGGTCCGCGCTCCTTGATGATCGGCATGTCAGGACACCGGGCGCAACCAAGCGCCGGTCCCGCAAAGAGTAGCAATATCCGGTAGGAAGAGACTAGTGGAATCCGTCGCTTTGCGCGGAGCCGCGCGGAGGCCCCGCCCGCAAGGCCTTGATTTCCGAAACCTTCAAGGTGCCGATGGCGAAGGGCAATATCCAGAAGGCCAGCAGGGCTCCGGCCCTAAGCCCCCATGACCAGGATCCGGGATGCATCTGCACCGCCGTCCCCACGCCCCAGCCGCAGGCCAGCCAGATCAGGATGGGGGCCATGGCCGTCCAGGAAAGGGTGATGGGGAACAACTGCTGGCTTTTGCGGGTAGTCAGGACCGCGATCACGAAGAAACACAGGATGGCGGAAAGCGTCGCGCCCCACAGCCCCAGGATCGGGATCAGGGCAAGGTTTCCGATCACGGTCACCAGGGCCCCGGCCCCATTGGTCCAGATCAGGTATTTCGTCTGCTTGGCAATGTACAGGCCCAAGGTGAAATGCACCACCCAGGCCTGGAAGGCGTAGGCCAAGAGAACCCCGGGCACGATTTCCAGCCCCACCCAATAGGAAGCCTTGATCAGGGGCCGGCCCATGATGGGAAAGGCCACCAGCTTGTCGAGGAAGATCATCAGGGTAACGGACGCGTAACCCACGAAATGGCACAGGTAGCGCAGGATGCGGCCGAAGAGGTCGGCCGCGTCCGGATCCTTCTGGCGTTGCTGGAAGAAAGGCTGCCAGGCCATCCGGTACATCTGCACCAGGAGCAGGCCGAAGATGCCCAGCTTCCACGCGGCCGAAAAGATGCCGGCCAATTGCAGCATGTCGTAGCCGCGCCCGGGATAGAGGCGGTCGATGTCGGCCTGGGTCAACAGGCGCATGAACAGCCGCCCGGCCATTTCGTTGACGGTGCCGTAAAGTCCCGCCGGAACCAGGGGGAGGCCAAAGCGCAGCAATTGCCGGAAAAGCGGAGTTTGAAAGGCCGGCCGCACGTTGGCCCACAATACCGGCAGCACCAGGACCAAGGTGACGCCGCTGGCCACCAGGTTAGCCCAGAACACGCCTTCCAGGCCTTTATGCCATTTGAGCACGAACAGCAGGTTGGCAGCGATGTTGACGGCTACGTTCCCCATATTAATCAGGGCGAAGCGCATGGCGGAATGGCGGAGACGCAAATGCGCCATCGGCACCACCTTCAAGGTATCGAGCATCAGGATGCCGGCGGCGTAGCGGAAGAGGTTACGCTGGGCGTCCGGAATGGCGAAGGCGCCGGCCAAGGGACCCGAGAGCGCCAGCATCAGCAGGGAGAAAGTCGCCGCTGCCAGCGCCTGGCTCCAAAAGGCCGTGGAGAAAAGCCGTTTGGCCCCGGCCTCATCTTCGTCGTTGGCCAGCCGCAGGTAGGCGGAATCGAACCCGAATTGGTATAGGATGTTCAGGAAGGCGACCAGGGCGAAGACGATGTTCTGCACGCCGAAATCGGAGGTGGTGAGTACGTGGGTATAGAAGGGAACCAGCAGGAAATTGAGGAAGCGGCTGGCGATGGAGGAGACGCCATAGACGAGCGACTCCTTGGCCAGGGCGCGGATGCGGCTCATGGCACTCTTAAATCCGGCAACAGGGCTCCTACCGGCCTTCGGACAATCTATTGACCAAAAAATCCGCGAAGCCGTTCTTCTTCATGGCCTCTTGGGTCTTGCCGATGTCATAGGCGACGCGGATAATCTCGACGTTCATGGTTTCGGTGTCGCATAGGCACCAACTGGCCAGGGGATTGCGGTCACGGGGCTGGCCCACGCTGCCGTCGTTGACCAGGATGCGCTGGTTCGGCGCCAGTTTATAGCTCAGGGACTCGGATACCTTGAAGGACTGTTCGCCATCCATGATGACGATAATGGGCCAATGGGTGTGTCCGATGAAACAGATCTTCTCGGTAAAAAAGGAGAATGCGTCCACGGCGTCGTCCAGGCTCGACACGTATTTCCAGTCCGCCGGCGACCAGGGGCTGGCATGGACGAAAAGCAACGGAGCCTCGGATACCATATAAGGAAGCTTGGAGAAGAATTCGACCGAGGCCGGAGTCAGGACCTTGCTGGTCCACTCGATGGCCATCTGCGCATTGTAGTTGTTCCAGCCTTCGGCGGATTCGCGGCCAATGGCGACGCTGTCATGATTGCCGAGGATGGTGATGTCGCTGTTCTGGGCCACGAGTTCGACGCACTCGTTGGGAAAAGGGCCATAGCCGACAATGTCACCGAGGCAGACCCGTTTTTCCACGCCCAGGTGTTTCATGGATTCCAGGACGCGCTGGAGCGCTTCGAGGTTCCCATGGATATCGGAATAAATTCCGTACTTCATGTAGTCCTATGGTGGCGGAAATAACTCAAAAAAGGCAATTCGCGAAATGGCATGCCAGGACCCAAGTCCCGACACCCTGGAAAATAGCATTATTTGGATGCGGGAAGTTCGAACTTCGAATCAGATCCGGTCGTTTTAGCGGCGAGGGGGGAAGGAACGGGCTCGTTGAACGAGGTCCGCTCCGGATCCTTCGCGCACCGGAAACCGACTTTGAAGTTCCGGAAACCCGGACGGTTATTATATCGGGCGGTGAGGCTCAGGGAACCGGATTCGCTGTACCAGCTCGCGCCGCGAATCACCCTGGCGGTACCGTCCGGCGGTCCCTTGGGATGATCCAGATCGACCACGTTGTAATCACCATACCAATCCTGTACCCATTCGAAAACGTTGCCGGCCATGTCGTACAAGCCCCAGCTGTTCGGCTTCTTCATGCCTACTTTCTGAGTGCGGTTGTCCGAGTTGTCGCGGTACCAGGCGTAATCGCCCGCGTTCTCGGCGCCCCAGTAGAACGACTCCGCATTGCCGGCCCGGGCGGCGTATTCCCACTCGGCCTCGCTGGGCAGCCGTCCACCGGTCTCGCGGCAGAAGGCGTCGGCCTCCTCCCAGGTGATCCGATCCACGGGCAGGGAATCCTGCAAACGGTAAGAGGGATTGCGGCCGGTGAACTTCTGGAATTCAGCCTGGGTCACTTCGTATTTGCCGATGAAGAACGGCCCCACCGTGATGATGCGGCCGTCTTCGCGGTGGTAGGTTCCCTTGGGGACGGGCACCAAGGGATATGCGTCCGCGAAGGGCTTGGGAACCTGCTGCATGGCGGGCTCCGGAGCCTTGAGGGTGAAGGAGCGCACTGCGCCTTCGCTGCGATCGAGGCCGTCCGAGGACACCACGCGCCAAAAATAAGTGGCGCCGGGCTTGAGGTCCGAAAGGCTCAAGGCCGTGTCCGTCAAGCCGCTGTTGCGGATGGCGAGCGGGGGAAAGCGGGTATCCAGGTAAACCGTGTATTGGACCTTGGCGCCGAGGTCGGGATCCCCGCCCTTCCAGGCGAGCACCACCGGCAGCGAATCGGACACCACAGCTCCGGAATCCGGGAACCTGGCGGCGGGCGAAAACGGGGGGCGATTGGCCGCGGGAGTGTTGAAGGCGATGCCCTCGGGAGGGAACGCGGGACTGGTCCCGAGCCCATTGACCCCCAAAGCGCGGAAGCGGTATTGGCTATTCGGCTTGAGCTGGCTGATTTTGAACCGCGGCGCGACGGACTTCTCGATCAGGGTTTCCCAGGGTCCGGCGCCGACCTTCTGTTGAATGACGTAATAGTCGGACTTGGGAAAGGTCTGCGCCAAAAGGTTGATGCGGTTGCTATCGGCTTCGCGGAGGGCCAGAGTGCCTTCGCGCGGAGGTGAGAGCACGCTCTGTTCGCGGTTGAACAGCAGGAAGTTCCGGATGTAGGACGGTCCGGTGAAGGTGGTCCGGGTTTCCATGTAGATGTTGGAGCCGAGGTTCATCTCCTTGTTGCCCGTTCCGAACCGGGCGGGGTCGTATACCGCGGATGAACCGGGAATGCGCGGCATCGGGAAAGTGACCGCAGCCGGAGCGCCGAGGGACCAGGTGTTCGCCGTCCAGGCGGGTTTGGGCGCGAAACCGGCCGCCTCCGCCGCCATGGGTGCCGGGATCTGCCCGGGAAGGGAGGAGAAACGGGCGAAGGGTTCGAAGGTGAAGACCGGGCCTTGTAAGCCTTGCAGCAGCATTTCTACCCTGGGCTTCAGGGACATGCGGATTTCGCCATTGCCCTTGAGTTCGAGCAGGTTCTGGCTGCCCCAGGTCATCTTGTTTTCGGCGAGGGGCCGCCATTGGCCGTCCCGGAAACCCAGGTCCCCCTTGATGGAATTGCGTATGCGGAACTCCCCCTGGGCGGAAAAAGCGTCGCCCTTCGAATGGGATTCCACCCGTAGGAAAGGCCGGTTCTGCATGCGCAGAAACAGCCCAGAACCCAAAGTCACCAGCATCGGAGCTTTCCCCGGAAGCTCCTCCTCATATTCGAAATCGCCGCCGCCGGAAACGGCTGCCCGCAGATTGGCGGCCACTTCGCACTCGCCGTTCACCTGGAATTGGAACACCTCGACATTGCCGTTGCGCACCCTGATGCGGCCGGCGACCACGGGCTGGAAAAGCACCTGCGCTCCGGTCAGCTTGAGCGCCAGGGCGCCGTAAGCGGGCGTTCCGTCCGCCAGGGATCCCATGACCTCTTGGGTCTGGCTAAGATCCGCCAACGACTGGTTCATGTCCATTCGCGTTTTAAAGGCGATGTCGCAATCCTGCACGGCTTCGGGGAAATCCGCTTCCACCGTTTTGAGCACCCAGCGCCGGCCGGTCAAGCCGGATTGGGGCTGGCCACCCACCTCGACAACCTTGCGAAACAGCCCGCCGAAAGCGGTATCGGCTATGATGCTGCCGGCGACGGGGACGTCCGCGGAAGGGAGATCCAAGATCAGGGTACCCGCCGCGGCCGAGAATTCGATCACCCTGCCGCGGCCGGGCAGGGTCATGTCGATGAAGTCCTTCGAAAAGCGGATCGGTTCCGGTGACATCTCCTCGACGAAGACGGCGTTTTCGATTTCGTAGCCTTCCACGCGGATCTTGGACAAATCGGGCGCTCGGACGGAGTCGTCGAAGGTGATAATCAAGGTGCGCTGACCCACCGCCGCGTTCTCAACCTGCAATGGACCCAAAGCATAGGCGCGTGAGGGCCCTCCAGCGATGACGAAGATCACCGCGAGCAATGCGACCAAGAGGCCCGTATGTGGAATGCGGTTCAGCATCAACGTACCTTGGTAACGACCTTCTTCAGGGCGACCTTGCCATTGATGCGCAAGGTCATGAACTTGATACCGTTGTTGTCGCCCTCCTTGAGGGTGATAGGACCCATGGGATAGCTGCCCGAAGGAAGATTGCCCGAGAACAGGGTCGCCAGGTTTTTACCGTAAAAGTCCATCATGACGACTTCCACGTAACCTCCGGTGGGTAGGGTTATGGAAACCTGGACGCCGGTCTTGCCGATGGACCGGACAGTCATGTCGAGCTTAAGCGCGGTTTCCTGGACTTTCGGCGCCTCTTTTTTCGTCTGGACGCCCAACTCCAGTTTGGTTTCCAAATCACGGGTCTCGCCGCGGCTATTGGTCAACTCGGGAACCAGGACTTTAATCGATTCGGCGCGCAACGGTTCGCGAAGTCGAAGGATAATCCTCTGCTTTCCCGCCCAGGAAAAGGGAACGCAGGTCATGAGGACCAGAACCGCTGTGGGAGTAAATTTCATGATGCTTCCCATTATGTCAGAATCCACAGAATGTAAAAGCTTGCGCCAGATTCGTCCCAAAAAGGGCCCGTTCCGACGTGTGTCCGTATATGGATTAAACTATACCGTTTTTTAATGAGTTACGCCCAACAAAAGTCCTTGCCAGGGGGCATGCAAACGGTGATTTTACCATTCATGTCCCGTAAGGAGGCAGCAGCGCCAAAGTCATGCCAATAATGACATGGCACCCGTCTTGCTAAAATCCACTGGAACCTCGACTCCCGGAAAAATCCGGACGTGAAACAAGGAAGTGTCGTATACTGGCCACGTTTGCCAGGAAGAGCGGGTCAAAATGTCAAAGAATGGAAAAATAAACTTATCTTTAACCGGTAGGTTTTTTCCGTCCGAATTCGGTTCTTGGTCGAAGCGCATATGAGCAACACATCCTGGAGTCCACAAATTCCTCCAAGCGATCGCAAAGTCGCACGTGACCGAGACGTATCGGCTCCCAAACGCGATTCAGCGGTTGAGACCGCCCGCTTTTTGCCCCAGCCTTATTCAAGGCTCATCGCGCTTTCGAATTACAAACAGATTCTCACTTCCCTCCAGGTCATGGCCGATGCGGTGACCATCGTGCTCAGTTTCCTGGCCGGGTACTACCTCTGGAGCCTGGTCGGTCCCATCGTGGCGATCGATATTTACGAACCTGAATCGCTCTACCGCTATTATTCCTTCCTCGGGGTCACCTTGATCACCACCCTGGTGGGCCTCGAGGTCCATGGTCTGTATCAGCCTCAGCGCAGCCTGATGAACGTGCGCGAATTCGAGCTCGTCCTCATGACCTGGGGCAAAGCCTGCCTGTTCACCCTGGGCATCATGTTCCTGGCGCATCAGCTCTACTTCAGCCGCGGCATTTTCGTCCTGACCTGGGTCAGCATGCTCGCGCTGATGCTGGTCCAACGCTACGCCTTCTTCAAGTTCAACAACTACCTGCGCCGCAAGGGCTTCGTCGAAACCACGGCCCTCATATATGGCGCCGGCGTCGTGGGCCGCAAGCTGATGGAGAAATTCAAACAGTCGCCCAAGCTCGGTTACCACGTGGCTGGTTTCATAGACGACAACAGCGGCCTTTCCGGCAAGGCCGTGCTGGGCGCGCCGGTGTTGGGCGATTTCACCAACCTGCGCGATACCATCCGCGCGACCCGCGCCACCAAGCTGTTTATCGCTCTGCCCCAGGTCCCGTCCAAGGTCGTGGTCGACATCCTGAACGTCTGCCGGGAGACCGGTTGTGAATTCCAGATCGTCCCCTCGCTCTACGACATCGTCATTCAGCGCGTCAAAATCACGGAAGTCGAAGGCATACCGCTCATCGGCATGACGGAGCCCAAGTATTCGTTCAAGACCCGCGTCGCCAAGCGTTTCTTCGACCTGTGCGCAGCCTCCCTTTTGGTGGTGCTGCTGGCCCCGGTCCTGATCTGCATTGCCCTGATCGTGAAGCTCACGAGCAAAGGCCCTATCTTCTTCGTGCAGAAGCGCGTCGGCTACCAAGGCAGGCGGTTCCGCTTCTTCAAATTCCGCTCCATGTACACCAATACGCCGATATACGCCGTCACGCCACAATCCGGCAACGATCCGCGCATCACCCCCATCGGCCGTTTCCTTCGCCGCAGCTCCCTGGACGAACTGCCCCAGCTTTTCAATGTCCTCTACGGCGACATGAGCCTCGTCGGCCCGCGTCCGGAAATGCCCTTCATCGTGGAACAGTATAACGAACTGCACAAGCAGCGTCTGAACGTGAAGCCCGGGATTACCGGCCTATGGCAGATCAGCGCGGACCGCAAAATCGCCATCCATGAGAACATGGACTACGACATGTACTACATCAATAACCAGAGCTTTCTGCTGGACATGGTCATCCTGGCCAAGACGGTCACCAGCTGCCTGAAGGGAGTCGGGGCCTACTAACCGTCATTCTCTCGGATAGAAGTCAAAGTTCAAAGTGAAAAGTGAAAAGTGCAAAATGGGGAGCGTCCCAGATTGCCGCTACGGCTCTTTGTCTTTTCTTCAAATTTGAACTTTGCACTTTGAACTTTTCACTTTGAACTCTCTCTTATAGCCGCGCAAGCGTCGACCCCCATTCCACCAAAGGCCAGCTCGATGCCGGCCTTCTCTTTTCAGAGCCGGTAGGTGTATTCCTGCGCGCCGTCCTTGAGAAGGAGGCGGTTGGGACCGGATTCGGCTTCGGTGCGGCCGATGATCCTGGCGTCCACATTGAAGGATTTGGAAATGCGGATGAGGTCCTGGGCCACGGAAGGTTCGCAAACGATTTCCATGCGGTGGCCCATGTTCAAGGTGCGGTACAACTCGCGCGGGGACATAGCTGGATTCTGCCGCAGCAACTGGAACACGGGCGTCGGAGCGAAGAGGTTGTCCTTGACGTAGAGCAGGCCTTTGCCGAAGCGCAGGCACTTGGTCTGGCCGCCGCCGGTGTTGTGGAAGATGGCGGCGATCGCAACCCCGGCCTCCGCCACCATGGCCTTGAGGATGGGGGCGTAGGTGCGGGTGGGCGACAACAGGGCCTGGCCCACGGTCATGGCTGAACCCGGAAGCGCGTCGGACATGCGGTATCTGCCGGTATAGGCCAGGGAGGCAATCTCGGGCGCGTAGGCTTCGGGATATTCCGTCTTGTAATGTCCCGAGAGGAACTCGTGCCGCAGCATGGTGTAGCCGTTGCTGCCCAGACCGGAGTTGTCGGCGGTTTCGTAGGTGGCTCGGCCGCCGGAGTGGAGGCCTACGATGGCGAGGCCGGGTTTGAGCCGGTCCCCGGAAATGATGGACTTGCGGGCCGCGCGCGCGACCACGGTGGAATCGACCACGAGGGTGCGGACGGTGTCACCCAGGTCGGCGGTCTCGCCTCCCCCGCTCTCGATGACGATGCCCTGTTCCGAAAGCATGGCGATGCAATCACGGTAGCCGGCGATGATCTCCGCGATCGCGTCCCCGGGAATCAGCTTGGCGTTGCGGCCGATGGTGTTCGAAAGCAGGAAGGGTCCGAAGACGCCCACGCAGGCCAGATCATCGATGTTCATCACCAGGGAATCCTGGGCCAGGCCGCGGAAGGCGGACAAATCGCCCGTTTCCTTCCAATGCAGATAGGCGAGGATGGCCTTGGTGCCCGCGCCGTCGGCATGGACCAGCATGCAATGCTCATGGCTCCCCGTCAGGGAATCGGGCAGGACCTTGCAAAAGGCTCCGGGAAACAGGCCGGGATGCTCCCCAGCGATGGCTTTGTGGACTTCGGCCTTGTCGGCGGAAGCGCCTCGATCTTCGTAACGGATGGGGT
>JBDSIO010000140.1:0-3923 GCA_039917895.1 Fibrobacteria bacterium | reverse complement strand
TCCAGGGGAGCGAGGATGCCACAAAGGCATCCGAGCGCCATTCCAGGGTTAGGCCCAGCAAGAAGTATTACCGGCTGCCTGTAGTTGTTCCTCCCGATCGGGTTTCCTCTTGGGCCGCCACTGGGTGTCCGGGCTCCACGGGTTGAGGCAAGCGGCACTTGGCCGCCGGGGTCGGGTCTTCCGGCTTCTCCTCCTTGTACCCCGGTACCACAAGTCTGCGCCACGTGCTGCGCGAGGACAATACGCCGCTGCACACCGTCACGTGCCGGCGCGGAGGCGGGACGATGGCCGAAAGACGCGAGAGCAAGGCCTTGGCTTCGAGGGAGATACTGCGGGTGCCATCCTTCCACGCCCGTTTGAACTCCAAGGCGCGTTTCGCGCCCTGTCACAGTCCCATCCTCCATAAGGTGCAGCCGCTCGTTGGCCAACGGTGGGCGAAGAATGTACCGGCACAGCATCTCCCGGTCTTGCCTATCGTTGGGGGCCACACGGCGGGCGGCATGCAGGTTGAACGCGGCATCCTGGGCGCAGAGATAGCCCTCGAGTTCGGGACCGCCATCGCCGGGCACGGCGGCGAAGGTGACCACGCCCTGCTTCTCCAGGTAGCGGAGGATCCGTTTGCGGGCCCGCGTTACCACGGCCTCAATGTCATCCTGAGTGGGGGTGGGCGCGGGCTCGAAGACCGGAGCCTCCCCATCTGGGCCGGGTCGATACGCTCGGTCCAGGAACAGAGTATGGAAATGCGGACCATGCTCATGTACGGATCCGACAAGCCCGATCTGCGCATCCCCATCGAAATCCGGGACGTGAGCGCCCTGTTCGCCGAATCCACCTTCAAGGCCTTCAAGGCCGGGGTCGCGGCCGGCCTCGTGGTGCGCGCCATTCCCGTGAAGTCCGTGGGCGACAAGCCCCGTGCCTTCTTCGACCGCAGCTCCGCGAGCTGCACATCCAGATCGACCCCAAGGTGATCGCGGAACAGGAGAAGGCCGCCGAAGCCGCCGCACGCGAGGCCTAAGCAACGCAGCGGAGAAGCGCCGCCTCCACGGCGGCGCTTCCATTCCGACGGATAAAAACCTCGCCCCGATCCGGCTTGGACGCATGGGCATAAGGATTTGTCCCGCTCTTTTTTAAAAATCCCGCCCTTTCGGAAATCCATCCGGCATTTTTCCAAGAACCGATCGAAAATCCGGAACGCATGGCTTGCGGGGATTGGAAATGGGTTTTGAAAAAGATATTCTCCCATCCGTCGGGATGCCCCGCGGCGACTTGTGATATTTGACGCGGTGGCCACGGAATAGATTCGGATATCGCAAGGGGATGATATGTTCGGAATGCAAGGTAGGGTAAATCGGATTTGCCGTGTGATCGTTCTGCTTCTGGGAGTTGCCCAAACGGGCGTCTGGGCGCAACGGGGTTTTTACGCCAGCCAGGTTTATTTCAATGCGGCCGGTAAGGGATTCGTCCTGGGGGATTCGGGGCGGCTGTACACGGCCCCCAGCGCGGCCGGACCCTGGTCCATGCAGGTGCTGAGCCGCGCCAAAGGCGTTCCCGATTTGCATGGAGTGCATTTTCCCACCGCCGACGTAGGCTATATCGTGGGTTCGACAACCCTACTGAAAACGGTCGATGGGGGCCAGACCTGGACCGAACCGGCCAGCACCCCCTTTATCCTCGGGGACGTGTTTTTCACTTCCGAAAAAAAGGGAACGGCAACCGGGCTGTTCGTGGCCTCCTATACCGAAGACGGGGGAATGGAGTGGTCCAACGTATCTTATTCCGTAACGGCGTCCAATCCGACTTCCTTTCACGACCTAGTTTATTTCAACGACACCGACGGGGTATTGGTGGGCAATAACGGGGAGATCCTCAAAACCCCGGGTGAATCCATCCATCCCACCCCCAACGATTTGAAGGGGGTTTCCTTTCCCACCCGCGAGGTGGGATATGCGGTGGGGGAAAACGGCACTATCCTGAAAACCACCGACGGCGGCGTAACATGGAAACCGCAAGCGAGCGGCTCTGAAGAGGATTTCGCGGACGTGTTCTTCCTGAACGCCAATCTCGGTTGGGTCGTCGGAGGCTTTTCCAGTCCCGCCATTTTCAAAACCGCCGACGGCGGCGCGACCTGGACCGAATACAAAGGCAGCTACGGGAGCTTCCCCTATGGCAGCTTGAATTCGGTTGTCTTCACGGATGCCAATACGGGCTTTGCCGTAGGGATCAATTTCTTTTTGACGACCACCGACGGCGGGGTCACCTGGAAAACGGCCCCCGCCCCGCAACTCTCCCTCTACCGCGGCAACCGGCCGGCATCCCTGCGTCAATCCATGCAGGACGGGGATGCCTTGGGCCGCATGCTTCCTTCAAGCACGCGTCCGGACCAAGCCAGGCAGAGGGTGATTTTCGCCCGCTGACCTTGGGCCGAGGCAAGCGGCAAAGATCCACGATTACGCGCGCTTCGACCACGGCTTTGGCCGAGCCCTCTCCCGAAACGGGCCCCGCACCCATGCTTTTCATCAAATCGGAAACAAAACGCGTCCTTTTGGGCAGGATGACGAGTTAAAAGACCCCGACCGAGTATAGGTAAATCGAACATCATTTCCCCTGACTCCATATGAAAGACGATCCCATGGAATTTCCGGACGTGGCTCTGACCGTCAAGCCCTATATTTAACCCACCGCAAGCATCCGGGGAACGCCATGAGACACGCGAACTCATTTCTCCTTCTCGCCCTGTCCCTGGCTGGCACAGGCGCGCTGGGCCAATCCCTTCCCGTGGGCGTGAACATCGAGCCCTTCTACGATGTCACCAAGCCCGGCCTCAGCTTCAAGGTGGACAAACATGCGGTGTCCGGAATCTACGAGGTGCCCGGGAAGCCACAGCATTTCGTGGTCGTCGGCGCCCTCGGATACCTCTGGACCCTCTACCCGACGGACCCCTCCAAGCCAAGCGTGCCGGGGCAGATCACGGACTACACAAAGCGGCAGGTGGGCGATTTCAACGAATGGGTGATGAAAGGCCATCATCAATTCGTCAATGCAGGGGCGTTCGACCCCAATTTCAGCGTGAATCATTTCTTCTACGTCCTCTACAACAAGTACGGCAACCCCGCCGACTACCACAAGGGAACCACCGCCTTGGCCGCGGACAGATTTTCCAACCAGGCCCACCTGGTGGTGGTGGACCGCTGGAAGATGTCCCAGGACTACGGCTCCATGGAGCGAGACACCACTATCATCTCCATGGACCATGGCCGAGGCTTCGGCGCTTCCGGCATGGTGTTCGGCGAGGACGGCATGCTGTACCTATCCCCCATGTCCTATAGCCACAACAGCTGGGACAGCACCACCTTGATGCGCAAGGTGCTGCGCATAGACGTGAGCAAGCCCGAAGGCTATCGCATGTATACCATTCCCAAGGACAATCCCTGGTACAACTCGACCAACCCCGCCGTGAAGAAGGAGGTCTACGCCTTCGGTTTCCGCGATACCTATCTCCTCCAGGCCGACCACCTGACCGGGAGCATCTGGGGCGCCGAGGTCGGGCAGGGGGCCTGGGAAGAGATCAACATCATCAAGCCCGGCAGGAATTACGGCTGGGCCAACGCCGGAGACTATGAACAACCCTTCCAGGGCATCGGCATTGAGGGCCCCTGCGACGTGAACACGGCGGAAGGCGGGGCCTGGGTCGCCTCCGTCCAGAAACCATACCGGTGCAACGGTGCGGCCTGCCTGGGCCGAGAATACACCTGCGCCGACTTCACCAACGGCGCTTGGAACTTCACGCATAACGGCATGGAAAGGGGCGGCTCAAAGACCGCGCTGCCGGGCACCGGCTCGCTTTGCACCGTGGTGTCGCCGCCCTTCCGCGGCGACCCGAGCTCCCCTTTCTACGGCTACCATTTCATCAGCGACGTGGGCGC
>JBDSIO010000139.1:0-17835 GCA_039917895.1 Fibrobacteria bacterium | reverse complement strand
TCAAGTCTGTCGTGTCAACACAGGTTCTATGACGGGCCGGCGGCCGTGCCTCTGTGGCGTCCAATGCTGCTTATGTAAGCCCTGGCCGCATGCGCAGATCGAAATCCCTCCCAGGGCCACGGGGATTGCCGCCGCTAACCTGAAAAGACCCCGCTCTACCAGGTCTTTCAGCGGCAGTTGCCCGCCTTTGAGCGGATGTGGACGGACACTGAATCCGGCGGCTCATCTCCTCTGGACTGCCTGGCCGCCGTCGTGCGCCAGGCGTCCAGGCCGGAGGCTCCTTGGGTTGAGCCTGCGTTACCGCGGCCGGAGCAAGGTAAGCTTCATGGCTGCATACTCGGCCAGGTACAGGTAGCCGTTGGCCGTGTTCTCCACCAGGTCCAGCGGGTCACCGAACTTGATTCCATTGGTATTCAGCACCTCGCTGGCGGAGATGGCCTTGGTGGTTGGATTCACCGTCAATACCAGAATGTCCTTGCCGCCGCTGTAACGGACCACCAGCATCTTGCCCTGCAGGGATCCCGAGAAACGGTTGTTCTTATACTCGATGATGCCATTGGGTGAGAAGTGCTCGCCGTAGTCGAATGCCGGGGGCGTCCAGTTCCTATCCGGCATGGTGCCGACCGGGTATTGGGGCTCCTCGAGAAGGTCCACGCCGGAGGTGGGATTGCCGCCGTTCAAGACCCATTCGCAACGCCTGGGGTTGGGATGGCCGTAATACTTTCCGGCTTCCGCGCGGTAGAGCATGTCCACCTGGGCGGTGGCATTGTTGACGATGGCGGGCACCGACGGCCCGGTATAGGCCCCGAAGATGGCCTTGTCGAAGCGATCCTGGCAGGCGGCCGGGAGCGGAGACGGGGTGGCGGGGGAATTGCCGCCGGCGGCGGAACCGTTGCCGGAGACGTACAGGCTGCCGTTGCTGTGCCAAACCAGGTCATAGGCGTTGCGGATGCCGGTAGCGAACAGGGTCACGGGAGCGCCGGGGGCGTAGGGGTTGTAGGTGCCGCCCTCCTCGGTCTTGACGTTCAGGGGCGGGACGGGGATGGCCGCGGGGTCGATGCGCAGGACGGCCGCGTTCAGGAGGCGCTCATCGCTTCTCCAGGCGTTGTCGTAGGCGCCGTTGGCCGAACGGCTGCCCTGGGAGAGGTAAAGGGCGCCGTCCGGTCCCCAGGCGAGGCTGTTGCTCATATGGTCACGGACGGCCCTCGGCAGGCCCACCACGTAGTTGACCACGGTTTCCAGGTTGGCGCCCGATAGCCGCACGATTTTTCCGCTCCAGTCCGGAGCCCCGGTGAGGGTCCGGTGATTGGCGGTTATCCACAGGACGGGATTGGCGGAGGTGGCCGCCGGGTCGAAGACCATGCCGATGATGGCCTGGCCCACGCCGCCGTTGTCGGAGATGACCGAGGTGATGAGCTGGCGCGCCCCCAAAGTGCCGTCCGCATTGAGCGGGAAACGCAGGATTTCGCCCGACAAGGTGCCCGCGTACAGCTTGGCGTCCGGGCCGATGGCCAAGGTGGTGAAGTTGTATCCGGAAGCCGCGGAGCCCAGGGCGATGGGATCGAAAACCTGGGTGGAGGGCGGGGTGAGAGTGGAACCCGTGGTGAAATGGCCGGTGGCGGGCAGGAAGGGTTTTCCGTCCACGTCCTGGAGGCCGTCCGAGAACTCGTATCGGTACCCGGTGGTGGCGGCCAGGGGTGTGGTGGGCTGGATGACAACCACGTCGCCGCCTCCGCTGGTATTGGCCGTGGAAGGCATGACGACATTGTCGTTGCTGCGGAGGATCCTCGCAGTGGCGGAGGTTACGGTGGCGGGATTGATCGGGCCGGCGACAAGATTGACCTCGGCGCTGATGGCCGCGTCACGAAGGACGTTGACAGAGCCCGAGGCGGGGGCGACCCCGCCGATGGAAGGCCGGCCGGCGGGGGCGGTGGTGGATTTGAGGGTCACGTAATTGAGCTTGGAATTGGTGCCCCCGGCGGCGTTCAAGGTGAGGCGGCCGTCGGCCACCTGGACCACCTGGGCGGCGGTGAAGAAGCGGTTGACCGTGGTGGGAACGAAGTCGGTGATGGCCGGCTGCCCCTCGATGGCCAGGCGGTGCCGGCTGTCGAGGGTGGTGGCATCGCCCATGCTCACGGTCACGGTATAGTAGCCGTTGGGGACGGCGATTTCCCAGGAGCCCGCGGGCGATTGCTGCATATGCATGAAGGTGGCCAGCCGGCGATCCGACGGCGTGGTGCGGCTGCGGCCGAGGGCGGTGAGGGTCGCGGGAGTGGCGGTGCCGGGGGCGACCCAGCCATAGCTGAGTCCGGTGCCTTGATTGGCGCTCGTGCGGAGGCCGTAGCCCTGGCCGTAATCCTTCAGGTAGCCGGCGGGCGGGGTGGGGGGGGAATCCTGGAAATTTATCTTGAGGTCGACGGGGGCGGGCTCGGGAGGTGCGCCCGCGGTGGAGATATGGATGTAGTTAAGCTTGGTATTCGCGCCTCCGATGGCGTCTACGGTGATGCGCCCGTCGGTGACCGAGACCACGGTGCTGTCCTGCTTGAACTGCGTCCCCGATTTGCCGACGAAGTTGCTGATGACGGAGACTCCTTCCACGTTGATGTAGTGCTGGGAGTCGTAGAGCCTATCGCCCACGCTGACAACCACCTTGTAGGTGCCGTTGGGCACGGCATACTCGTAGGCGCCCGGGGTGGTATTCCCCGCGGTGCCGGTGGGATATTGCATGTGGATGAGGGTGTTGAGCCGGGCGTCGATTCCGGAGATCGCGCGGTCGCGGGTATTGAGCTGCAGGTCCAGGGGCGCGTGGGTGGCGGTGGAAAGGCTCGCCTGGGTCACCCATCCGCGATTGGTCGTCGCGTTATAGGGCGCGCCGGCGTCCTTGAGGTATCCGGCGGGAGTGGCGTAGGAGGCCGGTTCGAAATTGATCTTGACGTTGACCTGGGCCATGGGCGCGACGGCCGCCCCCGTCAAGAGGAGCAGGCCAAGGACCTGAGGGCTTTGAAAAAAGGACATGAACATCTCCTGGGTTTGAATCTGCGCATAGGAAAGTTTGGGGCGGACCTAAGTTACGTCCAAGGGAGTGGCGGCGGCAACCGGTTTAGGAAAAATTCGCGCGTCGGGGTTTTCAGTTCCAATTGAAGTTACGGGAAGTTTTCGGTAAGCGCCGGTAAGCCCTTGCGGCGCAATCGTTCCGGCTGTAAGACGAGCATCCTTTGTACAGCCCGGTAAAATGAATAGGGCAAGGGAAATCAGTTCGGGTGCCTAAAACTCCACAAAGCGCCGGTTGCGGAAATGGATCACGGCCATATGCGACCGATTTTCCACAGTATGCGCAGGTCACGCCGGTTATTCCCTGTGCGGGCAGCAAAGCCAAAGGTTACATTACAGAGCCAAATCCATTGGCTTGGAGCCGACCATGAAGCTGAATTTTGCCTTCGGTTTAATCGTTGCCATCGGATCATCGGTCCAGGCGCAAACCGTCAATGTGCATGGCAAGGTTTCCAACGCCTCCGGCCAGCCCGTGGCCAATGCCTTGGTGGAATTGGCGAATCAAAAATTTAAGGACACGACGGGTTCGGATGGATCTTATTCCCTCACCAAGCCGGGCGTGGCGATTGGACCTGCTCAGGGGGCCTTTACGGAAGGGATAAGACTGGATCAAGGCGTACTGGAATTCACGCTGAGCCAAGCCGCTCAAGTGAAGGTCGAAGTATTCGATGTGAAAGGCGAACTTCAGAATAAAGACCTGCTCCCGAAGGCGCAACCCGGCGTCTATCATTTGAATATCACGGCTCCGCACAATTCCAATGGGCTCCTGATCATTCGCGCTTCGATTGGTAGGTTCGTGCAAACCTTCCGGTACTTTCCGATGCGGAAAGACGTTTCCGAGGGAACTTTCACTCTTGCGAGATCCGGTTCGACAGGCGGAAGACTGGCGAAAACAGCGGCCGCGATCGATACCCTGAAAATCTCGGCCGTCGGTTTTGCGCCCCAGAAAATCGCACTTTCCGTCCTTGATACCACCCTGAACGTGAGCCTGGTTGCCGACGCGACGACGGTGTACAAGCCCTGCCCGACCAACGGCAATCCCTGCAAGATCCTGCCGTTCGGCGATTCCATCACCATGGGCGACGAGTCGACGGACAGGGGCGGTTATCGTTCGCGGCTCTACAAACTGATACTCGCCGCCAATCAGAAGGTCACCTTCGTAGGATCGCGCAGCGATGGACCTACCCAGGTGTCCGGACAGCCTTTCCCCCGCACGCACGACGGGCACCCCGGTTGGGTCATCGGAGAAGGTTCCAAGGGAATCTCGTCATTGTTGCCGAGCCCGGCATTGAACGCCAAACCCGAAATCATCCTGCTTATGATCGGGACCAATGATCTTTTCGGCGGGGGAACCGACGCCATGGCGACTCGCCTCCAGACGTTGGTGGACAAGATCGTGCTGAACGCGCCGAACTCGCTCATCGTTCTCGCGCAGATCACCCCGCTCCCTTCCCGCGCCGCGCCGCTTGCGGCCTACAATGCCAAGATTCCCGGGATCGTTCAAAGCAATGCCGCCAAAGGCCGGCACATCATCGGCGTGGACATGAGCAAAATGCCCACGAACCTGCTCAGCGATGGCACGCATCCGAATGATGCGGGATACGCTTACGTGGCGGATATCTGGTATGCGGCCATCAAGGACCTGCTGCCCAAGTGATTCACCGAATTGCCGGGACGCCTCGAAAAGACATTCGAGCAAGGTTCCAGAGCGGCATTGGAGTGTGCGGCGCATTTCCATGCGTGCACCCGCATTGGGTAGCATCCTTGCGGGTGCCGGGATGGGGATTGAAGTGCTTTGTTGAGGTGCGGCTTTAGGAAGCCTCAACACTTCGAATATCCAGGGCGGTTGCTTCAGGTTTTTGGCGTAAGCGTTGTCTTTGTTTCAATACGAACTGGCGAATCAAATAACCTTCGATAGCGATGTTGATGGGCCAAGCAGGCCTCCTTCTCCTTCCGGTACCTGGCGCTTATATTCAATATATTTCCCGGTCTCGAGCGGAAACCTTCAATTGGAATTATTTTTAATTCCAAATACTATGATTCCAAACCCGGAGTGAGCATGAAACCGTATTTTACCTTTTTAACCGGGATGCTTTTGACCTCCCTTTACGCTCAAAATACTTCAAACCCCATCGTTTTGAATATCCGCGGCGGGGAAAATACTGGAGGCTTAGCAACAGGTAACAATAACGAGTTGTCTTCGTTTAGCGACTACAGCAAAGCCGAACTAAATCGTGGCTGGGGGGAGTTCGCGGACCTACTCACAAAAACGGGTTTTGACCCTCAAGAAATCCGCGAAGGCAAACTCAAGACAGGATGTGAAGTACAAATCTCCATACCCTGCTCCGATCCCATCGATTTTGCGGGGATGGATCTTGCAAAATACAGCGTCATCATCATGGGTTCCAATAATTCCCGGTACGATAAAAGCGCCGTGGATGCCGTAATGCGATACATCGAACAGGGTGGAGGCATCCTGTTTATGAGCGACGGGAACTTCGGCAGAGATTACAGAGCCGCGCCTTGGTCCGATCAGCCCTTTTTGGATCGTTTTGGTCTAATCATGGACCAGGATAACGGCTACTACCCCATCAAAAAAAGCGGGGGTGACTTTTTAATTCCAGAACACCCTCTATTGAAGGGAGTGGACGAGTTTAACGGCGAAGGCGTCAACCCCATTTCATTCAGCAAAAAAATCGAGGGTATCAAGGTGGAAATCATTGCAAAGGCTAAAATGCAAGTAAGGCGCAATGTCAACAGCGACGGTACCCCCATAGGCAATAGCAACCAAGGTAAAGGCCCCCTGACGGATGCCAATAATAACGACGCGTCACTCATTTCAGCAGAATACGGCAAAGGGCGGGCTGTCTTTATTTACGACAGGAATTGCTTTTTCAATGACGGTGCGAAAACTTCGTCCATGGCCCAAGTAAATAACAAACAACTCGCCCTCAACATCATGGAGTGGGTAAAACGCAAGTCCTCGGTATCTAACCGTTTAAAAACCGATCATTGGGTTTCAAAAAATTCAGGCCCTCTTGTCCACCCATTATTTAATGCAAAGGGCCAATATTCCGGAACTAATAAAGTTACCGATATGCACACTCCGCCAAATCGAGTTCAGTTATTTCTTAATGGCCTTGGAAGGCAATGATATTTGCAAGGCAATTATTTGAGCCAGCCATAATTAATTTATTTGAGTTCCTCGGCAAGTCCAATGAGAACTCCTTCTGGTCCCCGGATATAGCATAGCTTGTAGGTATCCTCGTATTGGACTACTTCACCAACAAGCTGCGCGCCGTGCTTTCGGAGTTCGGTGAGCGTATTGTTAATATCACCAACGGTGAACATGACCCGTAAATACCCGAGAGCATTTACAGGCGCTTTCCGGTGATCCGCGATTGTAGGCGGGGTCAAAAATCGGGATAGCTCAAGGCGACTATGTCCGTCGGGGGTAACCATCATCGCAATCTCGACACTCTGGTTGCCAAGTCCAGTCACACGCCCGGCCCATTCTCCTTCGACCATCGCGCGACCTTCAAGTTTTAGACCAAGTGCCGTGAAAAAAGAAATGGCATCATCAAGCGATTCTACCACGATGCCTACGTTATCCATTCTCTTAAGATTCATCCTCTTTCCTCTCGTTTTGACTGAAAAGGCTATAGGTCAAGAGCCAGTCATGTTCTTTGGCGGTAGCCACCGCACCATAGCTCCCGGCTCTGCGAAGGCCGCATAGACAGCCGAAGGGGTGCTGAAATGTGTCTAGACACTGAGTCAATTCTGTTCGAAATAGTCCCTCGGTTCCGCTATTCATTCTGGATCATAAATTGGACGTTCAAATAAATTTAGGTCAATCCATTTGGAAAATGGGGTTTCCGAAATTGGTAATTGACAAAGGCCAATCTAGGACTTTCTTTGCGTATAGGATGAAAACAAGAACAAGGAGAATGACAATGACCATCGCAACCAAAGAAGAGATTGTCTTGCTTGAGAAAGAATACTGGAATGCAATCAAACGCAAGGACGGGAAGCGCACGTCGCAGCTCTCTGGAAAGGTAGCCCTCACTACAAGTGCACGTGGCGTCACGACTATTCCAAAAGAAAAAATGGGCAAGATGACGGAAGATGGAAACTGGACTCTTGAATCGTACGAGTTTGACGATGTCGACGTTATCATACCGGCGGCAGATGTCGCGATCATTGCCTACACCGTGAAGCAGAGTGTGACGATGGATGGCAAGAAGCAGGACCTACGAGCCGCCGACACGTCCACATGGATCCGCGGCACCGATGGTTGGGAATGTCACGCGCACAGCGAGACCTTTCTGCAGGACGGATAGCGGGCATATTAGTCCACGCGAAGAAGCGTCCACGCGAAGAAGCGTCCACGCGAAGAAGCTCCCTTCTTGACGTGCCGGTTTTCATTCCCGACGTTCCTGCAATTAAAAAATTTTCGAAGCTACTTCAGCCACCAGGAAATTTCGGAACTGTCCAACTTGTGAACATGGACCATAAGGCTGTCCTTAAATTCTTCCCGGAATACGTCGTACTGACCCTTGGCGCTATCGACTTCAGCAGAAAACACGGTCCACTCCCCATTGCCATTGACGATACGACCCGTTGATTTGCCATTCGGAGTCCAAGCTTCACCGCTGATATTTTTCCTTTTAAACAGGGACTCGGATTTAGCCAACGGTTTGGATTTGAATCGCAAGCGAGGCATGCCGTCCGGGAAGTATTCAGTTCCAGATGTTATGCTTCCGTTTTCTGCGATTACCTCAAGCTTCGGATTCCCGTTCTTCCACCACTGCTTCCAGGGCCCGTCTTCCTTGCCCTGGGCGTTGTAGTGCTTGATGATGGAGGGTTTACCTGGCGCCCAATAGGACTCATAGAGGCCTATATAATTCCCCTTGCGGTACGCCCGGCGGGCCACAATGTTTCCCAGCGTATCCCAGATAAGACATTGGCCTTCTTCTTTCCCATTCACGAAAAAGCTGCTATCGTGTTTGCGCCAAAGGCTGTCATAATGCATTTCAATGCCATGCTGAAAATTGCCTTTGTATTCAAGCGCGGAGATGATATTGTATTCCTGTTTGCCTCTACAGTTGACCCGGAACTCCACCGTCCCATACGATTTTTTGCGGACCTCCTTGTAGCCACAGTCATAAAGTGGTTTCCCCGAGCTCAGGGTCCAAAGCAACGGCATTAGAAGCAAAGCAAGACTAACCCACCTTGTTCTTGTAAAGGAAATCCTCAAACCAATCGAGGAACTTTTCATCTGTTTCCTGTTCATTGCCATCTTTATCCACATACTTTTTACCGTCCTGTGTTCCCCAGCCGAAATCCCTAATCCGCTTAATCCCCGCCTTCAGCGCCTCGTCCTTCTTGGTGTCCTTCGCCGGTCCCTCCGCCTCGGGAATCTCCGCCTCCGTCACGCACCGCAAGGTCCATTTCAATTTATGATTGGCGGAGGGGTCTTTCGGGTTCCAGGGCTCCGCATTCCACGCCAAGGTTGAACCCAGGATGCATTTGATGGAACGGAAATCCTCCGGCTCCCGCGTGACCATGAGCGTCTGGAGCGCTTGGCCTAGCGCCTCGGGTGGTACGCCCTTCAGAGCCGAGCTATGGCCCGTCGAGTCCCAGAGGCGGGTTTTGGTATCGCCCATTTCGCGAACCTTGGTGCGAAGCCAAACCTTGAAATCTCCAATGGCTTCACCCGCCGTGATGACTCCGTCCAGCAGAGCCTTGCTCCCCAGGATCATCAATGTGAAGGTGTAGTTCTGATAGGCAATGAACGCCTCCCGGGAGATCTCGCTGACCTTGCGGTAGTCCACACAGCTCAAGAGGTGCCCCACCAGCCGCCATCCCTCGCCGATGCCCACTTCGAATTGGAACCCCGCCCGTGGCCCAAAGCCCAGGGAAATCCCGGCACCGGCCTTGAACTTGAACACTCCGTTCGCATATTCGACCTTAAACTTCGCCTCGCCGCTAAGGCCTACGGTCGCGCCTATCTCCACTTGCGCCTTGCCTAGCGCCTTGAAGTTCCGCTCGTCGGTCGGCGACCATTCCGGCGCCACCGCCAGGCTGTCGCTGACCTGCACCCCCAAGGTGCCGCCCACATCGCCCCCGCCCTCGACCTTTTTGGGCTTCTTCTCTCCCGGCTTCTCCTTGGACAGGTCGATGTTGGGGATGGCCAGCGCTGCCTTGACCGACAATCCAGCGAATGCTTTGGCGCTCAGGATGACCTGCAGACGGAGCAGGCATTTCCGCCCCTTCTTGAGGAAAAGGTCAACGCCCTTTACATCCAGGAACTGGAGAAGATTGACGCCCGTTTCCGGGCACGGGATTTTCCCTGTCATGCTGCCCTCGAACAGGGCCAGGTTCATAAAACCCGAGGTGCCGATCTTAAGGTTTTTCTCCCGGAGGTTGGCGGAGGCTTCCAAGCCGTCCCACCCATAGGCGTACCGGCACACCGCCCCTTCCTTGCTGAAAGTGAAGTGCTGGCCGACAATTTTACCTTCCTTGTCCACCTGCTTTTTCCAATTCCACTTTAGCGGCTGGCCGCTCTTCGGCTTCACCTCGAATAGCTTCAGCGAAAGCGAACCCGAGAGCAGGGGCGAAGCCTCCTTGTGGCCGGGAGCCTTCTTCAGGAGATCGTCGAGGTTCTTCTTCAGAGCCGGGTCGTCTGCCTTGACCCACTTCCCTTTGACCGGCGCCCCTTCCTGGCCCGGGCCCGGGGAAGGGCGGATGTACTCCCAGTTGCCCGTCTTGCCCCAGGCATCGTACTTCCGGAGGTTAATCACTTCCTTGAGCGCGACCTTGGGATTGTTCAGGGCTTCCATGCCGAACAGCTTGGGCGCCTCTTCGTTGACCTGATCCAGGACCTCCTTGCGCCTCGAATCATCCGGCGCTTCCCAAGCACGCCGGGTCGCACCTTTGAGGCCCTCCAACTGCTTGATTTCCAGGTCCAGGGACTTGAAGTCCTCCGGATTGTCGATGATCAGGTACTCATCATCCAAGGGCGCGTAGAAGATGAAGGATTCGAATCCCGAAAGTGGCGGGCCGGGCGCGGCTTCGAGACTCGGCCCCTGGTGCTCCTCGGAATAGACGTGCTTGGCGACGAACTGGTAATAGGCCTTAACGGGAAGCTGTCCGTCCTTTTCCGCAGGAGTGGGCACGGTGACCTTGCAAATGGCCTTGCCGTCCTTGGCGTGGGGCTCCTGCCCAGGCTTGGGCCGCCACCGCTCCACGCGCTTACCATCCGCGGTCAACTCGAATACTACAAAGACGACGCGGGTGAGGTCTTTGATTTCCGGTGGAAGCTCCACGTCAACGCAGGCTTCGATGTCCTGCCCGTACTTCCCCTGGGGCATAAGCCATTTTCCATTGGACAGTTTGGCCTTGGGCTTCGGTGGAGGTTCCGGATCCTTGACCGTAATCCGTTCCCGGTGGTCTTTATCGAAAGCCGCCTCGTTGGCCGCTTGGGCATCCTGGTTGGCTTTGCGCCTGGCGGTGCCTCGACCTCTGCCTGAACGTGGCTTCGTGAAAACATCCGGGGAAAAGGAGGGAGAGCCGGAAGTTCCGAATAGCGAATCTCCCGGCCGTTTCAGAAGCGACTCGGCGCTTGATTTTGAGAAGGAGTCAATAGGCACAGTCGAACTCCGGAAAAGGGTAGGCCTCAATTTACCATAGTCAGATAATCCCCCAAGAGCTTTTTATTGCAAGCGTGTGGATCCTCACAGCGAGCCCGTAATGGGAAGCATGTCCGAGGGAAATAGGGCGAATACTCCAACCTACGTATCATGCGGCGAGCCTGCGGGATTGGTATTCATTCCAGCACTCGTCCCAGCGTGAGGATTTGATGACCGTACCCAGGGACAGGATCGTTTGCCCACCCTCGTGGGTCCACCGCATTCCGCTTCGGCACATTCTCGCCTTTACCACCGACTTGCACGCAGCCTCCACGACCCCACTGCCTACAGGAAGTCCCCGCGAATGGAACCAAGTATAGTTCAACCGTGTCAGGTTGTTTCGGAAGAACCTCCGTGCCGACAAAAGCTGGGTCCGTTTCTCGCCCTTGAGGTTTCCCCGTTTAAGCAAATAGTTCATGGCGCGGATGGCTTTGCCCGCCGCTCCGTCCTCGATCAGAAGCCGTTCTTTCCATTTCCGAAACCAGCCTTGACTGTCGTAGGTGGCACTACCATAAGCCGCTTCTGCCGCCTTCGCCAAGTATTCCGTCGCATGGTAGAAATCGAACACCGGCAGAAAGCCTTTGTAAACCGGGCTCGCCGTCACATAGCTCCACAATCCACGGCCCCCATTACGCCATCCAAACTCACCACCATGGCCTTGGTCGTGGTCGGCGTCACTTCCTTTGCGCGAACAGCCGCTACGTTGGACTCGCCATGCTCCTTCCAATAGGAACCGAAGCTTGAATTCGCATGGAGGATCGCGGTACGGGAAGGGATGAACAAGGGACCCTAGTGAGTCCACTTTTCAACCCAACTTCATACGTAGATCAAGAACACCACCCGAGCATACTAAATGAAACGGAGATTAAATCATGAGTAAAACAGTATATTTGTACGTGCTGCCTGCCATGGCAGACTGGGAACCAGGTCAGGCTGTCGCCGAACTACAGAGCGGCCGATTTTTTACGGCTACGGAACGCTTTGCAGTTAAGACTGTGTCTCTAACAAAAGAGCCTATTGTGACTATGGGTGGCATACGAATTATTCCCGACTATAGTCTGGACGAAGTTACTATCGACAATGCTGCTTTGCTGATCTTGCCCGGGAGCGACGATTGGCAGCAGCCCGAGCACGAAGCAGCACTAAAGCTTGCTAGGCAATTTTTGAAAGCTAAGATACATGTGGCAGCTATCTGTGGTGCGGTTGAGGCTATGGCCAAAGCCGGCATGCTCGATACTGTGATGCACACTGCCACGAGCCTCGATTACCTTAAAATGTCATTCCCAACATACCACGGCGCAACACATTTCCAACACGAACTTGCTTATACGGATGGCTGTCTGATTACCGCTGGCTCGACCGCTCCGGTCGAATTTGCCAGGCAAATCTTGGCAGCACTGAACGTTATGTCGCCAGCAGCGCTCGAATACTGGTACGGTTTTTACGGCAAGCACGACGAAGCGTCTTTGATACAACTTTTCGGAACGCTGCAGACCGCACGTCAAAAATAACCAGATCGATCTTGTTGAGTTTCCGGCTTCGTCGACAAGGTGCGTCTCGCGCTGGTCACCGAGTGGCTCGGTTGGTTCGACGCATAAACATTGGCCGAAGTTTGATACAGGATCAGTCGGATCGATTGCGCATGGGAAAAGGGGGGGTATTATTCACAGCGGAAACGAATTTCCGAACAAAACTACGGAGCGCTTTTAATCATCCGGAGTCAGAACGTACCGGAAAATCCCGTCCCCACACGGAAGCCCAGCGCCTCGCTTTGTCCGATGGAGACCAAGGTCAGAGTGGGCTGTAAGTTCAGGTAGAAGGACTCGGATAGGCGCAGTTTGCTGCCAAGAAAGAAGGCGAAAAAATGACCGTTCTCGGCGAGGTGGGAGTCCTCCTCGAATGTCTCGCCTGCATCGATGTCGAGGCTCACTACGGAGAGGCCTGCGGCGGCGCCCAGGTAGGGCAGCGGGCGGAAGCGCGCGTCCGACCAGTTGACCAGAATTCCGGTCTGGAGGCCGAGATCCCAGCGTGTGGACAGGGTCACGGAGCCCGGTATGCCGCTGCTGAGCTCCCTATCGGTCCGGACACGGTTGTATTCGAGGATGGGACCCAGGAACAGATAACGCGTGGGATAAGCCTGCAGGGCGGGTGAAAGCGAGAGCTGCGTGGTGACCGTGTTCGGACCCGGTCCGGAGTCGTCGGAGTATGACCATGCTCCCATGCCGGAGATCTCCCATGCCCCTTTCTCCAGCCCTTGGGAGGACGTCGTTCCCGGCAGGCCCGCCGCCAACACCGAAACCAATCCCATTCCCAATCCCGACCAATTCCGAAGCATGTCATTATCCTTTTACGTGGCACGTGCATCCGTCCATTGGGGAGTTGGACGTTTCTGGAGGGGAAAACGTCCAATCTAAATTGGCTGCTGTTGTGTTCTAATCGGTGTGCTTGGTTGCTGACCACACAAGCCGGCCCCATGCCACTCTCAAAATGGGACTTGACATATACCCATATCGGAATATATATTCCTTCCATGTCCAGAGCGGCTACCACATCGGATGTCTTCAACGCCATCGCGGAATCCCGCCGGCGGGAAATCCTCGAACTATTGGCCAGCCAGGAACGTCCGGTCGGGGACATCGTCGACCTGCTGGGGCTGGAGCAGCCTTCCGTCTCGAAACATCTGCGCGTACTGCGCGATGTGGATTTGGTGCGGGTCCGCCGAGAAGGCAGGCAAATGCTTTACAGAACCAACGCTGATGCCATCCGCCCTCTCCATGACTGGGCAGGCGGTTTCAAGCAATACTGGCGTAATCAGCTGCAACGCATCAAGGAACGTGCCGAGGAAAAAGGCCAATCCTGACAATCGGTCCCTGCTTCGCTGTAGCGGAGCGATGATTTTCTGAAGGAGGAACGCATAATCATGAAAGAACTATTGGTAGAAAATCTGACCGTGAGTTACACCGAGGAAATCCGCGTGGGTGCATCTGCACTAGGCTTCCTGAGGGAAGAGCACAAGGCCGGATTCTCGCTTATCTGGAAATACACCCATGACAGGTTGAAGGCGAGGGTGGAGGAATGACCCGGCAAGAAGAACTTTCAGCCTTCATTGCCATCAAGAACGAACTGCTTTGACTGCTGGAACCCTTGGACGAAGAGCAGATAAACCGAGTACCCTTTCCGGGGAGCTGGACGGCCGGTCAGCTCGGGGAGCACCTGCTGAAATCTTACAGGGCGATCGATTTGTCCAAAGTCCGGTTAACCCCATCCCTTCGGCTTGGTGCAGGAAAGTCCCCGCAAATCGATGCAGTCTTCCTTGATTTCACGACGAAGTATCAACCTCCGGATTTCATCGTTCCTTCGACGGGGAGGATTTCCGGACGGAACCTGGCGGAAGGCTTGCAAGAGACGGCGGATGGAATCGCCGCCTACGTGAGCGAACACGACCTATCCTTTACCTGCCCGGAGTTCGAAGTCATCGGGTTCGGAGACTTGACGACGCAGGAGTGGATCCACTTCCTGACGGTGGCCGCCTTATTCGCCTCAACCGAGTCCTGACTTTGAGTACCAGTATGACCGGAAAGTCAGGGTTTCCGAACCGGTCTGACTATCAGGAGGCCCGATCCGAACTGCTGATTCAGACCGCGCGTATCCAGGTTTTCTTTGCCCGCAATACTCTCCTCGCCCAGTAATTTGCCGCCGGGAGAATATATCGCAACGCTATTTGCCGTTGCATGCCATTGGGAAGGAATTCGAGTCCCTGAGATTGTAGCTATCATGGCGCTCATTGCGGTTTTTGAAACGGGATCATACGGCTTTTGATCGATCGAATTCCGGATAGACGTTGTTTGAGCGAAATTGGCCGCGTGGAATTTAAACATGTTAACCCCTTGCGCTGACCCCAATTTGCCTAGCTCATGAGCAGCGCCCGAAACGTCGGCATATTCAACAGAAACGCCCGCCTTGATAAGCGAATCCCGCCACGCTCTGACCGACGTGCCAAGATTGTCGTTCGTGCCGACGCACATTCTGACCTTGATATTTTTCTTAATGACGGCGGCGTTCTGTCGGAGTTTTCCATAGGGCCCCGTAGTATCGAACCATGCCTTGCTGCCGCCGGAAACGTTTTGCAGCATTGCAGGGGCGTACAGGACCATGCTGCAAAAAAGCTCGGGGTACTTGACCCCGTAGAGCGAAGCGCCGAAGCCGCCCATGGACATGCCTTCAATCGCGCGATGTCCGCGATCGGTATAGACCCTGTATTTATTCTCGATTAATGGTATCAATTCCCTTATGATAGCGGTTTCCACCTTTGTCGAACCGTTCTCGGCATCCAAATACCATTTATCACAATTTCCATTGGGGAAAACCATTATCATTGGCGGAACGGAGTTGCTAACGATTGCCGATTGGATGAACGGCGAAATATACCTGGCCATTTCGTCGTTGCTTTCGGTCCCGCCCAATCCATGTAAGGAATATATCACGGGGTAGCGATTCGTGGTATCTGCCGTATAATTGGGCGGCAGGTACACGGAATATCCGATATCGACGTTATTGGCCTGACTATGGTATGTATAGTGCGTGACACCGGTAGGCATATTCCCCGTGGGGGGATTGTTCCAGCCCAAGCAAGCCGACTCTATCTGAAAAGTTGCGCAGAGAAGCGCGATAACAATAGCGATTAAAAATCTATTTTTCATAAGTCCTACTCAACTATGTAAAATAAAAGTATAAACATTTTGTTACTGCCCAGGGGGGAGATTGACGGTTATCGACTTGGAAATAAAACTGGAAACAATGGCGAAGCTGTAATTTGCTGAAGCGGACGTAGCGGAAAACTTGGACGAGTGCCACCGCGAGCCCACCTTTTAGTTGTATAGATTCTGGAAAGTGCCAGCCATGTCGCCAAACGTAAACAGCGAGTAGCAGATTTGAAGGCTCAGTTATTCCAAGAATAGCCGGAACTATTTGCGGAGCTTGGCTTTAATGTATTCGTCCAGGGCATCTGAGTGGAACAGGTTGGCATAGCGCTCCATCGAAGGAATCGTGTATTCGGGCTTGCTTTTCTGAGCGTTTTCGTAGAAATGGATCATACAGGTCAGTCCGGCTTTGGCCATTTCGAATTCATTCGCCTGCTTGAAACCCGGTTCGGTGGCGACCTGGATGTATCCCACCAACATCATGCTGGAGACCCGGCCCGCGACCTGATCCTTGGGCAGGCTCTGCAATTCCTTTTCCAGGATCTTGGCGGTGCCCATAGTCGCGTAGGGGACCTGGCGGCCCCATGTCAGGACAACCTTCAGGCTATCGCCCCAGGTTGGCGCGTCGGGGTTCTCTTCCAGCCAAAGCGCCTTGCGGTGGATTTCGGGTGCCGCTTTGCGGAAGTCGGATTCGGATTTGCCTGCGGTGGCCAGGATCGGGGTCAGCAGCAGCAGGAAACAAAGAGCCTTCATGGATACCGCCTAAAGGAAATTGCGATGTCTGAGGGATAAAATACTCCCGATCCAGGCGGATCGTGGAGAGTGGGCTAAACCTCGGGATTCCCCTGCCAATTTGACTGTCGGAAACGCGGGAACTTTGCCCGGCCATCTGGTAGTATTGGTATTGAATCATAATGCCTGGTCTTTTCGAGGAAACGTAGGGTCAACGTGCCGGTTATTGCTGGAATTGTGGATCTAAGATTGAGACACAGTCTTGATTTTCCCGGCGGACCTGGGTATTATTAAGGAAGCAAACTGAAGACCCGATTTACTGGAAGTGCATGGCCGATGGTCAAAGTCATACAGCATGAATCCCTCGACTTGGGGAAGTCTGTTCCCGGAGAACCCGGACCCGGAGTGGCGTTGGATTCCCTGAAGCCCGGAGAATCCGGCACCATCCTCCGCATCCATGCCGATCCCGCATTGAAACTCCACCTCATGGAATTGGGATTCGTGACCGGCAGCCCCATCGCCTTCCTCATGTCCACACCCTTCGGCGATCCCAATATATACGCCTTGCGCGGGACGTCGATTGCGTTGCGGAAGAGCGAAGCCTCGTGCATCCGCGTCCGGACTTGAATCCTTCTACGCCTCATGGCGCGCCGGGTTCTCCCGGCTCGACCAGTACCCCCGACGCTTCGGTCAACGCCGCCTCGCCTGGTTCCGCCTCCGATCCGCTGATTGCCCTCGTGGGCTCCGCGAACTCGGGCAAGACCACGCTTTTCAATTTGCTCACGGGTTCTCACTACACCACCATCAACTATCCCGGCGCCACGGTCGAGTTCGCCATCGGCGCGGGCCGCAATATCGAAGGCTTCGCCTGCCGGGTGATGGATACGCCCGGACTTACCAGCCTTATACCGGCTTCGCTGGATGAGAAGGTCACGGTGGACGCGCTCTTCGCCAAGCATCGCCCCGACCTGGTCGTGGCCGTGGTGGACGCGAACCAGTTGTCGCGCCATCTCTATCTCGTAAAGCAGTTGCAGGATCAGGGATTCAATCTCCTCATTGCCCTGACCATGTCGGACTTGCTGAAGCGGAAAGGCCGAAGCATCGATCCGGTCAAGCTCGCGGAGCTGATGGAGTGCCCGGTGTTCCCAATCGATCCGCGCAAGAAAGACAAGGTCGCGGAGCTGGGCCGCCTGTTGGAGCAGCGGTGGATGGCGGGCCGTTCGGGTTCCTTGCGGCCGGCGGCGGATATGGAGGCCTACAAGGTTTTCGCCGAAGGCATGAACGAGGAGCGCGTGGCGGGCTATTACGCGGCTTTGGATGAAGTGGAACGTCTTGTCATCACAACCGTAAAGACCGCCCCCGTTTCGGCCAAGGCGGATCGCATCCTTTTGCATCCCGTTTACGGTCTGGCGATTTTTCTGGCTGCCATGTTCGTGATCTTCACCTCCATATTCTGGATGGCGACGCCGTTCATGGATCTCATCGACGTCGGCTTCGGTTGGACCATCGACCTCGTCAAGCATCTGCTGCCCAGTTCCTGGCTGGTCGATCTCGTCGCGGACGGCGTCATCGGGGGCCTGGGTTCCGTGATCATCTTCCTGCCGCAAATCGTCATCCTGTTCTTCGCCATGGGCTATCTGGAGGATTCCGGGTATCTGGCG
>JBDSIO010000138.1:0-8533 GCA_039917895.1 Fibrobacteria bacterium | reverse complement strand
GGACCTGCCTTAAACGAATCCAGGATCCTTAATTGGCTGTCCCCGTTTCGGGTTCCTTTCGCGTCAAAGGTCCGAGGCAGGGAAATCGCCAGCGCGCGGGCCGGGAAAGAGTAATGGAATCTGAATTCCGGCCGAAGCGGCATCCAGGCGGACTGCTCTCTAAAAAAGAGCGGGAGTTAGGGATCGGGGACGAATTCCGACCGGGTAAGGGAATAGATTCTCCATGATGTCAGTGGAAAAGATCACAGCCATATTGTCCTATGCGGCCTTGGGCGCCTTCGCGGCTTATCTGGGCATGTGGTGGACCGACACCGGCCAGCGCACTTACCTGGTTCCGATGGTATCGGCCTTGGCGGTAGCCGTAACAGGGTTGTGGGTGGTGGCGGGTTCTGGGAAGCGGTTGGCCCATTCCGGGACCGCTCTCCTTCGCCGCCGTAGGTACCATGCCCGGCTTGAGAAAAGCCTGAAGATCGCCCAGACCGCTGGCAGCCCGCCCGCAACGCCTGAACCGGTTGAGGCCGAACGGGATGGCGAGGCCGCGCTGATCGGCCATGAATTGAAGAACTATCTCTGCACGCTAAAGGGCAATGCCCGGCTGCTCCGTCAGCGGACTACGGGAACCGACCGCGATATCGTCGACCGCATCGACCGGGTGGTGGAAAAGCTGGAATCTTTTACTGGAAGCATGACGGGAAGCATGACTGGAAGTATACCTGGAAGTAAGACGGGAAGCCGGACACGCTCCATGATTACGTCCAACGCCGCCACCGCTTCGGGACGTTTATCGCCTCTGAACCTGGCTGATGCCGTCAAAGGTTGCGTGCACACGCATTTCCACCGCGACGCGGATCGATTCCGGTGGATCCTGCGTCCCGATGCGCCGGTATTGCTCGGCGATCCGGACCGCCTCGATCAGGTCTTCATCAATCTTTACATCAACGCCCTGGAAGCGGGCGCCTCCGAGATCGCTACCACCATCTTCCGGGCAGGCGATCAGCTCAGCATCACCATCGAGGACGACGGCAAAGGTTGCGTCCGCGAGGACTTGGAACGGATTTTCGAGCCTTTCTTTTCGACCAAGCAAGGTCCGGCCCGCCGCGGCTTGGGAATGTTCATCGTCCAGTCCATCGTGGAAAACCACGGTGGCCGCATCCAGGTCCAGAGCAAGAACGACGCCCGGGGCGGTCACGGGCTTATCTTCACTTTGCGTTTTCCCGCGCCTTGGCTTTCGGAAGTCGCCGACAGGGAAAAGGAAAATCGTACTTTGGGCCGGCTTGTCGCCGTGCCCGAACCCGGCTGAACGCCTCTGCGGCGGCCCTCGCTCCGATGGAAACTACCCGATTCCGTCCAGCGTAGCGGCCGCCGCAGACCGTTCCGGTTTAAGCGAAGCCATGGCGCTCCGCCTTTGTAATCCCCCGGTTATTTTCTAAATTCCTGCCGGAAATCGGGCTTTTTCCGCCCACACCCCAGAAACCTTTAACCCTTCATAAGGTCAGGGATCAGTGCCAGTTTCACCGCTTGTCGAAATCACCTTCGCCCTTTCCGCCGCGTTAATCCTGATAAGCTCCCTGGCCGTTGTCCTCATCAAGAATCCGGTGCGGGCCACGCTGCTGCTCATCCTTTCGTTCCTGCCCACCTCCCTGGTGTACATCCTTTTGCAGGCTTCGTTCGTGGGCATCCTTCAAATCCTGGTCTATGCCGGCGCCATCATGATGCTGTTCACCTTCGTCATCATGATGATCAACCCGGCTCCAAAAGGTGGCGAATCCCCGCTTGCCGGCGTGGAAAGCGCCTTTACCGGCCTGCGCGGAGCCGTAATCGGCCTGCTGCTGGTGGGCGTTGCGGGCGCGCTGCTGATTCCCCAGGTCTACCGGGCCGCGGCCCAGCTTCCGGTGGAGCCGGTCACCAAGCCCGGGTTCGGGGAACTGTCCTCCATCGCGGCCATGCTGTTCGAGGATCCGTCCAACAATCCCCTCACAGTATCCTTCGAGCTGATCTCTTTCCTCATTCTCGTCGGGATCATCGCCGCGCTCAACTTCTCGCGGCGCAAGGGGGCGGCGCCGGCCAAGGTCGACTCCATCTCCACCCGTCCAACCGAGACCCTTCCCGTCATCAAGCGAGAGCCGGCCCTGGACAGGAAACCAGCATGAACTTCCCGCATGTATTCACGCTCCCGAACTGCCTTGCGCTCTCGCTGACGTTGGTCCTCATCGGCAGCTACGGCGTGTTCCGCCGCCGCAGCCTCATCATGATCCTGCTCTCGGTAGAGGTGATGCTCAATGGCGTCAACCTATCCATGGTCTCCTTCAACTTCTTCCGTTGGGGCACGCAGGAATCCAGCCATTACCTTTACATGCTTTCCATCGGCGTGGCCGCCGTGGAAGCGGCCGTAGGGCTCTCCATGATCATCGTGCTTTTCAAGAACTACAACGATATCACGCGCGAGCGCGTGGCGCACCTGGGGGAACGGGCCTGATGAATCCCTGGCTGTTGCTGCTCATCCCGCTGATTCCAGCTTTGTCCGCGGCCCTGCTCGCCTTGCTGGGAACCAGGCTTCCCTATAACGCCATCGGCGGTATCGCCAGCCTGGCGGCCGCCGGATCACTGGCCATCGTACTCTGCTTCTGCGGCGCCGGGGTTTTCGGCGCCGGTCAACCCGTCGATTTCGACACCGGTCCCTGGATCGCGACCCAGGCATTCCAGGCCGGACTGCATCTCCATTTGGATTCCCTTTCCCTGTGCATGTGCCTGCTGGTGACCTTCTTCGGATTCCTGATCACGGTCTATTCCATCGGCTACATGCGCCACGATTCCGAGCAGGGCCGCTTCTTCGCCAGCCTGAACCTTTTCGTGGCCTCGATGCTCACTTTGGTTCTGGCCGACAACCTGGTGCTCATCTTCCTGGGTTGGGAAGGCGTGGGCCTCTGCTCCTATCTCCTCATCGGGCATTATTGGAAGCAGGAGGATGTGCCCCTGGCCGCCTTCCGCGCCTTTTTCGTGAACCGCATCGGCGACGTGCTCTTCATCCTGGGCGTGTTCACGATGTTCTCCCTGTTCGGCACGGTGTCGCTTTCGGAGCTGGCCCTCCACGGTCCCGCCCTCGCAAGCATACATTCCGGCCAGGCGGCCCTGGCCGCCCTGTTCCTGCTCGGCGGAGCGTTCGCCAAATCCGCCCAGGCCCCGCTCCACGTGTGGCTTGCCGATGCCATGGCAGGCCCCACGCCCGTTTCCGCGCTCATCCACGCCGCCACCATGGTCACGGCGGGCGTCTACCTGCTGGCCCGACTTGATTGGCTGTACGCCGTGTCGCCGGAAGCGCGCCTGATCATCTGCCTCTGCGCCCTGACGACCCTGGTTTTGGGCGCGGTACTGGCCCTGGTCCAGACCGACATCAAGAAAATCCTGGCCTATTCAACGCTCAGCAACCTGGCCCTGATGTTCCTGGCCCTGGCGGCGGGTTCCACGGGCGCGGGCCTTTTGCATCTCTTCGGCCATGCCTTCTTCAAGGCCCTGTTATTCCTCGCCGCCGGAAGCGTCATCTTCGCGGCCCATCACGAGCAGGACGTGCGCCACCTCCGGGGCGTGCTCAAGAAGCTCCCAGTGACCAACATCGCGTTTCTGGTCGGCTGCATCGGCGGCGCGTGCCTGGTTCCCTATCTGGCCGCCGGTTTCTTCAGCAAGGAAGCGGTGCTCGGGGCGTTGCACGACGCCGAGTTCGAAGGTTTCGGCTTCCGCCTCTCCGGGCATATCGTCCATGGCATCGTGATAGCGGTCGAGTTGCTTTCGGTCGTCTACCTGTTCCGCCTGTATGGGTATCTGCGCAGCGATTCCGCCGGTCCGGTAGTTCCCAAACCGGTCAAAGGCGGAACTGCGCATGCTTCCAAGTCCGGCCACGACAGCCACGGCAAGGATGACCACGCCCACGGGGATCATGGCCATGGCGGCCACGGCGGCGTGATTAAGGAAACCAGCCCCACCATTCTCGGCGTGCTGGGAATTCTCATCCTCGCAGCCCCCATTTTCGGCTGGCTCAGCGCTTCGCCTTCCCTGCATGGCAACGGCCTCATCTGGAAAATCATCACCGGAGGCGGCGCAGAGCCCGAAGGCGAAGCCCTGGGCCATCTCTGGATCCCCCTCGTCATCAACCTGATCCTCGCCGCCGCGGTGTTCGCGGTTTTCTCGAACGGCAAGCGCCGCGAGTCGGTGTTGGGATTGCTCAAGGGTCTGCGCTTCGGGGCCTTTGGCCCGCTCACCCGCAAATTCTACTTCGATGACGTCTATGCCGCGCTCATTACCACGCCTTTGAAAGGCGCCGCTTATTTGAGCCGCCTGATCCT
The DNA here is from genome assembly GCA_039917895.1 of Fibrobacteria bacterium. GTDB lineage: Bacteria > Fibrobacterota > Fibrobacteria > UBA11236 > UBA11236 > Chersky-265. Next base: position 4,196 of record JBDSIO010000138.1, on the reverse strand, counting down.
GGAAAACATCTTCACCGGCCTCCCCACGGTTGCGGGCATGCTTGGCCGGGGACTCTCCCTGGGCCTCCGCCGCCTGCAAACCGGCAAGGCCCATCAATACGCCATCGGAGTGCTCTTGGCCGTGTTCCTCCTCGCCTTCTACCTGGGAGGGCACTGAACCATGGATGCCTTCTCCGCGTTCCTTCTCCCTATTATCCTGATGCCCATGGGCGCCATGGTCTTGCATGGCGCGGCCCCTTCGCGCGACCGCGCCTCCAAGACCCGCAATCTGGCCCAGGCCAAGGCCTCGCTGGTGTTCCAGTGGGTTTATGGCGCGTACCTGGTCTGGATCTCGATCATGGCCATGTCGGTTCCGGAGGGCCTGTTCCTGCGCGGCCGCGCGGTCCCGCTCGGGGTCACCAGCCTGCTGATCGAACCGACCTTGTACCTGGACGCCCGCAATGCTCCATTCCTGATGTTGATGGGAATTTGCCTGCCGCTGATTTTCACCTGGCTGCGCGACAAGGACGGCCGCTACGGCCCTTCCTACTACGTCTCCGCGAACCTGCTGACCCTGAGCCTGGCCGGCGTGTTCGTCTCGGACAGCCTGTTGCTCTTCTACCTGTTCTGGGAAACCGCCTTGCTGGGCGCGTACTTCTGGATCGGCATGCACGGCCGCGCCAACATCCACTCCGGTTCCGTCTACAATGCGCTGGTCCGCTTTTTCCTGTTCACCTTGGTGGGCAGCCTGCCCATGCTGGTCTCCATCATCGCCTTGTGCGCGGTGGCGGGCAAGGATCCGGGCGTGAACGGGATTGCCGCCATCGTATCCGACATGGCTCCGGAACAGCGCTGGTGGGTGTTTGCGGGATTCGCCCTGGCCTTCGCGGTCAAGCTGCCCCTGCTCGGATTCCATGGCTGGCTGCGCGACACCTACAACGTTTCCGCCCCGGCTTGCCGGGCCGTGCTCTCCGCGCTGATGTCCAAGATGGGCGCCTACGGACTCATCCTGGTGCTGGCCCCGGGCTTTTCGGGCGAAATCACCTACTTGGCCCCGTATCTGCAGACCTTGTGCGTGATGGGCGCCATTTACGGCGCGCTGCTTTGCTTGGCGCAGGATCGCTTGGTAGACATCCTCATATATTCCTCCCTGTCGCACTTGAGCTTGGTGGCCTTGGGCGTGTTCGCCGCTTCCGGTGACGTGACCACCACCGGCCTTACCGCCGCAATCTTCCAGGTATTCAACCATGGCCTCATCATGGCGGCCCTGTTCGCCTTCGACGCGCGCATCTCGACCTCTGGCGAGAGCCCGCTGCTCTCCGCCACAGGTGGCCTGCGCACGGGCCAGCGCCGCCTCGCCGCCGTGCTGCTGACCGCCATCTTCGCCTCCGCCAGCCTTCCCGGCTTCAGCAACTTCGCAGGAGAAATCCTGGTCCTGTTCACGGCCTTCCGCTCCTCGCCTTGGCTGACCCTGCTGGCCTCGGTCGGCGCCCTGATCGGCGCGGCCGCGCTGGTGAGGGCCTTCCACCTGATTTTCCTGGGCGTCCGTAAGGGCCCGGACGCGCCCGGCTTCAGCCAGGCGGGCGACCTTTCCTACGGCGAAACGGGATTGGCGCTTGGCCTCATCGGTGTATGGCTGGTGTTGGGCCTGTATCCCATGCTCTTCATCCGACCGGTGGAAAAGACCATCCTCACCATCGGGGCAGTCCGCGCCCTAGCGGGCCTGCCATGAATCCTTACCTGATTACGCAACTGCCCTTGATCCTGGGCTTCATCTTCCTGCTCGTGCTCGCCTCCCTGCGCCCCAACCAGAAGGAAAGCATTTCCTCGATCATCAGCGTGGTGGCGCTTTGCGCCTCCGCCGTGTTCATCTGGATTTTCCTGCCCGTGGATTCGCAATACTTCGGAGGCGCCATCCGCGTGACCTACGTGGGCAAGCTGATCGCCTACCTGTGCCTGGGCCTCACCGCCATCGGCATGATCCTCTCCGAAGAGTACCTGGACAAGGTGCGCGTGACCGGCGTCGACTGGCGCATGATTGTGCTGGCGCTGGCCCTGGGCATGGTCAACCTGTGCCTGGCCGGGGATTTGGCCACGCTCTTCATCGCCTACGAACTCGTCTCCATCCCCTCCTACGTGCTGGCGGGATTCAGCCATAAGGACCCGCGCTCCAACGAAGCGGGCATGAAATACCTGCTGCTCGGGGTCTTTTCCAGCGTGCTGTTCCTGCTCGGCCTTTCCTTCATCTACGGGGCCACGGGGGAAATCCACCTGGCCGCCATCCACGACAAACTGACGCGACTGATGGACGTGGGCGCGACCGCGGACCTGACCTTGGCCAAGGTCGGTCTGGGATTCCTGTTGGGAGCCGTGCTGTTCAAGGTGGCGGTGGCGCCCCTGCACAGCTGGCTGCCGGACGTTTACCAGGGCACCAACCTGGCCTCCTTGGCCATCATCTCCTCGCCGGTAAAGGTGGCCGTGTTCGGCATGCTGGGCATGCTCCTGTGGGGCGCCTTTGAACCTCTTTCCGATCTGTGGAAGCCGGTACTGCTGGTGGGCGCGGCGATCTCGGCCATCATGGGCAATCTGCAAGCCGTGGTGCAGACCAATCTCAAGCGCCTGATAGCCTACTCCGCGGTCGTGAACGCCGGTTTCATCCTGCTGGGCATCCTCATCAACTCCGTGCCCATCGTGGTCTTCTATTTGGGTTCCTACGGCATCACGACCTTGGGCTCATGGGCCGCCTTCATGGCCATGGGCTCGCGCAACGCGGATGTGGATGAACTTTCCGATCTTGCCGGCATGGGCAAGACCAACCGTTGGCTCGCGCTGGGATTGACGATCATCCTTCTGAGCTACGCGGGCATCCCGCTCACCGCCGGGTTCGCGGCCAAGTTCGGCGTCGTGTTGGAGGCGTTACGCCCGGGAGCCAATCTGCCAGCCATGACGTTGCCGGTTATCTTCCTCTCGGTTTGCGGCGGGCTGATTTCGTTCTACTTCTACTTCCAAATGGTGCGCGCCATGTGGCTGCAATCGCCGACCGCCGAAGCCGCCGAGCGCCGCGCCAAGGGCACGGATCTCCGCTGGAACTACGCGTTCGTGCTCATCCTCAGCGTTATCGTCATCCTTTCCCTGGGGATGTTCGTGCGGCTGCCGGGGCTGTAGCCATTTGAGCGGCGCCTAGCCCTTAAGTCAAGAAGCGGCGGGGCCGCTTTTCTTCCCGCCCTTCGCCTGCTTGCGGTGGCCCGGCTTGGTTTTTTGCCCCTGCGAAACCAGGAACCGATGTGCAATTCCCAGTACGCTTTTTCCGGTTTTTCGAACCCGGTGCGGGAAACTGCATGAACCTGGCGGTCATCCGGCAGGAAAAGCTGATCCCCGATGAGTTGGCCAGGGAGGTCTGCGACCAAGCTTGAGTCGCCGGCCACACCAATCCGTTCACTTCCAGCCCCTTCCCGACTAGGAAGGGGCCTTTTGCGTGGGATGAAATCAATACCGAGTAAATGCGGGAAGAATCAGCAGGGAGTGGAACGCGGGATCTTTACGCTGCCAGAACGCGAGAGCTTACAAAGTGGGGTGTCGTAGTAACCACCCAATATATTCGGAAGGCTTCCCTTTTTCATTACTGCCCATTCGGATCCTACTGCACATTTGGATCCTAAGTTTTGATCCAGATCGAGTGCAGGCTATTTAGCCCTCGTAATTCATTTTTTTTGATTCAAAACCAATTCTCCTCACAGAGCGTAGGTCAATTTTTAGCCAATTTTAGTTTTGAAAATTAGGTAACCAAAGACGATTCCGAAAATTATTGAAGCAGCAAGTGCCTTTGCGGCAAGAGCCTAAACGGATGTCGAACTTTCACCTTTCGAAAGGAAAAGTCTTTTGAATGCAAATATACCTGCTACGATCATGGTAGCCAGGGTAACTATGCCTACAACCCAATCGCTCTTCGACATTTATATATCCCTATTTTTATTTCGTAACCCAAACGCAAAGCCGAAGGCCTAATGAGGCAACTGCTTGAATCAGCGCCACTCATAGGATGCCACGGAAGAATCGGTTTTCATTTCTGAGATTCTTGGTTTTCTTCGTTTTTCATTTCTTCAATTTATCTTGGTCCGTATAACGTCCGATTAACCTGTGAACGAGGCTGAAGGGCTTGGCCGGGACGGACAAGACCTGAAGGAACCAGCGCGGGCTTTGCGCAAGCAAAGGCCGTG
>JBDSIO010000137.1:0-20844 GCA_039917895.1 Fibrobacteria bacterium | reverse complement strand
TGAATCAGCGACCACCACGCCGATATCGGCGGTAACCATGGCCTGGGCCAGAAAACCCGGATACCCGTTCTTCTCGGCCAGGGTGCGGAACTTGGCGCGCAGGGGCGATTGGATCTTCTCGCCCAGCATTACGATGCCGTCGGAGCCTTGGGTGATGGGTGCGCAGTCTCCGATGGTGGTGCCGTTGCCCATGGCGATGCGATTGCAGGAGAGGGAGATGAGCGCGCCCGCCGAGATGGCCTTCTGTTCCACGTAGGCGTAGGTGCTGCACTTGGAGACGCCCATCAGCAAATCCACGATCTCGAAGGCGGATTGCAATTCGCCGCCATAGGTGTTGACCTTGAAGACGATGGCGTCGGGCTTCTTGGCCAAGGCCTCGGCCACGGCGCGTTTAAGGAAGGCATGCAGGCCGAAGTCGACCTGCTCCTCGATGGGGATGACGATGGCGGTTTTTCGAACGGGTTTGGGGGCCGCGCTGTCAGGTTGGTTACGCGCCGGGATGGAGGTGGCTGGCGCTCGTTTGGCTTCCGGAAGCTTGATATCGCCCCCGAAGGCGGCCATGGCCGTTAGCGTGAAGGAAACCAGTAAAGCGGGAAGGAACCAGCGGCGCATGGACGGCAAAGGTAGGTTTTTTGAAGGGGCGGTCAAAACCAGCCTGGTTGCTTCTTGACCACCGTCACTGTATTACCGGGATGTAAGCGTGCGGAATCGCGCGCGTTCGCCACTACCATCACGGATTCGATTGTCTCAGCTGTTGGAGTGATGCCGGCATGACCGGAACCCCCATGCAACCTTTCATCTCCGCCTTCGCCCAACAACCCTTTTGCCCTATTTTGAACCCGGGGTCCAGATAGTCAAGATAAAATTAAATGTATGCACTACTCAAAAACCCTTAAAATTGATTTTAATAGCGGTAAAACCCAGGGTGCAGCTGACAAAAATTGCTATAATACACTACATAACCAGGGGTGAAACCGCTGAATCAGAATATCCGTTTCCTACCTTCAGGAACCCTTGTAAACTTCAACGAACGCTTCCCATGGTTGCCCCGCTGAAAAACATCTTCGACTATACGGACTACCGGCGCTATCTCCGGGAGTACTATGTCTGGGCGAAAACCAATCAGCGGGGATTCTCCCATCGCGCCTTCATGGCGAAGACGGGCATGTCCGGGCCGAATTATTTCAAACGCGTGATGGACGGCGTCCACAACCTCACCGACAACAGCATCCCCAAATTCGCCTCCGCGCTGGGGCTGACGGATTCGGAAACCAACTATTTCAAATACCTCGTCTATTTCAACCAGGCGGAGACGCTCGAAGACAAGGACAGGTTCTTCGGCATCCTGATGGATCTGAAGACCCCGCACGGACATTACGTGCTCCAGAAGGCTCAGTACGACTATTACGCCGACTGGTTCAATGTCGCCATCCGCGAGATGCTGTCCTTCATGCCGTACAAGGACAATGCGCAGGACATGGCGAAGCGCCTGGCCCCGGCCATCCCGCCCAAGAAGGTGAAGAAGGCCATCGAACTCCTGGAAGGCCTGGGGCTGGTGGAAAAGACCGAGGACGGCGCCTATCGCGCGGCATCCAAATTCATCCTCACCGATCCGGACGTGCAGTCCCTGTTCGTGCCCAAGTTCCATCAGGCCATGGCGCGCCTGGCCGAAGAGGCCATCACGCGCTTTCCGAAGGACCAGCGTTACTTCAGCGGTACCACCGTAAGCATCTCGGACAGGACCTACAAGGAGATCATCGAATCGATCCGCGCCACCCGCAAAGAGGTGCTCCGCAAGGTCGGCGAGGATCAGGAGCCGGCGCGGGTCTACCATCTCAACATGCAGTTGTTTCCGCTTACCGACCCCGCTTCCGGCGCAAAAAATAAGCGCGCACCCAAGAAGACGAGGAAACCATGATGCGCAGGATCGGACTCGCGGCCGCCGCATTAACGTCCCTGTGCCTGGGCGGCTGCATTTTCGGCGGCACCGGCTCGGACACGGAAAATGGAGTTGACCGCTCTGACCAGAAAAAAACCGATACCTTCGAGATCAAGGGCGTAACGGCGCGTGTGGTGGATGCCGAAGGCAAGCCCCTGGCGATGGTGAACGTTTTCCTGTTCGCTCCGGAATACCGGCCGGATACCGGCGATGCCCAGGTTTCGGTAATGGCCGATACGGCCAAGCCCCCGGTCACCGATTCACTCGGCTACGTTTCCCTGAGCCTCAAGGCTCCGGGCAAATTCGTGGTGGAGGGCGTCTTGGCCGGCCAGACCCTGTTCTTCGACACCCTGGCCGCTCCGGACATCAAGGTCGCGACCCCGTTCACCTTCCGCGTCCGCGCCACGGCAGCCTTCGCCGGCAAGGTCAAACTGGCATCGGGCATGCGCATCGATTCGGGAACGGTCTTCATCCGCGGCACATCGCGCAAGGCCAGGATCGACGCCGCCGGCAATTACCACCTTGGATCGTTGCCCGCCGACGTGGCCCGCATGGCCGTGGGGATTCGCTACGCCGCGAGCCCCACCTCTGTCCAGGAATCCAAGCAGGTGGTGATCGGAACCGTGAGCATGACGCCGACCTATGCCTGCAAGGACGTGCCCAAGGATTCGACCGCCCGCATTACCGCCATGTCCGGGAAAGCTTCTACTTCGGTGATCGCGGACAGCATACCCGCCAGGTCCAAGGAGGATTCTTCGAAGTTGAATACCGCCTTGAAGGCGTGCGACTCGCTGCCAACGGGCAGCGTCGTGAACGTGGTGTCCCGGAACCCCGCCGTACCGGGCCAGCCCAACGACTCAACGGCCGTTCCGGTGCTGGTGCTGGTGGACGAGAAGCCGGTGTCGTCCATGTTCGGCGAGAAGCTCACTCCGGCCCAAGTGATACCCTACGCGGAGTGCGTGCCCTCAGCGGGCCGCGAGACCACGAGCTACGACCTGCAATTGCTGCCCGCCGGAGGGAACAACGATCTCCTGATTAAGGATGTCGCGGCGAAGTGTTTGGATAAATAGGGGTTTGGATTAATTAAACGGTTTGGAAAATTTAAAAGGCCCTCTGCATCCAGAAGGCCCTTTTTCGGCAAAGCCGCGGGCAGGACCCGCGCGGGATTTCGTATTACATCATAACGGTCTTATTGTCGGCCTCATTCTTGGTGGCCTTGGAATAATTGTTGTCCTGGCGCGCGTGGTTCACGGCGTTCTTCTGCATGTAGATCTTGAACACGGTGTCGGCGTCCATGCCCGCGGTCAAGGCCAGGGACATCCAGAAGTGCAACTGGTCGATGATTTCCACCCTGATGTTCTGCATGTCCAGGTGATCCTTGGACCACCATTTCCACAGCAGTTCCTCCTTGAGCTCCCGCCCCTCGTCATCCAGGGCCTGCTGATACTTGCCCAGCCATTCGTTCACCTTGGTGTTGGGGCCGATCTCCCCCTGCTGCGCCTCGGCGATCAGGGTCGCCATGGTCAGGGTCTTGCCCTCGCGATCACGGATGTCTTTCTTGGCGAAGATGCGATCGTTGAGCTCGGATTGCAGGCTGAAAAGCTGGTCGAGTTTGTCGGTAGGCATGGTGGGTCCCGGAGTGGTGGGTGAGGGGGGAAAGATAGCTGATGTTTGGGGGCGGAGGGGAGGGGGAGGGAGGAGGATTGTGGGGGCCTCTAGCAGGGCCGGTAGCCCGGGGCCGGGTGCAGGGAGCAAATCAGGGGAAAAGCCGGAATCGATTTACCGCGCCGACAACGCCCTCTCCGGATACTTCCCTCCCAGAATCTTCCTTTGCCTAGGGATATAGCGATCTTCCAAAGTCTTCTGGATGTCCTCGAATTTTGTCCGTTGGCCGCTGCCGGGGAGGCAGATTTCCTGGTAGGCTTCCAGATAGTTCCGGCCCATGTCCGCGAACTCCTCTATCAGGGGCGCGACCGTGAAGCGGTTCTCCACCAACTGCTGCGACGCGGTCTGGAATAATTCCGAGGTCCAGCCGCCGCCGAACATCAGGCCCATCTCTCCCAGCAGGTCCTGGCGCACGGGAATGATGCCGAAGGCGGAGCTTTCCAGGATCTGATTCTGGGTGTTGGAAAGGTAATGCGCCAGTTGGAACGACAGCGCGCGGTTACGCGCCTGGCGCGTCACTCCCCACCAATATCCGCGCGTTCCCACGCTGCGTCGGCCTTCGCGCACGGAGGCATTGCGCGCATCCAACTGCATGGAGATTCCCTTGGGCATCAGGGCCACCCCCATGTCCTCGGGATTGGCCAGGAAGCCGGGACTTTCAGGCGTGCCCGTGCCGTGGATCAGGAAGGCTTCGGTCTGGGTGGCTTCGGAAAGGAAGAGCTCGCCGGTGCGGAAACCCTCGCGGATGTCCTGTTCCGATCCGCGCCCCTTCACCAGATCGGGATTGAGGATGCCTTCATGGATCAGGATGGCCTGCCACTGGAACATATCGACCACCGCGGGATCGTTCATGCGTAGCAGCCCTTCCTGCCCGGCGCCGGCCAGGAAACACTTGTCCATCAGACTCTGGGGCGTGGTGGGCGATCCTATCGGGCCCAATGCCATGCGGCCCCGGCGCTGTCCCTGCACTTCCTTGGCGGACCAATAATAGCCCGCCACGAAGAGATCGAAATAGTCCCATTGGGAAGGATCGCGTTCCAGCACGTAATTGCGGGGCAGGCCCTTGCCATTGTACCTCGTGAGGGCGCGGTTGATCTGATCCTTGCGCACCTCCCAATACTGTACGGCTTCGGAAACCTGCGATTTCACATAGATGAGCACCGGCGTTTCCAGGTAGCGCGGCAGGAAAAAGGTCTGGCCTCGCACGGCGCCAAGGTCCATCAGGAAGTATTCCTTGCGGAGTTCGCCCAGCTCTTTGGGAGGGATGATCTCGTCCAGCGGGACGATCAGATTGCGGAACACGAGGTTTCGCGTCATCGAAAGCGGTGGCGCGACCAAATCCACGGTGTCGCCCGTGGTGAGCAATTCCGGAAGCTTGGCGGCATCGTCGTAGGGCTGAACCTCGACGATGCATTTGTGCTTCTTCTCGAAAGGCTGGATGATGCGGGTGCGGTACAACGCCTGTTGATCCGGGCGGATCTGCATGACCACCTTCAGCTTGGCGGGGGCGCCGCAGCCTGACAACAAGCACGCCAAAATAAGCCATGTGCCGAGTCGCAGCATGAGCCGTCCCATCGAGGTGATACCGATAAGATTCTACAGGGTGGGGGTGGAAGTGGCGTAGGGGGTGTAGAGAATAGGGCCGCTTACAGCATCGACAAAGGATCCATATCCGCCCGCAGTTTGGTCTTCTGGGGATCTTTGGGTTTATAGCGCTCCAGTGCCTGGTGGAAGACCCATTGCAACTGATTCGGCGCCTTGCCCTTGCCGAGGATCTGAGCCCGGTACTGGTCCTTGATTTTTTTCAGGGCCGCGAACGCGGGGCCGCGCACGATCACGTCGGCCTGGCTGGCGAAGTGCGTGAAGGCGTCGGCGAAGGCCCGCATGTGCGCATCCACGACGGCTTCGTCATCGCCGGTAATCTCGATCATCAGTAACCGGCGGAAGGGAGGATAGTCCAGCTCTTGGCGGCGGGCGATTTCATCGCGGTAGAAGCTGGCGTAGTCGTGGGTGAGCGCGAAGCCGAGCAGGGGGTTGTCGGGACGGAAGGTCTGCAGGTAGACCTCGCCTTCGCCGCGATGCCGGCCAGCGCGTCCGGAAACCTGGGTAATCAGCTGGAAGGCGCGTTCCTGCGCGCGGAAATCCGAAAGCCCCAATCCCGAGTCGGCATCGATGACGCCGACCAGGTTCACCTTAGGAAAGTCATGGCCTTTGGCCACCATCTGGGTGCCCAACAGCAGGCGCAATTCGCCGCTCTTGAACCGCGAGAGGATCTTTTCCGCCCCCCCGATCGACGAGGTGCTGTCGCGATCGAGCCGCGCGATTCCGGCGCCGGGATAAAGGCCTTCCAGGTATTCCTCCACCTTTTCTATCCCGCGGCCCACGTCCAGCCATTCCGTGCTTTGGCACTTGAGGCAGGGTGCGCCGGCCGGCACGTTGAATCCGCAGTAGTGGCAGATCAATGCCTGCCGGGATTTGTGGTATACCAGCGGCGCGACACAATGGGGGCATTCGCGGTGGGCGCCGCAGCTTTTGCACACGCGCCGGTGCGCGTAGCCGCGCCGGTTGAGGAACAGGATCGCCTGCTCGTCCGACTCCAAGGTTTTCTGCAGCGCCTCGCGAAGCGGGATGGAAAGCAACAGGCCGCCTTGCAGCGCATGCTGTTCGCGCATGTCGACGATGTGGATCTTCGGCTGCGAGGAACCGGTGGCGCGCGCATGCATCTCGAGCAGACGGAACTTGCCTGCCTGCGCGGAATGGTAGGTCTCGACGGCAGGGGTGGCGCTGCCGAGCACGACCGGACAACCTTCGGACCGGCCCCGCCAGAGGGCGAGATCCCGGGCATTGTAGCGCGGCGAAGCGTCTGACTGCTTATAGCTGCCTTCATGCTCCTCGTCCACCACGATCAGACCGAGATTGTCGATGGGGCAGAGGACGGCGGATCGCGCGCCCACGATCACATCGGCCTCGCCCGCGAAGATCGCGCGCCACAGCTCGCGCCGTTCAGGCGCGGACAGGTTGCTGTGCAGGGCCAGCACCGGCCGCTCCAGAAAGGAGCGGAAGCGCGCCAAGGTCTGGGGCGTGAGGGCGATTTCCGGAAGCAGCACCAGCACGCGTCGTCCCAGTTCCAAGGCGCGACGGGCGAGATGCAGATAGACCAGGGTCTTGCCGCTGCCGGTAACTCCGTGCAGCAGGTAGGTCTGGAAGCGGAAGGGCGCGTAGGCCTCTTGCACCGCGTCGACGGCAGCGCGTTGTTCCGGCGTCGCCTGCAGCCCCTGGATGGCGGCGGAGGCGGCAGCGCGATCCGCTTGCGAATCGGCCTTCGCGGCCTTCGCGGGTTTGGCGGGTTTAGCAGGTTTAGCAGGTTTAGCGACCCTGGCGGGCGCGAACAAAAAATCCAACGCGGGTTTGGGTAGGCAGGCTGAGAACACCTGGGGCAGCGGAGTGAAATAATAGGCGCTAAGCCACTTCAGCAGTTCGATCCAGCCTGCGGGCACGCGGGCATTTCCGGGGGCGAAGCCCTTGATGGGCTTGGTCCGGAACCCGAGTTCGGGACGACCTGATTCCAGGACGATTCCGGGCACGGTCTTGGACATCAAGGGAACTTGAACGATGCGACCGGGCAAGTCTCCCGGCTCCTCCTGGCCCAAATCATACCAGAACGGCTCCGACATGCCGCCGGCGACCAATACTTTGACTTTTAGTGGATTTTCCAAATGGACTTAGTTTCCCACCATCTCCTATAATATAGGACATCCCAGGATCGGCCTGCCTGTGTCGGCTGTTGGAAAAAAGTATGCTTTCCGGTAACCCAGCAAATCCCATCGCTTCCCTGCCGGAAGTTCCAGCCACGAGCCCGGCCCAGTTGCAAGCAGCCGGCGGCGAAGGGGATGATTCGGGACCCGCGCGGGTCGTGATCCGGGTTTCGGAAGACAAGCTCCAAGCCTTCATTTCCATCCAGCCAGCGATCAAGTCCGTGGCCGGGGATCTGGACGCGGATTTCATCCGGCGTCGCTGGTGCGAAGAAGGCCTGGATGCCGAAGTCTTATCCCATGATTCCGCCAAGGCCTTCGCGGATGCGTGGAATGCCACCCATGCTGCGGTGGATGAGCGTTTGGCCGCCGAAGCGGTGAATCCGCCCGCGCGCGGAGCGGATGCGCGCATCGAAACCCTCCTGGGCGCTTCGATGAAATCCAAAACGGTCGAAGAGGGCGGCTCCATCGACTTCCGCGATCTGAATCTGATAAAGCCCGTCAAACAGGGGCAGCCCCTGGCGCGGAAGATCCAGGCGCAACTCGGAATCCATGGCATCGATCTTTACGGACGACCGGCTCCCGCGCCCGACGGCGACGACATCGAGATTCCCATGGGCCCGAACACGGAGATCTCCAAAACCGATCCGAACCTGCTGGTGGCCTCGGTGGCCGGGTTCCTGCAACCCAAGGACGGCCTGATCGGCGTCAGCGAATGCCTCGTAGTCGACGGCAGCGTGGATTTCTCGACCGGAAACATCATCTACGAACAGTCCTCCATGATCCGCGGGGACATCTCGGACGGATTCACCGTGAACGTCGGCGGCGCCCTGGAAGTGGGCGGGGGAGTGGGCGAGGCGAAACTCCTCATTGGCGGCGACGTGCTCATCCGCAAGGGCTTCGTGGGGTCAGGCCACGGCCTGATCTCGGCCAAAGGCGGAATCACGCTTGGCTTCTCTTCCAACCAGACCCTCCGCGCCCATGGCGACGTGTTCATGGAGAAGGAATCCTTCAACTGCCAGATCTATTCCCGCAAGTCCATCTCCGTCAATGGTCCGCTGGTAGGGGGCCTGACCATGGCCTTCCGCTCCATCCTGTGCCGCGTGGCCGGCAACGACCTGGGCACCAAGACCGAGCTCGAAGCCGGCATGGACTATATCCTGCACGAGAACAAGCTCCTGCTCGAAGAGAAGATCAAGGAGCTTACGACGCACTTGGCGAAGATCAACCAGAAGTTGAAAGCGTTCCGGGAGGTCTACCGCACCCGCAAACGCTTTTCCGCTTCCGAAGCCAAGCTCATGCTTGATCTCCGCGATATGCAGGAAAAGATCCAGGCCCGGCTTCCCGAAATGGAGAAACGCAAACTGGACATCGCCGAGCAGATCCGCCAAGGATACCAGCAACAGGGTCTCTGCGTGAAAGTCGAAAAGAAGGTCAACCCGGGGGTGGTCATCCGGGTCGGATCCGACGTCTTCCGCGTTCAGGAAGAAATGTCGGGCCCCAAGGTTTTCCTGTTCCAGGCCGGGCGCATCAAGGTTTTGTGATAGGGGATTCGCGCATGGGTCAGTTTTCGGAAGACGACAAGGAGATCGAAACCATCCTGGAACTGAACCTGGAGGGATTGGAGACGCTGGGCATCGAGGATGCCTCCTTCCGCGATACGACTCCCGCGCTGCCCAGGACATTGGAACAGCGCATCGACGCCAATCCCCGCTTGATGCGTCTGCAGGGCCAATGGGAAAAGGGCGAACCCGGCGATAACCCGTCCGGCCTGCCCATGAGCCGCGGGATGGAGCAGATTTCCGTCACCGAACGCACCCTTACCTACAAGGCCACGGTCGCCAAGACCTGGGACTCCTCCGTCGCGATCACCAAGGAAACCTACGATCTCATCTGCCTGGGAGAAGTCACCAACATGAACCAGGTGCGCTCACTGGTGGGCTCCTTCCTGGATATCCTGGAAAAGGATCGCAACATCCTGCTGGCACTGTGCCTGTACCAATCCCCCGACCTCGCCGAATACCTCTATCGCCATGCCGTGAACATGTGCCTGGTCTCGTTGGCCACCGCCTCCGCGTCGGGATTCTCAAAAGGCCAGGTGCTGGAAATCGGCCAGGCCGCCCTGCTCGCCGACGTGGGCATGCTCATGGTGCCGGAGTCCATCCTGCTCAAGGCGGGCAAGCTCACCGAAGGCGAACTCGCGGAGATCCACCGCCATCCCGCCAACAGTTTTGCATTGCTCGAGAAGACCCAGGGCGTCTCGGATTATGTGCTCTCAGCCGCCTATCAGCATCATGAACGCATGACCGGCTCGGGCTATCCCAAGCGCCGCGCCAACGTGCAGATTTCCCAGGTTGCCCGCATCGTCGCCATCGCCGATACCTTGTGCGCGATGGTGCACAAACGTTCGCACCGCGACGCGCTCACCCCCCAGATGGCCTTGGACAAGGTCATCAAGATGGGGCAGATGAACTTCCTGGATCCCGGCATCATCAAGGCGCTGCTGCGCTATCTGTCGGTCTATCCCATCGGCACATACGTGGAATTGGCCAGCGGCCGCATTGGCCGCGTCATCGCCGCGCATCCGGAGCACCATGCGCATCCCGTGATATCCATCCTTAGAAACGAGAAGGGCCAGCCCCTTCCCATGAAGCAGATCCTGCAGGTGGATCTGGCCAAGGAGAAGAATGAGAAAATCGTCAAGGTGGTCGACGGCGAGGCCGCCAAGTTCAGGCCTCTCGACGGTTTCTGATCCCCGCACATCTCGTGCGGCGCGCATGCATCGTGCGGCCCTCGGGCCACATCGCCTCTTGCATCCCTTCGTGTTTTTCCTCCTCTGCGCCGTGTCGGCCACGCGCGCCCAATTGGATCTGGGAAGCCAAGACGTACCCCAAGGGAAGATCGACGCTTACATGGATCCGTTCTACCGCGTGATCGCCGCCGGGGTGGGAGCCGGACGCTTCACGCCGCGCGATCAGGCTCCGGGTTGGGATGTGGGATTCCAGACGGGACTCGTTCCGCTACCCGATCGCAAACCGTTCCAATCCTCCCGCCTGTGGGCATTGCCGTTGGCACGTGTGCGCGCCGGCGCGCGTTACGGCGGCGCCGAGGTGACGGGGCGGGGGCTGGTGTATGAGGATCCCCGGCTCGGCAATCTGGCAAGCTTCGGTTTCGGAGCGGCCTACGGCCGGGATTTCGCGGATGGGCGCGTTCCCCTGAGCGTTACCGCCATGGCCGGTTGGGATCGCCTGGATTTTTCCAGCACCTACACCTACAAATATCGGGGATCGGCCCTGGGCCTTTTCGATCAGGACATACCGGGAGACTACAGCCTGGCCGAACAGGTTTCGGCGGGTGGGGTGATGCTGTCCACTCGTTTCGGCGCGTTGATTCCATATGCGCAAGGCTGGTTCGAATGGACCTCGGGAAAATTCGCGTATCTCTACCTTGATCCCCGGGACGACAAAAATCATGCCGTCAAATCCGACCTCAGTTTTCCGGGATTTCGCGGTTCCCTGGGGCTGCTATGGCATGGGCTGCACATAGAGGCAGGATTCCGCTCCCAGTTTTTTTTGGAAGCCGGATGGTCCTGGATCCGTTGACCCGCGAGAAGTGTATGTTATTGGTATGACGAATCGCATCATATACAACGTGGTCCACAAGAACGACGAATGGCACGTTGTGAAATGGCCCGAGAAAACCGTGGAGGGCCGCTTCAAGCACAAGCCCGATGCGGTGGAGTTCGGCCGTTTCCTGGCCATGCGCGAAAACGTCGGCGAGCTGCGTATCCGTAAGCTGGACGGTTCGATCCAATCCGAATTCCTTTTCGGCCAGGATCCACTCCTAGTAGAGGGATGAACATCTCACCGGCGGCTTAGAGGGCGTCGACGGCCGCCTTGATCGCTGATGCCCGGATACTCATGCCAAGATGGCAATCGGGTTCCGATCGAGTCAATTCGTGGGTCCAGGTTTTGATTCCGACATTCGGATTAGTAAAATCTTCCCATGAGGAAAAATTTCCAGCATAGCACCCTTTCACGATCAGGGCTTGCCTTGGCGTTTATGGCAGTCGCCACTCAGCTGGGAACCGCTTGGGGCCAAAGCCCCGCGGCAGCCGATACCAGCGCCAGGTTGGATACCGCAGTTTCCCGATTGGATACCTCCGCCATCACCGCCGACCCCCTGCTTCCCGAGGTGATGAGCCCGGGCGAACGGATCATGTGGGGCGAGCACGGCCTGATGCGCATCACGGGAATCTATCCGCTCAGCGAAGAATCCCGTGAGAAGGAATTCGGGCTGCGGCGCACCATGCTCACTGTCCACCAAATGGCCGGGTTCGCGACCCTGGCGGCCATGATCGCGACCGCAACCTATGGGCAATTGACCCTGAACGGCTACACCAGCCTGGGGGAAACGCACCAGACCCTGGCCGACATCACCATCGGATCGTACTTCTTCACGGCCGCCATGTCCTTGTTAAGTCCGCCCCCGGCCATCCGGCGCAAGGAGTGGAACACCATTTCCATCCATAAGGGCCTGGCCATCGTGCACTTTACCGGAATGGTTGTCACGCCGCTGCTCGCTGATGGGATCGCGTACCGCAATCCGGGCGCCAGTCAGGAAACCATCGACCGGGACAAAGCGCAGGTGCACCAGATTTCCGGATATATCACCACCGCTACCTTCGCGGCGGCGATGATGGTGGTGACCTTTTGAAAGCGGCAATGTTCGCCGCCATGCTGTCCTTGGCGGCTGCGCGGAACTCCGCGGCGAAAACCTATGAGGCCATCAAGGGCGAATCGACATTGACCTACCGCATGGCCCATCCGATGCACAAATTCGCGGGCGTGAGCCGGGACGTCAAATGCCTGGTGGAGCTGTCTCCCGATACCCTATCCTCGGTAATCCAGGTGAGCGCCGCGGTCAGCAGCTTCGATTCCAAGAACTCCAGCCGTGATTCCCACGCCATGGAAGCGGTGCAGTCGCGGAAATTCCCACGCGTGGAATTCGCGAGCGATTCAATCAAGTCCTCCGGGGAAGGCTATGCCGTTTGGGGCAAACTCACCTTCCACGGACAGGTCCGCCCCGTAACTTTCCAGGTTACTCCCAAGCAACTGCCAGGCAAGATCGAGATCATGGGCGGGTTCGATGTGAAGCTTTCCGATTTCGGCGTGGAGCGGCCGCGACTGATGTTCGTCCCCGTAGCGGATAAGCTGGGCATTTCCTTCGATTTGTTCGCGTATCCCTGAACCTTCCTTACCGCCCCATTCCAAACCGGGCGCCAGGTAGCGCCCCTCGACCACGGCGGATCCGGGGAACAGGGGGCTATAGGAGAGGCCGGATCTTTTCCAAAAGCGATAGTGTCGCCAGGATGCCTTCGTCCTCGCCCAGGTATTCGCCTTCGTATTCTATTCCGGAATAGCCACGGTAACCGGCGGCCTTGGCCAATCCCAGCATCCGCTGGAAATCGATGGTGGTTTCATTTCCCTGGGAGTCGAAGCGTTTGCTTTTCGCGCTCAGGCCTTTGGCATAGGGGAGCATTTCCTCGACACCGCGGTAGCGGTCGTATTCTTCCACGCAAGGCGACTCCCATAAATCCCCCTTCTCCCGCCTGAGGCAAAAGTTTCCGAAATCGGGCAGGGTCCCGCAATAGGGGCTGCCGACCAGGCGCACGACCTCGGCCAGCAGTCGGCCATTGGAAGACAAACCGCCGTGGTTCTCGACCAGGATGTTGATGCGGTGCGCGGCGCCGAAGGCGCAGAGCTCGGTAAGGGAATCGATGGAAAGTTTTTGCCACTCTTCCGGCGAATCGACTCCGTGGAGATTCACCCGGATGGATGCGCATCCCAGTCGCGCCGCCGCGGTGACCCATTTGAAATGGTTCTCCACCGTGCGCTTGCGGGCCCCGGAATCGGCATCGGCGAGGGATCCTTCGCCATCCACCATCAAGAGCACGCTTTCCACTCCATGTTCGTCGCAGCGCCGCTTCAAAGCAGCCAGAAAACCCCCATCCTCGGCCTTGTCGGGGAAGAACTGGTTCACGTATTCCACGTGGGCGATCCCGAACCGGTCTTTGGCATAAGCGGGGAAGTCGAGAGCGGCCAACCGTCCGGTCTGCAACGCCTTATGCAAGGACCATTGGCCGAGCGAGATTTTCAATTCGAACCGATCGGCCGCTTCGGGTCCGGCGCCCGGAAGGGCGGATGGGGTTGCCACGATGGATTCTCCGGTGGTTTTCCTCTGTTTTAGAAAATCGCCCTCGGCGCGGCCAGGGATTCCGGGGGCGCCGATTATGGCGTACGGCCTCGGTATCTTGTTCCGCACCGAAAGGGATCAGGGCCTGTAAACCCCTTCCAAATTCGTCGAAATTGCAGGGGCAAGAGAATTTTATGCCCATTCCATCCGCAAGTTTAAGATTTCTTATTTGCATAAAACAAAGTATCTGCAAATAAGGTAGATTTTACGGGCAGAAGAGCCCAAGACCGGAGCAGCATGGATATCCAAGCATTTCAGTCCGGTAGCTACCGGGAGGAATTCCAATACCGCACCTTTCAGCCTTCTCAGGTCAACCATGCCTGGACGCTGAATGATGCCGAACTGGGGACTTTGCTCAGTCAGGCCGACCGCAAGCTGAGTGAGCTGAACGCCTTTTCCCAGCTCGTACCTGACGTGGATTTCTTTATCCGCATGCATGTCAGCAAGGAAGCCACCACCAGCAGCCGCATCGAAGGCACGCAAACCAACATCGAGGACGTGCTCCAGAAGATCGAGAACATCGATCCTGAAAAGCGAAACGACTGGGAGGAGGTCCGTAATTACATCCAGGCCCTGAACCAAGCCATCGCCGCTCTCGGCACCTTGCCCATGTCGGGAAGGCTATTGCGCGAAACCCATCGCATCTTGATGCAAGGGGTACGCGGCCAACAGAAGCTGCCGGGTGAATACCGCACCAGCCAGAATTGGATCGGCGGCGCATCCCTTAAGGACGCCGTTTTCATCCCGCCACATCAAAGCGATGTGCCCGATCTGATGTCCGACCTGGAACGGTTCCTGAATGAGCAGGTCCATCCGGTTCCCGATCTGATAAAGATCGGCATCGCGCATTACCAGTTCGAAACCATCCACCCCTTCCTCGACGGCAACGGACGTATCGGCCGCTTGATGATTCCGCTGTACCTGGTGGAGCGGGGTCTGTTGGCTAAACCGTCCTTGTACCTGTCAGCCTTTTTCGAACAGCACAAGACCCTGTATTACGACAACCTCATGCGGGTTAGGACCCACGGCGACCTGCGCCAATGGCTGCGCTTTTTCCTGGAAGGCATCCGCCAGACCTCGGAGAATGCCATCCAGACCTTCCGTTCCATCATAGCTTTGCGCGAGGAGTGCGAACGCGCCGTCCTGACCCTGGGGAAAAAGTCACCTCTGGCGCGCAACACCTTGCACTGGCTGTTCAGCTCGCCCATCGTGGACGGGCAGGACCTGGTCGCGGCTTTCGCGATCAATATTTCCACGGCCCTTCGCTTGATCGAGGATTTGATGCGCTTGGGCATTTTACAAGAAACCACCGGATTCAAACGCAACCGTATTTTCGCCTTTCAGCGCTACATCGCTTTGTTCCAGAAAGAAATGGTTCCATAAACAATTCAGGATGATGATGGCGATACAAGGCGAGGATGGGGCCGGCATGGTCCTGGCATTCGAGGAATGAAAAAGGCCCCTGGGTTCCCCCGGAGGCCTTCGTTGTTTTTCGACCGCTTGGAAGCGGCGGAAGCATGCCCCGCCGTGTTGCCGAGCCGCCCGGCTCTAGTACCTGTAGTGATTGGCCTTGTAGGGCCCTTCCACCGGCACGTTGATGTAGTCGGACTGCTTCTTGTTCAGCTTGGTGAGCTTGACGCCCAGCTTCTCCAGATGCAGACGGGCCACTTCTTCGTCCAGGTGCTTGGGCAGCGTGTACACGCCCACTTCCAGCTTCTTGGTCCAGAGTTCGATCTGGGCCAGGGTCTGGTTGGTGAAGGAGGTGGACATCACGAAGCTCGGATGGCCGGTGGCGCAGCCGAGGTTCACCAGGCGGCCTTCGGCCAGCAGGTAGATGCTGTGGCCGTCGGGGAAGGTGTACTTGTCGACCTGGGGCTTGATGTTGGTATGCTTGATGCCGGGCCAGTTGCGCAGGCCGGTGATATCCACTTCGGAGTCGAAGTGGCCGATGTTGCAGACGATGGACTGATCCTTCATCTTGCTCATGTGATCGGCGGTGATGATGTCGACGTTGCCGGTGGTGGTAACGAAGATGTTACCTTCGGCCAGCGCGTCCTCGACGGTGGTGACCTTGTAACCTTCCATCGCGGCCTGCAGGGCGCAGATGGGGTCGATTTCGGTCACGATGGTGCGGGCGCCGAAGTTGCGCATGGACTGGGCGCAGCCCTTGCCCACGTCGCCGTAGCCGCAGATGACGGCGATCTTGCCGGCGACCATGGTGTCGGTGGCGCGCTTGATGCCGTCGGCCAGCGATTCGCGGCAGCCGTACAGGTTGTCGAACTTGGACTTGGTGACCGAATCGTTCACGTTGATGGCCGGGACCAGCAGTTCCTTCTTTTCGAACATCTGGTACAGGCGGTGCACGCCGGTAGTCGTCTCTTCCGACACGCCCTTCCAATCCTTGACGTAGCGGGCCCACATGCCCGGGTTCTCCTTGAGCGTGCGCTTCAGCAGCTTCAGGATGACGGCTTCTTCTTCGGAGCCGGGCTTGCGGTCGAGGAAGGACGCGTCCTTCTCCGCCTTCACGCCCCAGTGCAGCAGCAGGGTGGCGTCGCCGCCATCGTCGACGATCAACTCGGGTCCGAGCAGTTCGCCGTTCTTGCCCGGGAAGGACAAGGCGGCCAGGGTGCATTCCCAGTACTCTTCCAGCGTCTCGCCCTTCCAGGCGTAGACGGGGGTGCCGGCGCGGGCGATGGCGGCGGCGGCATGATCCTGGGTGGAGAAAATGTTGCAGGAGGCCCAGCGCACGTCGGCTCCGAGTTCCTTCAGGGTTTCGATGAGCACGCCGGTCTGGATGGTCATGTGCAGCGAACCCATGATGCGCACGCCCTTGAGGGGCTTGGTCTTGCCGTAGGCCTGGCGGGTCGCCATCAATCCGGGCATTTCATGCTCGGCGATTTCGAGTTCCTTGCGGCCGAATTCGGCGAGGCTCATATCGGCGACTTGGTACTGGCCCCAGGTTTGCGCGCTGTACTGGGACTGCTTGACGCCCTTGGGGGCTTCTTGGGTCATGGTCGTCATGTGGATTCTTCCTTGTTTTTGTTTGCGGTTTCCGTTGGCGTTGCCATCCGTGAAAGCCGGCGTGAAAAGCTGAGACATAGGGAAAAGAAAAGGCCCGCCGCGCGAGGTGCGGAGCGGGCCTGATGGGTATTAGGCGGTGGCCAACTGGGGCTTGGCCGTGAGCTTGGCGGCCGCGGCCTTGAGGGCCTCGGCCTTGTCCGTCCTTTCCCAGGTGAAGGAGTCGCCTTTGCGGCCGAAGTGGCCGTGGGTGGCGGTGGCCTTGTAGCGGGGCTTCAGCAGGTCCAGGGTGCGGATGATGCCGCCCGGGGTCAGGTCGAAGTGCTCGTGCACCAGGGCTTCCAACGTCTCGGGGGAGAGCTTGGAGGTGCCGAAGCTGTCCACATAGATGGACACGGGCTTGGCGACGCCAATGGCGTAGGCCACCTGGACTTCGCACTTGGTGGCCAGGCCCGCCGCAACGATGTTCTTGGCGACGTAGCGCGCGGCATACGCGGCGGAACGGTCGACCTTGGAAGGATCCTTGCCCGAGAAGGCGCCGCCGCCGTGGCGTCCCATGCCGCCGTAGGTGTCGACGATGATTTTACGGCCGGTGAGGCCGCAGTCGCCCATGGGGCCGCCGACCACGAAGCGGCCGGTGGGATTGATGTAATACTTGGTGTTCGCATCGAGCAGATTGGCCGGGATGACGGCCTTGATGCACTTCTCGGTGACTTCCTTGACGATGGTCTCATGGGAGACTTCTTCGCCGTGCTGGGTCGACACCACCACGGCGTCGATGCGCTTGGGCTTCCCGTCCACGTATTCGACCGTGACCTGGGATTTTGCGTCCGGGCGCAGCCAGGTGAGCACGCCCTTTTCGCGCAGCTCGGCCAGCTTCTCCACCAGGCGATGGCTGTAATGGATGGGCATCGGCATCAGCTCGGGGGTGTCATCGCAAGCAAAACCGAACATCATGCCCTGATCGCCGGCGCCCTGTTCCTTATGGAGGCCTTCGCCCTCGGTCACTCCCTGGGAGATATCCGGGGACTGCTTGTTGAGGGCCACCTGCACGCTGCAGGTCTTGGCGTCAAATCCCCATTCGGCGTTGGTGTAGCCGGTGCGGGCGATGGCCTCGCGCACGACCTTCTGGAAATCGATGTTGGCCTTGGTGGTGATTTCTCCGGCCACGACCACCATGCCGGTGGCGATCATCGTCTCGCAAGCCACGCGGCTTTTGGGATCCTGTTCGAGCATGGCATCGAGGATGGAGTCGGAAATCTGATCGGCCATCTTATCGGGATGGCCCATGGATACGGATTCGGAGGTGAATAGCTGTCTGGACATTGAGAGCTCCTGGTGGTGTTTCGGACCCGGAAGCGATCGACGCTCCAGGCTGGCTTGCGAGGCCTTTGGGCGAAGTATACCAATATTCCCGGAATTAATCCATCGACTTATCGTGATGCGTTGATATTTGTTGAAAGGGGCCAAAAATGGCGAAATCAGGGTAAAAATAAACCCCGGTTTGGGTTTGGGGGAAATTTCGCAGGGAAACCTGGGGCTGGATTTGGACGATTATAGCCCTGCGGGGAATCGGCTTCAATGCTTTTATAATAGCCCGGCGCGTCTCCGTAGGGGAACAGGGGGAGTGTGAACCGCCCCCCATTGAAGCGAGGCTTAAATCTTGACGCCGAGCTTAAGGCTCCAATACCACTCGCTGGGTCGGGTATAGATTTCCCAGCCCGTCTTGCCGAAATTGGACCAATCCCAACCGCGGGAGTGATCGCTGGCGGCTTGGGCGTTGACCATGAAGTTCTTGAGGAGGGTTTTCTCCAGTGAGACGGACCACTTCAGGTTATCCCGGTCCCAGTTCGTCGGGTAATAGTTCTCCGACAAGGCCATGAAGGGGGCGGGCCGGCCATTCAGGTTCTGCGGGGCGTCATAGGTAGGCAGCCAGCGGCTCTTGTAATATTCCAACTCCACCGAGAACACATCCAGCAGGTTGAACATGGGAATATTGAAACCCAGCATCATGGGGATGCGCTCCGACATTTTCTCGTAGTATACGGGCTGGTTCTGAGTGCCGAGAATCGCGACTTCGCCATAGATGACCAGATCCTTTGCGCCGAAGACTTCGGGGCTTCCGAAGAGAGGCTTTGGGTCGAAGGAGAAATACGCCATGGGCTTTATTGCAAAGGCGGTATAGGATTTGAGTTGCGGTTTCAAATTCCCTGTCTTGACGGCTTCGTTCGCCGCGAGGGCGGTGTCGACGGCCTCCCTTTCCGCCGTCAACCTCGCCTTATCGGAGGCGGATAGATTGGGTTTCTCGAGCAGGGTGTCGATGCCGCCCTTCAGGGCGCCGTAGTAACCCGCGCCCAGGGCGCCGGCCAACAGGTTCTTCCCGTTATGCTCGAAATACTCGACACGCATATGGTCGTCGGTGTTAGCCAACACGGTGTAGGCGTGCGCATTCAGGAGGCGCGCCAATTGCACGCCGCCGCCGATCTTCAGGATGCCGGCGATGTTGGCCTTGGCCATGTAGGTGAGGTTGAGGTCATAGACCGGCGTCATCTCCGTTTCGAGCGAGGCGATGAAGTCATGGGAGAAAATGCCGAGCGATTGGCCGATCTTTAGACCCGTGACGGTGGCGGAATTCGCTCCGGTGTAATTGAAGGTGCCTCCGGTCTGGATAATCCCGGGGTATGCCCAGGTGCGGAACATGTACTCGCCGAGGTTACGGGCGTATTCGTCGTATTTGTAATTGAAGATTCCCACGTCGATGCGTAGCATCGGATGCGCGGGATCGCCGTGTACGTAACTGGCATCGAGGCGTGGGGCGCCCAGCGCCAAGCTGCGCACGTAATTCTGGGGAAGGTCATTGTGGTAAGGGGCGCTGTAATAGATGCCCGAGAGCATCACTTCCAGTCCCAGGCCATGGCCGGTCTTGATCTGCAGGTCCAGCGAACCGCTGGTCGGCATTACCCACGCATTATCCAAGCCGCCCTGCAGGTTCAGGAATTCGCCGCCTTTGACCACGCGGGTCACTTCCTGGGTGACGCTGAGAACCGGCCTTGCGAATTGGATGCTGTCGTTTTCGTCCGCGAAAACCGGACCGCCGACCAGGCTTGCCAGCAGCGCGGTCGGAGCGAATAGGAACTTCATCATGCGGCACTCTCCTGTAAATGATTTGGCTTATTGTGGAACGGCAAATGAATAGCAAAAAACCCCCATCTTGTCCGGTATGCAATCATTCAGGGGACTGGGCCGGCGGCGCATCGAAGGCGCGGAGCCCGGCCACATGGGGGGCTCCGCGATAGCGGAATGGGATGGGTTGCCCCGCGATGTGGATATGGCTTACTTTGCGCCGATGATACTTTCAGTGATTCTCTTGTCGCCCTTCCAGATCGTGAGAACTCGGGGGCTGCCGCTGAATTTTCCCCGAAGGAAATACTGGCTGGCCTGTTTCACTTTGTGGACGGAGTAACGCATTCCGCGCACATCCTCGAGGCTTACGGTGTAGTTTCCGGCTTCGGAAAACTGAAGATCCAGGCCGTCGCCGCTGGTGGTGATCTTGACGGCGACCTTAGGCACAATCATGTACTTCGGCACGCTGGTGGTCGTCTTCGAGAACAGGTTACGGTCGAAGGCCAAGGTATCGAGGAGGGTGGAATCCTTGCCGGAGGCTTTGTTGAGGTAGGGCGAGGTGGGACCCCAGGGATTTTCCGTGAGGCGTTTGACGCGGAGATTGCGGAACTTCATTTGCGGCTGGCCATGGTCCTGGAGAAAGAAGCTGCCGGCATGGATTGTGGGGTAGACGGTATAGGTTTTGTACTTGCTTTCCATAAAGGCCTTTTGATAGGCCGCCGTGCCCTTTTGGTACTCCAGCAGGCGCAAGCCGTTTCCGTAATGGGCGACATGGCCTTGATAGGAAATGATGCGCGATTGGTTCCAATGGCCTTCAGCCCGAAGCCAGTTCGGGGAATTGTCCGAATTCCTCCGCGTGGGCAGTAGGGGAGTCACCTCATAGTTGCAGCCGGCTGTCGTTAACAGATCCTTCCACTCGGAGGTCCATCGGTGATTCTGCACCTGGTATTCGGCGGCAGTGGGATTATTCTCGGTGCTGACGGCGATCTGGTAATAATAGAGCAGGCCCGCATTTCCCGCAGCGCCGACGGTGGATTGCCACTCGACCTTCCAATCGAAGTTGAGGAAGGACGCGTCCTTGGTAAACAGGCT
>JBDSIO010000136.1:0-26158 GCA_039917895.1 Fibrobacteria bacterium | reverse complement strand
CCGGCAGCTCATTCGGCAGCTTCCACTACGCCTTGGGAGGCCCCGAGTTCAAGGATCTGCCCGCTTCCTGCATCCTGGATCAGACCTATGCGGACGTAATGCCTTACTGGAGCCTGGAATCCCATCCAAGCATGACGGTCGCGGCGGGCAGCATCAACCTGCTCGCCAATCAGGGAAAGAATAAATTACGCTGGGGCGCGGACATCGCGTCCATGGCCCTGGGCAAGGGCAAGGTGATCTTCTATCAGTTCGACATCTTCGGCAAGCTGGGCAAGAATGCCTTGGCCGACGCCCTGTTCGCCAACCTGGTCGCCACGGCCGCGAAATAAGGCGTAAGGCTGATGCAGGCGGAAGCGTTTCCGCCCCCGCGAAAGGATCCGAAGCCTGTCGTCCCGAGGGATGGCAGGCTTATTTTTTAATCTTGGGTTTTTCCGGTTTCCTTTCGGAAGCCTTGGAAACGGCTTTGGCGGGTACAGCGGGCTTCTTGCCTGCGCGCGGCAAGGTCTTCCTGGGCTCCGTTTCCTTGACCGCAGGCCTGGCTTCGGCTACCTCGGACGCTTTCGCCTTAAGGGAATCCCGGCGAGCCTTGTTGGAATCCTTGCGCGCTTTCAACGAATCGGCCTTGGCTACGGCGGAATCCAGCGCGGCCTTGGCATCATCGGATTCGACTTCCGACTTAGGCTCGGACCCGGCGCTATCTTCCTGTGGATGCGGCGCGCCGCCCCGGGAAGTCCCACTATCCGATTTTTCCACAGCCGCGTTGGTGGCGGAATCGGCAATCGGAGCCGTAACTGGAGCCGGGAGTTCCATCGGGGTTTTGGAAGACCAGATGTCCGGCGTCAGTCCCTGGTATTCCGCTTTGCCGGTTTCGGGTTTTGCCTTGGCCAGCTCGAAAACCGTGAAGAATGTCTTGGTCCATTCGTCGAACCAGAGCTTGAGGCTTTCGCGGTTGGACCAGAAGGCGTTGGGATCGTATACGTTATAGTCGGCTCCGGCCACCAACACCACGGGATAGCCCGCCGCCAATTTGCGGAAAATGCGCCTTGTCCTGGCCGTGTGGAAGCTTACGGTAACGATGACCGCCGTATCCAGGTTCAATAAACGGAATTGCCGAACCAGCAGCCTGGCTTCCTCGATCGTGGAATAGGTGTCGTGGCGGAATTCAAAGATGCGTTCGCGGGGAACCCCTTGTTGCGCATAGTAGTCGACCATGAACTCGCTGGCGTAGCGTGTTTTGAAGATGCGCGTCGCCGAGATGACCAGCGTATCCAGTTTGCCTTCAAGGTAAAGGCGGATGGCCGCGTCGCTGCGTTCGCAATCGCGGGATTCGCCCGCCAGCACCACACCCCAATGCGCCTTTTCGAATGCGTCCTCATGTACGAGCCAGCGTCCGGACTTCCAAAGGCTGACCCCCCCCAGGCACAGGATAAGGGCTGCGGCGAACCAGGCCCAGAGGGTCCATTGCCGCAGCAGACCCGGTTGGGGGGGACGATGAGTGGTGCGGGGTCTTATGGGCAAATTAGGCCTCCGGCGAAGGGGCAAAACCAGCCCCCGGCCCAAACCATCAGTCGATGACCTTGACGGTCATGGAGACGGCCTCCAGAGGGTTGTCGCGATGATCGGCCTCTTCCGCCACGATCTTGTCGACCACGTCCAGGCCTTCGGAGACCTTTCCGAACGCCGAGTACTGGTTGTCGAGGTGGGAGGAGTCGGCCACCACGATGAAAAACTGGGACGACGCCGAATCGGGATTGGCGGAACGGGCCATGGACACGATGCCGCGCATATGCGGGGTCTTGGAGAACTCGGCCTTGACGTTCTTGCCGGAACCGCCGGTGCCGTGCAGGCGCTTGTCGGCGTTTTTGCTGAGCGGGTCGCCGCCCTGGATCATGAAATCCGGAATGACGCGGTGGAAAAGCGTATTGTCATAGAACCCCTTTTCGGCCAGTTCGATGAAGTTCTTGACGTGGTTGGGGGCGACTTCCGGAAGGAATTCGATGGTGATATCGCCGTGGCGCGTGGTGAGTATGGCCTTGGACATGCAGGCTCCCGATATTCAGGTGATTAGGGTCCGTCCTGCGGTCCGTTGCCGGCCCGTCAGGTGATTAGGGTCCGCCTTGCGGCCCGCTACAGCCCCCATAAGGGTCCGGCACAGGCTGGGACGGGTCCCCGAAATTAGAAATAGTTGCCGGGCTCTCCTATCCGGGTGCGCCGGGAGCGGCGGGAGCAAGCGCTTTTACGAGCAGCAGGGCGGCCTCGCCGTTGTCGCGGTAATATTTCGGACGCGTCCCCGCGGTCCGGAAACCCCAGCGCGCGTAGAATCCCAGGGCCCGGAGGTTTCCTTCCCGCACCTCCAAATGCAAGTTCGCGTAAGCATGATCCCGTGCCCAGGCGATGAGCACCTCCATCAATGCGGAACCCGCTCCGCATCCCCAATGATCCCGGGCGACGCCGATGGCTTGCAACTCCACCTCGTCCGCCGCGCCCACCACGCAGGCGAATCCCTGCACTTCGGGATTGGCCCAGACCCATCCTACCGGCCCGTTGGGCCCGGGTCCGGCTTGGACCGGTCCCCGCAGGAAAGCTTCGAAATCCCGCGCCATCCAGGGGACGGGATTGGCCTGGGTCTCGATGGCCAACACCGCCGGGAGATCAGCGATCAGCATAGGTCGCACGCAGGATACCGTCACTTGGGCGCGTCTCCGGATAGGCGCTTTTCCTCGGCCGCGGAGGCCATCAGATAGTTGGGACGCAAGACTCCGTCGGTAATGGGGGGACGGCTCCGCGCCAGGCGGGCCAGCGCGGGAAAGTCGGCACGATCCTCATGGCGTTCCAGGGCCGCGAAAGCGGGGCGCAGACGTTCCCGGTCCGGCACGTTTCCGGCGGTGATGAGGACCGTCGCCGGGGAGCCAAGCGCCAGCAGCCCCTCATGCGTCAGCAGATCCTCCGCTCCCGTATCGGATCGGCGCGCGAAATAACGGCCGCCATTTGCCGCAATCACGGCGATTGCGGGGGATGCTGCGGTTGCGGTAACCCCGGTGATAACAACGGCCGGTGAAGGAATGCCCCTCGGCGCCGTCACGGCAGGCAATCCTGAAAGCAACCCTGCCAGCGAGGAAAACGGAAATATGGGCAGCCGGTCCGCGAACGCGAGACCTTGCGACAGGGCGGCGCATACGCGGATGCCGGTGAAGCTGCCCGGCCCCACGCCCACGCACAGGGAAGCAAGGTCGCCGATGCCGCGGCCGGCTTCGGCCAGGCATTCGTCGAGCAGGGCATGAGCGGATTCCCCGCGCGTCCCCTGCTCGCGGATGCGGAAGGCCAGGGTGCGATCCAGATCGTCCACCAGGCCCACGGAAAGCGCGGCTGAAAAATCTAAGACGAGGGTGAGGTCCTTCATCGGAGGATCGCGGAGCGACGGCGCGGGGCCGCTTTGGCCCTGCCCTCACGTGCGGATTCAGCGCGGTTTGGCAAGGCTTTCTTCGATAACCTTGGTCAGCAGACCGGAATAGCCAAGACCGGCATGCGCCGCGGCCTGGGGCAGCAAAGAGGTCGGAGTGAAGCCGGGCAGGTTATTGGTCTCGAGGACGTATAATCCGTCGCCTTCCCCGCGGCCGGCGGCGTAGATGAAATCCGTGCGGCTGTAAACGGAAAGCTGCAGGGCCTCATGGCATTGCGCCGCGAGGCGCTGCATTCCGGCGATGATTTCCGGTGGGAATCCGGCCGGCGTTATTTCTTCGGTGCGGCCCGGATGGTACTTGGCCTCGAAAGTGAAAAAAGCGTCCTGGACAGGGCGGATCTCGGTGGGCGCGACCGGCGGGAAGTTCGCGATCACGCCGCAGGTGCCTTCCCTACCCTGGATGAATTCTTCGATGAGCAGCCGTTGGCATTCCGCGCCTAGTGAAACGATCAGCGAGTCGAGTTCCGCCGCGGTGCGCGCAATGCCGATACCGATGCTGGATCCCCCTAGCGGATCCTTGACCACCACCGGATAGCCGAATTCCTTTTCCAGGGAGGCGCGGGCTCCGGGGTATTCGCCCCGCGTAAGCACGCGGTAGCGGCCCGTGGGGATGCCCGCTGATTGGTAGATGCGCTTGGCCGTGATCTTGTCCATCGCCAGGGCCGATCCGAGGCTGCCGCTCCCCGTGTAGGCTTGGCCCGCGAGGTCGAAGAAACCCTGGAGGCGGCCATCTTCACCGCCCACCCCATGCAGTCCGATCAGCATGATGTCGCAACGCGGAAAGGCCGCGAAATCCGGAAAGCGCGCTCTGTTCCAGCCCGAGGGAGGCGAGGCGATGAAGGACGAGGCCTTCTCGGCCGAATCCACTCCGAAGGTGCCGCCCAGGTACGCAGGTTGGAGGGAAGAGACCTCCGATTTCCCATGCGAAGACGCCCTCAGATCGGGCCAGCACCAGACATTATCCTTGGAGATCAGGATGGGAAAGCCGACGTAACGATCCGGATCCAGGTTCTTCAGCATTCCCGTTCCCGAAACCAGGGACACCGGATGCTCGGGCGAAATGCCGCCCATCAATACGCCGATGGTTTTCTTGGAAGTCATAGTTGGAAGAGCCGGTCGTGCGGGCCGCTCGCCTCCTCAGATCTCCAGCATGTTTCCAAGGGGATTCTCGGCATCTCCGAAATCCTCCTTGAAATAGCTGAAGCCTTCGGAGTCCTGGGAATACCCATGGCTTACGAATTGGTTGAAAAAGAAGCGGAGGGCCGAATCCCGCGAATCCATCTCCACCACTTGGTGAATCAATGAGGGCTTGGGAGTGATGAAAGCGATGGAATATCTGGGCATCTCGGGAAAATTAGCAGCAAAGCCCCGGCTTTCCAAAGGAAATCCGGAACAATTCCCAACCTGAGGGCGGATTTCCCGAAGACCTGGTTCCGCGCCGCGCCTTGTTTTTCCGCGGTGAGCAATGCCATGCTTGGAGTCGATGGAACCGATAGAAACCGCGCGTCTGGCCAAGCAAGCCGAGGCTAAACTGGCCCAGGGGGAGCAATTGTCCCGCCAGGAACTTCTTGCGTTGTTGGCCCGCATGTTGGCGTTCCAGGACACCCGAAAAGACAAAAAGTACGGCCAGCCTTGAGCAACGCTTCCCCCCGGGGCCTACTTGTCATCCTTCCTCATAACCCCGGCGACGTGGTGATGGCACTGCAGGCCATCCGGAGGGTCAAGGCGCGTTTCGGGGATCTGGAAGTCGACTACCTGGTCAGCGAGGAATGCCGCGAATTGGTCCATGGCAGCCCCATGCTGCGAAGCGCCATCACCATACCCAAGCGCGCCCTCAAGCAGGCTTGGAACGCCGGGGACACGGAAGGATTGCATGCAACCCTCGATTCCTTCCTGCGGGAACTCGCTTCGACCCGGTACGCCCTGTCCGCGAACCTGTTCCAGGAACGCTCCGGCGGCCTGCTGCAATCGTTCGTGGACGCCGAGATGAAAATCGGCCTGGAACTCGTCGACGACCGTAACTTCCAGGTTAAATCGCGTTTTCTCGAACATCTCTTCGCCATTCCCGCCCATCGCGCCGGCAACCCTTGGCACGCAGTGGATATTTACGTCAGGGCGATCGCGCGGGCGCTGGAATCCATTCCCGGCGCCGATGCGGCCGACGCGGCCGATGCGACCTCGCGCACCTTGCCTCCGACCTTGCCCCCGACCTTCCCCTCAACCTTCCCCTCGACCTTAGCGTCGAAACGCTCCGATCGCAACCGGGCCGGAAACGCCGCGGCGATCCTGCCCCCGTTTATCCGGCCGGAAGCCGCCAAGCGCCTGATTCCGGGAGGTTATCTCGCCTTTCATCCCGGTTCCGCCTGGCCTGGCAAACGTTGGCCGGAATCCCACTGGGCGGATTTGGCATCCCGCTGCGCCGCAACCGGGATTCCCATCGCCTTCACGGGCGCGCCCGAAGAACGCGCCCTGATGGATCGGATCCTGGCGCGGATCCAGAACCGCCCAACCGCACCGGCGAGCGCCATGCTGGTTGACTGCGTCGGGACCACGACCTTGGCTGGCGCAGCTTGGATATGCGGCCATGCCCGCCTGGTGGTGACCGGGGATACCGTCGCCATGCACCTGGCCGCCGCGGTCGGCACGCCGACCCTATGCCTGTTCGGAGCCTCCAATCCCGTTGAGACCGGACCCTATGGAAAAGGCCATGTGATCCTCCAGACCGACCCGGATCCCTTGCCCGACCTGGCCATGGATCGGGATCATGCCGGCCTGGCGCATCTACGCGCGGACGAGGTGGCCGCCTATCTGCTGGACGGCATTCCGCCTCCGGGCTTCGCAATGTGGGAAACGGATTGGGACGAAACGGAAGCCATGCAGTTGCTGCGCGATCGCAAACGCCTTCCCCATCCCTCGCTGGAGCAGGCAATGCGCCTGGCGCGCGTCCTCGAAAGCCGGGCGGAGCAAACCGGCGCATCCCGCCTCAAACCCTTTCCGAACCCGGATGGCCCGCTTGGAGCCCTGAACCACCGGCTGGCCGAATGCCTGGCCAATCCTTCCTCGGCCGGAAACCTTACCGCCTTGGAAGCGGCGGACAGGGTTTGGTCCGAAGAGTCCCAGGCGAGCCTCGTATGGGAAGCTTACCGGATTGCCATCAATGGATTGCCATTAAAGGATTTGCACAGCCACCTTTCATCCCGATTCTCCCGCTTCGGGACCGCTCTCTGGGAAGCCGCATCCTTGTCGCGCGATTCGGGACCGTTCCGGAACGCCGGAGTTGAATAAGCGGGCGGGGAAAGGTAAAATCACCTTACACTATGTTGATTGGCAAACGGGGGTGGCAAACCACCTTCGCTTATATCCTTGCCGTCGTCATCTCCCTCGCCGGGACCTGGCTCGCCATTCGTTTCCATCCCGGGTTCGGATATGTCGTCGGAGCCGGAATGGCCGGGCTTGCGATCTGGCTGCATAAGACCGCCGGCACCTATCTCGAAGATCTCCAGGTCTACACGCTCAAGCAAAAGCGCCTCGAAGCCAAAGCCTGGTATTTCGAATCGGTCATCACCAACTCCGGCAACATCATCTTCACGACCGACGGGGAGCACCGCATCCTCAAATTCAACCGCGGTTCCGAACGCGCCTTCGCCATGTCCCAAACCGACGTGTTGGGCAAGGAAGTGCATGCCTTGTTCGCGAGCCCCGCTGAGATTTCCGCCTTGCTGGCCCGGGTGGAAGAACACGGTTCCGCCGATGCCCCGGAGCTCCTCATCAAGCAGGCCGATTCCGGCGAGGACATCTGGATTTCCCTGAGCGTGACCCGCATGCTCAATCGCGATAAGGAAGTCATCGGCGAAGTGTTCAACTGCAGCAACATTTCCAAGCGCAAACAGCTGGAAAGCCAGTTGCAGGAAAAGAATGAACAGCTGCTGCGCCAGGTCATCACCGACAGCCTCACCGGCCTTTACAACGTGCGGCATCTGAACGCCGAACTCGGCCGCATGATCCGCGCCCAGAAGCGCTTTCCCAACCGCCCCGTATCCATCGCCCTCATCGACGTGGACAAGTTCAAAATCTATAACGATACCAAAGGGCATCAGGCCGGCGATCACCTGCTGGTGATGCTGGGCAACGTGTTCCTGAACGAAATCCGCCAGGAGCTGGATTCCGCCTATCGCTACGGCGGCGACGAATTCGTCCTGCTCCTGCCCGACACCAAGGCCGAAGGCGCGCGCGTTATCTGCGACCGCATCCTGTCCGCCTTCCGCAAGCTCCGCGTCGAACCCACCTCATTGTCCATCGGCATCGCCCAATTCCTCCCCGCCGACGAGAACAAGGAAGTGCCCCAGGCCGTCAAGGAGTTCATTCAACGCGCCGACGAGGCCATGTACTCGGTCAAAGAACAAGGCGGCGACTCGCTGGCCATCCACGGCTCAGCTTGATCCCGGCACCAGCGCAGCGCCGTGCCATCGACGAACCCTGATCGACAAGCCCCACCCCACATGACTCCCGCCCCGTCCACACGGCCAACCGACCCGTTCCCTAAAGCAAAAGCCTCTCCGACCAGCGAAGTCCAGACCGCCTAACCCCACGAAAGCAGTGTATTCGACTTCGGCGTGTAGAGAAGGGTAAAGTGCGCCTTTAGGACGCCTTCGTCGCCGGCCCCCCGTGCGGGCGCGTCCGTGGGCGCATCGGCGCAGGCAGCAATGCGACGGGACATCGCGCAGTGCCGCGCTCTTTGGAGGGATCGGTAGGCGCGTCTACGTTTGCGCGGCGCTAAGCAGAAAACCCAATGTATCCGTTGATGTCCCGGCGAGGCGACCACGCAGCAAACCACAGAACCAACCAGCCAAGCCGTCTAAGCCCCCGGACGCGCCCGCACGGGGGGCCAACTCCGCAGTCGCCAAAATCAGCGCATTTTCCCCCGACGATGCGCGGCATAGTCCGCGAACACGAATTCCCCCAATCCGTCCAGACCCGTGTAGAACGCTTTGCCTGCGCACACTTTGCTGAACTCCTCCACGAATTCGATCAGATAGGGATCCTGCGCCACCATGAAAGTGCAGACGCGGATTTTGTTCTTCCTGCACGCCCGCCCCTCCGCGAATGTCTTCTGCAATACCAACGGATCGAGCCCGAACGAATTCCGGTACAGGCGGCCGCGATCGAATACGGCGGAAGGTTTCCCATCCGTCACCATGAATATCTGCTTGTTGGTGTTTTTGCGCTTCCGCAGCAGGGTCTGCGCCAGGCGGAGACCGTCGCAGGTGTTGGTGTGGAAGGGACCGACGGACACGTGTGCGATGCGATCCGCGGGTATCTCCTTGGCCTCGTCCCCGAAGGTGATGACATCCAAGGTGTCGCGCGGATAGTGGCGCTTTACGAATTCGACCAGGGACATGGCCACCATTTTGGCCGGGGTGATGCGGTCTTCGCCGTACAAGATCATGCTGTGGCTGATGTCGAGCATGAGGACGGTGGAACAACTGGCGAGCTGCTCCCGCTCATGCACCTCGAAGTCCTCTTCCGAAAGACCCTCCTCGGGCAAGCCCTGCCAAACGTCGGCTCCGGTTTCGGCCACGTCCTTGCCGCCGCGATGCAGGCTGTTGCGCAGGGTCGCGTTGAAATCCAGATCGGCCAGGTCGTCGCCGAAATTGAAAGGCCGCGTCTCCGCCTGGCGTTCGCCGCCGCGCCCCAGTTTGCCTGTATTGTGGTTGCCCTTCAGGCCCTTGCCCATCCCTTTGAAGACGCGCTCGAACACGGACTCGCGCACGGCCTTGTCGCCCGCAGGAGTGATGGTGAAATCCCCCTTGTCCCGCTTGAGCACGCCCTTCTGCTCCAGTTCATCGAGCATGTCCTCCAAGGTGCGGCCGCGATCCAGCCAGCCCTGGCGTTGGGCGATGCGGCGCAGCCATTCCAACGCCTGGCTCACGTCCCCGTTGCTCCGCAGGAACAATTGCGAAAACAGATCAGTCAGATCGATCTTGTCTTCGCCTTCGCCGCCTTCGGACTCGGGGAGTGGCATGCCATAGCGGATTTCCATCTTCAGCCCTGCTTCAGCCCTTCTTTAGCCCTTAAGGATATCCGACATCATGTCGCGGTAGACAAAACCTTCGGTCAGGTTTTCCTTGCTCAGGCGCGAATGCAGGTGCAGGCCTTCAATCAACAGCTCCAGCCACAAGGCTTCGTTCTCCGTGTCCTGCTCCAGGGATTTGGCGTCGAGTGCGCCCTGGAACATGACTTTGCGGATTTCCGGAACCGACTCCAGGGCCTTGCGATATTGAGAATCCGGCATCCGATCCCCGAGGGTCAATGTGTTCCCCTTTTCGAACCAGGAGACCAGAGGATAATACGGGTTCTTCTCCGGCTCCTTCTCCTTCTTGTTGTAGGGATCCTGAAAGTGCTTATGGAACACGCTGCGGACGGCCTTGCCGACCATGGCCCGCGCGATGTTGGCGGGGCCTTCCTGCTCGCCGGCGTAGACCAGCTCCAATTTGCCGGTGATGGCCGGGACCACGCTTTCCAGGTCCGAGAGGCGCGCGCGGGGCGTGGCCTCGCCGGTTAGGGCGCCGCGCAATTCCACCGCGCTGGCCAGCAGTTCCAAAGCCGCTATGGGAAGCCGCGCCGAAACGCCCGATTTCTGGTCCACGTAATCCTTGTCCTCGCGCGCCTCGAAGGCGATTTGCTCCACGATCAAACGCACCGGATCCGGGATCAACGCCTTGACGGTAGAGGCGCGATCCAGCCAGGCTTCCTGACGTGTGATCTCCATCGCCGCTTCCGCGTTTTTGGGATAATGCGTGATGATCTGCGAATCGATGCGATCCTTGAGCGGGGTGATAATGTTGCCGCGGTTGGTGTAATCCTCGGGGTTGGCCGAGAAGGCCATCAGGATGTCCAACGGAATGCGCACGCGGAAGCTGCGGATCTGGATGTCGCGTTCTTCCATGATGTTGAGAAGGCCCACTTGGATGCGGGCTTGCAGATCGGGCAGTTCGTTGATGACGAAGATGCCGCGGTTTGTGCGCGGAATGATGCCGAACTGGATGGCGCCTTCGTGGCCGTAACCTATTTTCTGGTGGAACGCCTTGACAGGATCGATGTCGCCGATCAGATCGGCCATGGAGACGTCCGGCGTGGCCAGCTTTTCGCCATAGCGGCGTTCCCGTCCGATCCACTCGATTAGGGTGTCGTCGCCTTGCTCGGCGATGAGGTCCTGCGCATACCGGGAGATTGGCGCGAGCGGATCGTCGTTCACTTCGCTGCCCGCCACGATGGGGATGCGTTCGTCGAGGAACCCCGCCAGCTTGCGCAGGATGCGCGTCTTGCCCTGGCCGCGCAATCCGAGCAGCAGGACGTCGTGCTTGGACAGGATGGCATGGGTCAATTGCTTGAGGACCGTCTCGTCGTAGCCGATCACCCCAGGCATGAGCGGCCCGCCCCCGCGGATGCGCGCCAACAGATTGCCGCGCAGCTCTTCCTTGACGGATTTGCTGCGGTAACCCGCACGTTTCAATCCACCCAAGGTGGAGGGGAATTCCCTTTCGATCATGACTTGAATCCTCCTGGAGCCATTGCCCAAAGGATTAATATAGTTGGCAATAGACGTGGAGCCCCGTTGGCGCTTGGTTTGGAGCCTGGATTCGGAGTGGTTTCCACTTGGAAACCGTGTTCGTCGCTTCGGTCAATTCCGCTTCATAACCGAATTCGCCTGATATGCCTTCCACGTCGTGCGAAGCAAGGTATCCGCATCGCTGTGTTTGGCTTCCCAACCGAGCAGCGCTTTGGCCAGGTCCGCGGAGGCGACCACCGTCGGAGGGTCGCCGGGCCGGCGTCCGACGATTTCGTACTTAACCGGCCGGTCGCTGATGTCCATGGTCTTTTTGACCATCTCCATGACGGAGATGCCCGAGCCGGTCCCGAGGTTCACCACGAGCTTCTGGGTGCCGCCCATGAGCTTCGCCAAGGCCATGGTATGGGCCCGGGCCAAATCGCTGACGTGGATATAGTCGCGCACCCCGGTCCCATCGGGAGTGGGATAGTCGTCTCCGAAGATTTGGATCTGCTTGCGCCAACCCATGGCCACTTCCATGATGACCGGCACCAGGTTGGCGGGATTCTGTTCCAGGCCGCACAACTCGCCGTCGACGTCGTAACCGGCGGCGTTGAAATACCTCAGGGCCGCGTACTTCACTCCCTTGAGACGGCCGTACCAATCGAGGAAACCTTCGATGGCCAGCTTGGTGTGGCCGTAATAGTTGACCGGCAAGGTCGGGTGTTTTTCGTCCATGGGCTGATAATGCGGATCGCCGTATACGGCCGCGGTCGAGGAGAAGACGAAGTGCCTGATCCCGTGCTTTGCGACCGCGTTCAGGAGGTTGAGCGTGCCGGTTATGTTCTGAAGGGAGTAGCGCTCCGGAACCGTCATCGATTCACCCGCGGCCTTCAGCGCCGCCAGGTGGATGACGCCGTCGAAGCCGATTCCTGCGCAGACTTCATCGAGGGCTCGCATGTCCAGGATGTCTCCATGGCGGAAGGCGGCCCCGGGACGGAGGTTGCCACGCAGCCCCGTGGACAGATTGTCGAAAACGGTGACTTCCGCGCCATCGCGCAGAAGCGCCTTGACCACATGTGAACCGATATATCCGGCGCCGCCGACCACGAGAACTTTCACGACAGTATCCTCCAAGAGGGTTCAGAATTGTATGTATGCGGGGCCTGGCATTCCGGAGCTCCCCGCCAGGGAATTACAGGCTTCATATCGGCTCGCGGCGTTTAATGGCGAAAATGGAGATATCGTCCAGACTCGCCCGGCCTTCGGAGAACCGCTCCTTGTCCATTTGCGCTTGGGCGATGGTCTCGGAAGAGCCCATCGGCGAGAATTTCTCGATCACGGCATCAAGGCGTTTGCGCCCGTACAGTTCGTCCTTGTTATTGAAGCTTTCGTTGATGCCGTCGGTGTAGACGAAAAGGAGATCGCCGGGATTCAGGAAGGTTTCCTGTTCGGTATAACTGTTGTCCTCGAACATGCCGAGGAAGAACCCTCCCCGCATCTGCAAGTGCTCGAGAGTCCTGGTGGCATGACGGTAGATCACGGGATAAGGATGGCAGACGCGGCTATAGCTGAGGCGGCCGGTCCCCAGGTCAAGGATGCCGGCGAATGCCGTCAGGTAATGATCGGTATTGATGGCTGCGCAAAGATCCACGTTCACATTGGTCAATATCTGCGCCACCGAGAGCCCGGACTTGACGTGGCGGTCGAAGGCCATCTTGGCCATGGCCGTCACCAGGGCCGCCGGCACGCCATGGCCCGATACGTCGGTCATGAGCATGAAGATGCGGCCTCCATCGAGCGGGATGAAATCGTAGAAGTCGCCGCTGACCTTTCCCGTGGGCGCGTATGCGGCAGCCACCTCATAACCTTCCAGCCGCGGAAGCGTCTTGGGAAGCATGCCTTGCTGGACTTGCTTGGCCATGTCCAGCTCCATCTCGGTCTCCTGGCGCACGCGCACCAGTTCCTGATTCTGCACGTAGAGCTCTTCCGTCCGCTCCTTGACTTTGACTTCCAAATCGGCGGCATTGGCTACAAGCTTTTTCTCCATCTCCTTGAACTGGGAGACGTCAGTGACGAACCATACGCGGCCGATGAGCCGGCTCTGCTCATCGACGATGGGACGGGTGTAGATCTGGTAGGTTGCCGAATGCGGCAGCACCATCTCGAAGATCTGTTCCGCGTGGAGCTGCGGTTCCTTCTGGATGGCGCCGTAGAAGGCCATGAACTCATGGGCCTCGGTGAAATGGTATTGCAGCAGCTCCGCGGCGATGTCGATCTGCATGCCGGCGAACTGGCGCCAATTGAGGCCGAAGAGCTTACCGAAACGGGCGTTGGTGGAACGGATGACGAAACCCTCGTCCACCAAGGCGATGCCGTCCTTGGAAGATCCGATTATGGCCTTGACGCGGCTCTCCGACAGGCGCAGATCCGTGACCTCGCTGATGCTCACCAGGCGCGTGCCGTTGATGAGAGCGCTGCGGAAGTGATAGTAGCGCTTCTCCCCGTTGGGCATGGGGATTTCCTTTTCCCACTCGCTCTCCTTACCTTCCGGCTCCAGGTAGTAGTCGATGTCGCCGAAGATGGGCCGGCCCGATTGGGAATGGATACCCACTTCCTTGATGGGCCGGCCGATCGCCTGGGTATGCAAAGTGCCGAGGATCTCCAAGGCGTAGCCGTTGATTTTCACCACCCGCATGTCGCGATCGATGTGGATGATGCCGGACTGCCGGTCGATGAAATCCTCTTGTTTGATCGTCTCGTTGAGCTGCGCCTTGGTGGTTTGCAGTTCGTGCTGGTAGTGGCCCATCTGACGCTTCAGACCGGGGATCTCCACATCGTCCTTGTATTTCAGGAGGTGTTGGAGCTGAACATTTTGTTGCTTGAGCTTGTAGACCTCGGGGGTCAACTCGCCATGATTGGGGCCGAAATCCAAGGGAATGTCCAGGTCAGTGCAGGCGAAAGGTGGTGTGGAAGTCGGAAATTCCCGTTATTTTCACATCTTAATAATACAATATTGAAAGACCCCCCACATATCCATTTGCCTGGGGTGGGAGGCTAGGCAAAAAACCGGTCCGTTGAGGCGTTTTTTATATTTTGCCGGTTCGCTTGTCGGGCTATGCGGCAGCCTTGTATTTTGATAAGGTCGGATTTCGTTCCGGTCACTTTGAGGAGATGAAAGTCCCATGCGGCACAACAAGGTTTTCCTGTCGACTTCCATAATGATAGGGTTCGCGCTCAACCTATCAACCGCCCAACCTCTGCGCGGCCCGGTGCAGGGTCCCGCCGCCCCGGAATCGCCTCCGACCTGGGAACTAGATGCCAAAGTAAAGGGAAAACGGGCCCATATCGATTTCGGCCTGAACCCCAAGGCCATCTCCGACGCGAACATGAAGTTCTCCCATTTCGCCAACCGCAAACTCATGGTATTCTATTTCTCAGCCAAATGCCCCCATTGCCAACATGCCTTCCCCTTCGTGCAGAAATTGTCGGATGAATTGACCGCCAAGGGCTTCACCGCCATCGCCATCGCCATCAAATACAACACCGAAGACGACATCCGCAGCTTCATCCGCGACTATAAAGTCCACCTGCCCGTTTTTTATGACGAAGACCGGACGTTCGGTGAGAACTATGGAACGGGCTCCATTCCCTTGCTGGTGGTAGTCAACGAAAAGGGTGAGTACATCCGTTACAAAACCTTCGATGTCGATCAGACTCCGGCCCTGGTCAAGGCCGAAGCCGCCCAGTTGGCCTCGAAATAACCGGGTCCGGACCCATATCCGGAAACCCGCCGTGTGACAGACAGACGATCAAAGCGAAAAAGGACGGTTCTTCGGGGCCGTCTTTTTTATTTGCCTCCGGAGCGACCTTGCCCAAGATCAATTCCTCCTTCACCGCCGTCGTCCGAAATCCCGGCCGCGACAACCTGCTCGATTACCTGGTCCGCCGCTTTACCTACCATGGCCGGACAGCATGGTCGGAATTGTTGGCCCTTGGCCGCTTGGAGTTGGACGGATCCGTGGCCCAGGGCGGCGAACCCCTGCGCGAAGGCATGGGCCTGCGGTTCGCCGTGGTCGACTACGAGGAACCGGAAGTTCCCTTGGATTACCGCATTCTGGAACGAGGGGCAGACCTGGCCTTCGTTCATAAACCCGCGGGCATGCCTGTCCACCGCACCGGAAAAATCTTCTTCCAGACCCTGGCCAATCTGGTGAAGGAGAACCTTGGCGACGGAGACTGGGCTCCTCTCAACCGCCTGGATCGCGAGACCAGCGGCCTGGTGGCATTCGCCCGCGGGGCGGACGCTTTCCGCGCTTACGCCCCCTCTTCCGCTGATTCAACGTGGCGGAAATTCTACGCCGCCGTGGTGCGTGGCGCACCGCCTGCGGGGGCGGGCCGGATCGAACTGGCCCTCGGGGAAAGGCCTGACTCTCCCATCCGCTGCCGGATGCATCCCCTCGCCGACGGGAAACCCGCGGTTACGCTTTACCGGACGGTGGCTTTCCGCGAAGGCTTGGCCCTGCTGGCCCTCTCCCCCATCACCGGCCGCAAACATCAATTGCGCTCCCATCTCGCCGAACTGGGCTGCCCGATCTTGGGCGACAAGATCTATTCATTCGCCGGCAAGGCCTACCTGAAACAATTGAACGGCGATCTCGATGCGGCCGATCTTTCGGAACTAGGAGCTCCGCGCCATCTGCTCCACTCTTTCTGCCTCCGCGTCGGCCGCCGGGGAGAGCCCGCCAGCGAAGCCTGGGACTGGGACGTAGGCCCGGAATTCGCCCGTATCTTCAAGGCTGTCGAAATCCGTGCCTGGTGCTCCACCCCTGCCTTCGGGGAGTTTCAGTCCGAAGTCGAAAAGGCTCGCCTGGCCCATGACGCAAAGGGCAATCCCTGACCGATAAGGTGGACGGCCGGGACTTAGCCAGGCCTTAGGTCTTTCCACCGCGTTTGGACCATTGTATCTTGGGTCTGGATCGAATCAGGGAGGAATTAACGACCATGCGGAATACCAGAATCCTGCTCACCAGCGCCGTCTTCGGCCTTGCCTTGAATATCGCAACGGCGGCAGCGCCCGCCGGCCCCGCCCAGGGACCCGAGGCTCCCGAACCCGCACCCACGTTCGAAATCGGCAAGGATGGTAAACTCGCGCACATCGATTTCAGCTTGACGCCGAAAGCCATCTCGGATCCCGACATGAAGCTGTCGCACTTCTCCAATCGCAAGCTCATGATCTTCTACTTTTCCGCGCAATGCCCGCATTGCCAGCATGCGATCCCGTATGTTCAGAAGCTGGCGGACGAACTCACGGCCAAGGGCTTCACCTCCATCGCCATCTCGGTAAAATTCAACACCGAAGACGATGTGCGCGGCTTCATTCGGGACTATAAGGTCCATATGCCGGTTTTCCAGGATCAGCAACAGTTCGGCATGAACTATGGCACCGGTTCGATTCCCTTGCTGTTCTTGGTGAATGAGAGAGGGGAGTACATACGCTACAAGACCTTCGATGCGGAAAAGACCCCGGAAATGATCAAGGCCGAGGCGGTACTGATGTCAACGCATTCCGTTCCCGCCAATACCACGGCGGCCCATACTAACGCAGCGACCGCGGCTCATACCAAGGCAGCCAAGGCCCCCGGCTCCAATCCGCCCGCAGAAAAAAGCACCAAAAAATAACGCGGAAATAGATCGTGGAGAAGGCTTCCCGCCTTCGCTTCCAGGTTTCTTTTCCCGGACCGCCTCACTCATCCACGACCCTGCCTGAGGCCAGGATGCTTTTGACTCGGGCTTCGATGGCGTCCATGTCCTCCACATGGACGTCCTGGAACCATGCCTGCTCAGGATAGCACATGATGTTGGGTCCCTGGGCGCAAGGGCCCAGGCACGCGGTCCGGGTGATGCGGACCGGGAGCTTGTCCTTCTTGAACCGTTTCTTGAGTCCATCGGCCAGGATGTCCGTGTCCGGCGTGTCCCCGCACGATTTCTCCCCGTTCTCCCGCGTGTTGGTACAGAAGAACAGGTGAAGCTTATGGGGAGTCGGTTGGATTCGCATGGCCTTGAGGAACCAAGATAGCAACCCCCTGCGATTTTGAAAGCGGCAGATTACGGCTTCCCGGGCCTTCTCACCCCGGACTCTCGATTGACTTATCTAAATTGACCTATCGGCAACATCGGATGACAACGACTAAAAAACCCCAGGGACCCATCGCTTATTTCATTTCCGATCTGCATCTGGGCGCCAGATACAGGGGACTCGATCCCGACAGGGAAACCTTGGTGTTACGCTTCCTCCGCGGCAAGGCGGCCTCGGCCACCCACCTCTTCATCCTGGGCGACCTCTTCGAATTCTGGATGGAGTACCGGAGCTTCGTTCCCAAGGATCATTTCCGCATCTTGGCCGGGCTGGAAGAGCTGGCCCGCAAGGGCGTGGAGGTGCATTACCTGAGCGGTAACCACGACTTCAACCTGGGATCCTTTTTCCGCGACCAGATGGGTTTGCGCGTGCACGCCGACGAGATACGCATCGATCTCCAGGGCAAACGCCTTCTGCTCTTGCACGGGGACGGACTGGCGGCGTCGGATTGGAAATACCGAATCATGAAACGCATGTTCCGGCACCGCCTTTCCAATTGGCTTTTCGGCCTGTTGCATCCGGATTTCGGCATGGGCCTGGCCCGCTACGCCAGCAAGACTTCTCGCGACCAGCACCGGAATCGGCCCCGGAACATGGATCAGTACGAAGCCGCCGGCAGGGCGATCCTGGCAGACAAGCGTCAGGACATACTCATGCACGGACATACCCATGCGGCCTTCGTGAAGGAATTCCCGGAGGGCATCTACGTGAATACAGGCGAGTGGCTGACGCGGATGGAGTACGTTGCCATGGAGAATGGGATTTGCCGGATTGAGATGTTTGGGAAGGATCGGCGATAAGTTTTATAGCGTTGGAGAAACTTAACGAAGCATCGCCATTGTTCGGCTCAGGCCACGTGCACGGGGTTATTTTTTACATTTGGGGTGATTTTACTGGACACCTGGGCTTCATAAATCCAGTTTCGAATTCTAAACAATGAGGTTTATGCATGAGTAGTTTCAAGATCCTCCAATCCCTGGCGTTTTCCGCCATCTGCCTTCTAGCCCAATCCCCGGCCCTGTCACAGACTTCCATCCCGATTTTCCCAATTGTCGATTTCGAAAGCCAGCAAGTGCAATCCACCCTGAGCAATTACGGGGGGTCTTATGCCGACAATGGCGAATTCGCCCTCGACAGCATCACACCCGGAAATTCACGTCTGACAACCTTCGCCACCCATGAAGACCCGGATTCCATGCAATGGGTCCCGGGACGCCGCGATTCATCCCTTTGGGCCTTTAAATTGGGTTACCAGCTGGGCACGGTGAAACTGGGATGTGGAGGAACATGCACTTATGAACCGCATGTCGGGCTCGCCCAGGGGTTCTCTTCGGAATATGATCCCCTCGATTTGACCGGAGCCACCCACGTTACCTTCTGGGCCAAAGGCGATTTCGCTTTGACCGTGGATGTATCGATCGGCATGCGTGATTCGGTGGCAGCCCGCGCGAGCTACTCCCAGAAATTCGTCATCGATACGACATGGAAAAAATACTCCATCGAACTCAAGGCATCCCCGGAATTCAAGCTGCCTACCTATGTGACTCCCGTACCGTTCGTTGCCGCCAAGGCCAATTCCGTAGGCTTCAGCATCAGTAAGGATAATAACCCTACCCAGGCGGACAACGCCCTGTACCTGGATGATATTGAGATTGTCAATTGGGTCTATACCCCTTATGTGGATCCGGCCGGGATCTCCGATCGGAACGGTAAGTCCCAGCGGAATAGTGGGTTGCGCGCACGAATTTCCGGAGACGTCGCTTTTGTACAAGTACCAGCCGCATTTTTCGGCAAGACCGGCGTGATCGAAGCTATGGACGCAAGGGGACGGAAGGTCGGACGCGCCGCCTTCGGTCCCCAGGCCATGGACGTATCCTTGAAGGTTCCGGGAGCTTCTGCCAAATCCGCCGGCCTTTATTTCCGCGCCCTTTTGCAGTAAGGATGAAGAAAGGTTGAAGTAAGGAACTTCCTGAATGCCGCCGAACCCGGATCGTGTCCCGGGCTTCGGCGGAATCTCTGCAATCCGCTCAATCTCACCGCTTGCGAACCTATCGACCCCCTCGGCCGACCGCTTCGGCTTCCAGTAGGCGGTTCGGGCGATCCGCACCCTCGCCTTCCCTTTGACCACTAACCTTCAAGTCGCGGGATCCCTCCCGTTTTCTCAAA
The DNA here is from genome assembly GCA_039917895.1 of Fibrobacteria bacterium. GTDB lineage: Bacteria > Fibrobacterota > Fibrobacteria > UBA11236 > UBA11236 > Chersky-265. Next base: position 6,844 of record JBDSIO010000136.1, on the reverse strand, counting down.
CCGTTTGTTTTATCAAACCGTTTGAAAAAATTGAAATAGCCCTAGTCCTGGGTTCCCGATACTCGATGGAAGGGTTATGCTACTAACAGTTCCATCCCACTCGGTTTCCAGCAGGAGAATCATGAGAGCCAGGCCCACTTTTTCCCGCAGCATGGCCGGTCTCTTCGCGGTGGGCATTGCCTTGTCCAACCCGGCCACGGCAGCGCTAACTCCCTGCGCATTCAGCTTCGGCGCGGGCTGGAACGGACTCAATGTGAATTACCCGGCCTCGATGGATTTCGTGACCATCTGGGCGGGCGGGGATGAAAATTGGAACGCCTATTGGATCGGCGATATGCTCAAAGCGTGCAAGCCGGGAGGTAAGCTCGCGGGCAAGACCCCGGTTTACTACAGCTATATCATCGCCTTCACCGCCCGCAGGGATTTGGGTTTGCAGGATTGCAATGTCGGTTCGCCCAACCTCTGCCAAAAGGGCGCGAATTTTATTCGGCAGAAAAAGGACAGGATCCTGGCCCAATACGCAAAATACGCTTCCGAAACCGCCAAAGCCTGGGGCACCACGGAACCCATCGTCTGGATGATGGAACCGGATTATTACCAATACGCCGGGGAGACCAAACAGGAAGGCGGACCGCTTTCCTACCCTGAAGCCGGAAACATGATGAAGGACATCGTCGCGAAAGTGAGGGAGAGCCTTCCCAACGCGGTCTTCTCTCTGGACATCTCCCCGTGGATTCCGGATGCCGCTAAATGGTACGCGGCCTTCAAGATGGACGACTTCACCTATATCAATACCTCAGGGGGCGAGACCGATGCAAACAATTCCCGCATCAGGGCGGGGAATGCCATGACCTGGAAGAGCATTCATGACGTGACGAACAAACCAATTATCGCCGATGACGGGTATGGCGTGGCCGGCAGTTCCACGTACCATGATGCAACCTGGGACAACGTTTCCAATCTCAATGCGCGCATCGCGGACGGGGTAGTCGCCATCAGCCAGACAAATCCCAAATCCGATTGGAATTCCACCCTCACCTCGGTCCGCCCCCAATTGAATGCCGAACCCTGCCCGGTCGGCCTCCGCCCCCACGCCCCCCTTCCGCCCCGCGGATTAACGGCGATCCTTTGGGACGCTTTGGGTCGGCCATTGTCCTTAAAGCGGATGGCGATCCGCAAATAGGAGATTGCGCTCGCCGGTTCAATTCACCAGGAACCGCTTGGACTTGGCGCCGCCGGGAACCACGACCCGCATGACGTAAATGCCCTTGCGGACGTTCTTCAGCTCGGATTCGAAATCGTAGTCGACCGGGGTGACGTTGCCGCGGACCTGCTTGATCACATGCCCAGAAACGTCGAACAGGGACACGCTATACGACCCCGGCTTGTTGATGTAGACACCCGGCTCGTCCATGGAATGGAAAGATACGCCGGAAGCGTCCAACGACAACTTCTCGGGTGACTTGATGAGGGAGGTGCCAGCGAGGACGGTGTCATATCCGGCCATGTGATACATGAAATTCCTGAAGAACTTGTCCCAGTTCGCCTGGCCCATGGTGGTCATGGTGGCCTTGTCATGGCCTTCCATGAAATAGCCGATATTGCCCTTGCCGGCAGGGAAGGTCCAGCTGGCGGGATAGCCGCCGTCCACGTCATAACCGATGAAGGTGGAAGTCGAGCCTTTGCCGCAACCGGCGCAATTCTTCCCGTCCATGGAGAACAGGACCTGGGCTTTGATGCCGGGAATATTCGTGATCAGCTTGGAGAACTTGTGCCATTCGCCCGACCAGGAATTGCTCGCCATGGCGACCCCTTCCATGATGGGATGGGTCTTGGCGTTATCGGGAATTACAACGGGGGCCGGCACCCAGGGATAGAGCTCCCCGGTGTAGATCACCGGATGGGCCGTGCTGTAGAACCAGGACCAGGGACCGCCAGCTTTGGAATCTCCCGAGCCGTGCATGACGAACATGCCCTTACCGTCTTTTTCCACGAAGTCCTGCATGGCCGTGCGCGAGGCGGCCGACCAGCTGCCGGAGGTGGCCCAGCTGGAGATGTAGTTGCCGAAGAAAACCTGATAGTCCTTAAGCTTGGTGGCCGTGACATCTCCGGAGGAAGCGACTATGTCGACCTTCCACCCTTCCGCAGCGCCGATGCGCTGCAGGGTCTCAGTCATGTTGGGAATGCCATCCTTATGGTTGAAGTTGAAGAAGAAGCTGGATACCAGGATCGATTTCAGCTTCGAGGTCAACTGATAGGACTTCCCGCCGATGGTTTCGACGCGCCGTTTGGCCAAGGGTTCGGTCTGGGCTTGTACCGACAGGGCGAACGATGCGAGTAAGGTGGCGGAAAGGAGGGCTGAGCGTAAGGATACAGATTTCATCGTGTTTCTCCAGTTCTAGGAAGCTCCCAAAAGTTAGGTCTAATCAAAAGTTAGGTCTAATATAAGGCGGAAAACGGCCCGGCAAGGCCCGTATTTCGGCGCCGGACCAAGGAATTCCGCGCCGGAAAGCCCGTGCGGGTAATAGTGTCCGGCCCTTGCGAAGGAGGGGCCGTAAGGATAGGTCGGCCCCTATGTAAAGGAACTAAGATCCAATCACATGCTCCACTGGAAGCGGACCAGGTAATACCAGTCCTGCTTGTCGTTCGTCACAGGGATATAGGAGGGTTGGGCGAACTCGTCCTGGAACCGGAAATGGTCGTTGGCGACCTGGAGATAAAGATCGAGGCCGGTGAAAAGGGATTTCTGGAGGTCAATCGACCATTTGACATCGTCCTCATGGTGAGCCTGATACAGGGCCGGATTGTCATTGGGGAAGACGGCCTGGGGCAAGGCCTTGTCGAATTGCATCCGGTTATTGTCTTCCCAGGGGTTCTTGAAATATTCCATCTGTAAGCTGAGGAGGTCGAGCAGACCGAAGGTGGGTATATTGGCGCCCACCATCATAGGGATCCGTTCCTGGATTTTCTGGTAGAAAATCGGCTGGTTCTGGATTCCCAACACGGCTGCCTCGGCGAAAAGCTTGAAGGACCCCGACTTCATATCCATGCCGAACAGACTGCCCAAGTCCAGGGAGGCCCGGCCCATCACCTTGACGCCCTTGAAGGTGAGGTGCTTCTCTTCTGCAGACTGGATGGCCAGGGTGGAGTCGCCTCCGGCCGCGTTCTTGACCTTCTCGCCCGCCTCATCGTACACGTAGAGCTGATTCGCTTCCTTCAGGATCGGGTCGCAGGATTGGTCTTCGAAGGCCTCGAGGCAATTGTTGAGTTCCCTGTTCCGGATGATAAGGCCTTCGCGGACGCCGGCGGTCGTCCCCAGCTGGGTGACCTTGACATCGCGCACGGCCTTGAGTTCAGGGTGAGCCGCCAGATAGGCGTTCCGATCGAAGGTGGAACCGGCGTTCCAAGCGGCGAAGACCGTATCCAGGGTCCCGTTCGCCTTTTCAACCACCATGTCAGCATGCCATTGCACCGCCGGAAAGGCGTTGTACTTGATATAGGTGTTGTCTTCGGTGGTAGGGGTGGTGATGGAGGGGTGGATAGGAAGCCACCGGTGCAGGGAAATCCCGCCGCCCAATTCCAGCGCCTTGCCCACCTTGAGGGTGGCGACATAGGTGGGGGAGAAATCGAAAATCGGCGTCTCGTTGAATTCGCTGAAGAGCAGCAGGTCCTGGCGCAGGGCTCCCCCGAAGGTCTCCCAGGACAGCCGGACGCCCATGGATTTGTATTCATTGCTGTTCAGCCACACCCAACCACCCGGTCCGGCGCTATGGATGATGTTGGGATAGGCCTCGCTGCGCAGCAGGTATTCGCCCAGGTTGACCGCATCGGCATTGTACTTGTACCCAAAGAAGCCGAACTTGAGCTTGAGGCGATCGGAAAAGTCGTATTGGGCCGACGCTTCGGAAATACCCGGGCCGAACGCTATATGCTTTGTCTTCGGATTCTCGGATTCCGGGACCGGCTTCCAGAACAAGCCGCCCACCCCGATGTTCATGTGCAGGGTCTGGTTCAGGGTTCCGGAATAGGTGAGGGCAATGCCGTTCCGATTCATGAAGGTGTACTCAAGCGGACGGGATTCCCCTGACCCGTCCTTGAGGGTGCCCTTCGCGACCTGGCCCGCATCGACGAAGGCGGTCACGGCTACCTTGCGATCGGTGATTACGGGCTCGGCCCTTTCGGCGAATGCGGGGCCCGTGACGATAGCCATGGCCATGAGGGCCCCATATACCATTACCGTGGCATGCTTCATTCCGGATTCCTTCGTGTTCAAGGCAGTCTCCCGCGGTGCGATCAGAGGTTCCATTGCAAGTGGAACAGGTAATACCAAGCGTTTCTCTCGACCGTGATGGGGGTGATCGCGGCCATGGCATCGTAATTGTGCAGCCGGAGATGATCATTCGCGATTTGCACCTTCGCTTGCAGGCCCGGCACCAAGGTCCGGATGGCGTGCACGCTCCATTTCAAATCATCTCCGTGGATGGAGGGGGTGGGCATGATGGCCTTCACATAATCGCTGTTCTTGAAATCCGGGATGGGCAAGTTGCCGCCGTAGATGGGGCCGTTGGAAGCTCCGCCCAGGCTCAAAACGCTTTCCTGATATGGATTGCCGAGGTACTCCGCCTCGACGGACAGCTTGTCGAAGAGGCCGAAGGTGGGCAGGTAGGCGCCTACCATGACGGGCATGCGGTTGAAAACGTTCTCGTAAAAGATGGGTTGGTTCTTCACCCCAAGGATAGCCACCTCTCCGTAAAGGCCGAAGGGCCCGGTGAGCTCCTCCAGGCCCAGCATCTCCCCGAAACCGATATTGGCATGGGCCACCACGTTGACGGCTTGACGCGTGATTTCCTGGAATTTGGTGAACTGGGGCGCGACGGAGTCCATGGGAACCAAAGCGCCGTTATCGTCCGTGACCAGGAGGTACCCGTTCTCGTTGAAATAGGGTGTGCAGTTCTTCCCATTGGCATCGCAAGCGGTCGTATTCTTCAGGAACTGCCGGATCCCCTTGCGCATCCCCTTGACGCTGCCCTCCTGGGTCAGCCGGACCGAGTTCACCTGCACCCCGGCCTTGTCCTGGAACAAGGTGGCCGGATCCGTGCCGGGCCTCCAGGCGGCTTTGGCCGAGTCCTGGACGCGGACGCCGCCGTTGTCGTAGGAATAGTTGACCATACCCTGGTTTTGGACTTCCGGAAAATTGGCGACCTCGACGTATTGCTTGGCGAGGTCCACCTCGGCCTTCCTGTTCTTGACCAGCAGGTTATTGGTAAACCAGCGGCGCAGGGCTACGGACCCTCCCAGCTCGATGCCTTTGATCGGCCGCCAAGCGAAAAGATAGGCCGGTGTTACGTCGTACAGCGGCGCGTTCTCAAGCTCGAAATACACGCCTGCCTCATGGCTGAAGGCGCCATCGAAATGCGAAGCCTTGAGCCGGGCCCCGAAGACCCGTATATAGGCGCTGTCCACCCAGGTCCAGCCGCCCGTGGTCAGATTGGTGGGATAGGATTCGCTCCGCAGCAGATATTCGCCCAGGTTCATGGCCGGATGGTTGTACTTGAAGGGAAAGTATCCCCCTTCCAGACTTAAGGCTTCGGAGAAACGGAATTCCGTGGAGGCTTCGGTGATGGTCGGGACGAACTGCATGTAATTCTTCCAGAACATGTTCGCCGCGGTGGGAAAAGGTTGCCAGAACAATCCTCCCACTCCCACCGACATCCGCAGCTTCTGCTGGATGGTATCGGTCACGCTTATGAACACTCCGGTGCGACTGAGATAACCGCCGTCCTCAGGCTTGTTGCTTTCGGGCTCGATTCCCTTTACGATTTGACCGATGTCGGAAAAGGCTTCGCCTTTGAGCTTTTCGATGGGCACGGCGTGGGCCAGGATCGCCAGCAAGGGCAGAGCGGGGAAAACCCGGTTAAGGTACCACTTCATCCAAAGGCCCTTCGATCTTCAGTGTGTCCGGGTCAAAGTAGGGAATCCACTAAGACGTCATGCATGGGAAGGAAGTTTATATCATAACCGCAAAATGGCAGGCTGTATTTTAAGTATTTGGAGACTTTCCATGTTTCCGGTGATTCCGGCGTTCCGCACGCGTCCATCCACTAATGTATACCGTAGCGGAAGACGTTGCCCGGGCATTTTGTAATTTATGGCGACTCCATCACTTGCGGAACCATCATGTCCAGGACGCTCACCGCACCCTTACCCAGGAATCGCTGGATCCTCGGACCCGGGCGCGACTCGCTTTTCTTCGCCCTGACCCCGCTGCTCATCGTTCCCGTCTTCCTCTATCTGAAAGACCACGTGCCCCCGCAGACCCTGGCTCTGTATGTGCTCGGCCTCGGCGGCTTTGGACACCATCTGCCGGGGTTCATCCGCGCCTATGCCGACCGCGACCTGTTCGCCCGGAATAAGCTGAGCTTCACCCTGGTCCCGGTGCTGCTCATCCTCGCCTGCGGGACGTATTCCTTCCTCAACCTGAACGCCCTGGTATGCATCACCGTGGCCTGGGGACTCTGGCATGGGGCCATGCAGGTCAACGGCTTCATGCGCATCTACGATTCCAAGGTCCGCTCCATCGCTCCCGCCACCGCCCGTCTCGATTGGCTCATGTGCATCGCCTGGTTCGGCTTGGCCATGCTCCACTCGGCGGATCGGCAGGATTCCCTGGCAGCCCTCTTCTACAGCTCGGGAGGCTTTCTGATCCCGCCCGTGGCTTTCGAAATCCTGCGTCGGGCCTGGGACGCGGGGACCCTATTGGTCACCGTCCTATTTCTTGCGAACGCCTACCGCCAATGGAAAACGGGATCGCCGGCCAGCCCGGTCAAGCTGCTCGTCATGGCCA
>JBDSIO010000135.1:0-32470 GCA_039917895.1 Fibrobacteria bacterium | reverse complement strand
GGATTGGGAATGGGCAGAGACGCGGCCCATGCCGCATTGTTCTTGTAATAGAAGATGTAAAACTTATGGTTCAGGGCATATTGCGGGTGAAAGCAGATGCTGTAGGCCCCCGCTTCCCCTTCCCCGCTGTAATGCGTCTCGGCGGAGAAATTCGCCAGGAGCGCCTTGCGGTAATTCGTTCCGGTATAGTTAAACCATTGCATGCCGGCGTATCCGGTCGTATCCGGGAATATTCCCCACAGCTTGCCTTTGAGGTCCAAAACATAGAGGTGTTTAGGCAGGCCGGGAACTTCGGCCACGGAAACGGCCTTTACCATATCGGCTCTCAAGTTGACCTTATTCACGTCATAAAAGGTTTGCACCCCGATGTTGCTGGGGAGGGCTTGCGGAAAAGCGAAGGAAACTGGACCGCACAGTGCTGCCAGCAGGATTTTAGCACGGATAAGGCCCGGAATTTTCATTTCCTACTCCATCACATGAAAATGCATGAACCGATTCGAATGCAAAAGTAACAGTGGCAAAGGCTTGTTGGCGCCTGGTTGGAATTTCCTCATCTTACAATTTAATTTTTCAACCCGGAATCCGCCGCTCAAATTTCCCCTTTTTGAGAAATTCAAAGCGCACACTTGGAGTTGAGGGTAGGTATAGTTGGATCCGGACTGAGTTTAGCTACATTCCTCGGAGAGAGTGGACCTGCCTATTATCCTAGCTGTATGAAAGGTCTTGTCATGAAGAATGGATGTTGGTCCGTTGTGGCCGCCTTTTTGACCTTAGGGGTGGGTCAGGCTTTGGCGCAAGTGTCGTTTAAATATGGCGGATGTTCCGATGTGGGGCAGGCGAACTTTAACCGGGTCACCCTCGTGAGCAAAGCCAAGGTCGCTGGGCTGGAGGAACCCGTGCGCTTCTCGGTTGCCAAGGATGGCCGTGTCTTCTTCGCGGAACGCAACGGGACCATCAGCGTGGTGCTCCCGGACGGAAACATCGTCAAGTTGGGCAAAATACCGGTTTTCGATCTCCATGCCAAACTTACCTTGAACGAAGAAAACGAATTCGGCTTGGATGGGATGGTCCTCGACCGGAATTTCGAGACCACCGGTTGGCTGTACGCGTATTTCCAGCATCCCACGCAATTATTGAGCAAGCTCTCACGATTCAAGGTAACCGGAACCACCTTGGACCTGAATTCGGAGCAGAACGTGTTGTCTTGGACGTATCAAAACGCCTATTGCTGCCACACCGGCGGCGGGATGGAATTCGACGCCAAGGGCGACCTTTGGCTCTCGGTAGGCAACAACACCCGCAATCCTGACCTTACCGCGGCCAACGGTTACGTGGACGAATCCCAGGAAGTCGCCGATGACCAGGCTCATGCGGCCAACACCAACGACCTGCGCGGTAAGATTCTGCGCATCCATCCGCTCGACGCTCCCGACGCCGATGGCAAGCTTTACTCCATCCCTTCAGGCAACATGAAAGAAGTCTACGCGTCGGTGTGGGGCGCGGACACGGCCAAGGTCCGTCCGGAGATCTACGCCATGGGCAATCGCAGCAACTATACCATCTCGGTGGACACGGTCAAAAACCTGCTCACCTGGGGAGACATCGGTCCCGATAACGGCTACGATTCCGAGGAATTCAATATCACGGACAAGCCCGGCTTTTTCGGCTGGCCCTACTTCGTGGGCGCGGTGGGCAATGCGCATTATTCCTTCCGCCTGAACAAGGATCCGGCCGCCCCAGTCAATACCTCCAAGAACAACACGGGATCGCAGAAGCTGCCCCCGGCCATCGGCGCCACCATAGGTTACCGCCAGAGCGCCGCCATCGCGGGCAGCGTCTATCGCTGGAACACCTGGCAAACCTCGCCCAAAAAGTTGCCACCCCACTTCATGGACAAATGGTTCCACACCGACATGAACTCGGGCATCCTCCAAGTGGCCACCTTGGCTGCCAATGGCATCCGCGTGGAAAAACGGGAAACCCTGGCCACGAGTCTCATCAAGCCCCTGCAGGTCAAAATTGGGCCGGACGGCATACTTTATACTTTGGAATACGCCGCGACCTTTCACTCCACCGATGGCCAGACCGCCATCAAACGCTGGGAATACACCGGCCCTGCTTGCGCCGGGCCGGTTACTTCCCTGGCTAAGGTTCCCATGGCCGGACAAAAGGCCGGTAGCCTCCTCAACTTCGGGTTTGGAGCCCAGCGCTTCGTTACCGTTCCAGCCGGCGCCAAGGCGGTACGACTATACGATCTCCATGGAAAGCTGGCTTTCAGCCGGGCAGCTGACGGCGACCGCTTGGACGTGCCCGGCATATTAGGCAGCGGCGTTTACCGTGTGCAGTTCGAATACTAATTCGCGCGTGGCTCTAGCGCGAGTTTACTGGGAGTGGATGTCGCTAGCGGTCCAAAGCCGGCCCACCCAGCTGCGGAAATCTGACCCACCTGACCGCTGATTTCCGGGTCCCACTTCCAGAGGTTGTTTGACCCACCCCCCTCCACTTTCCCGCTGGTCTTTTCTGGTTCCTTAGAATTGCAGCCCATCCTTGGCGCCTTTCCGGCGACGAGGGGCCACATCCGTGGCCTCTCCGAACTTGAGGAGACGCTCGTCGTCAAGTCGCTCCACCTTGAGGATGGGATGAGCCAGGGGGAAATCGGGTTGCTCTTGGCGCGGCACAAGAGTTGGGTCTCTCGGAGTGTGGAAACTCCGACGGCGGGGAGCGAGAACGGACGCTTGGGCGCGAGCCTAATCTCTTCGAACCGCCGTATGCGGACCCGCATGTACGGTGGTGTGGCAGGGGCATGCCGGGGATCTCCCGGCACCCCGATGCAGATTGAAACTCCGGACTCTCTCAGAAGCCTTGCAGATGAACCTTTTGCGGGGCGAAGCTACGCCCGGAAGCAGCGACCTTCACCACATAGGTTCCCTGCCGGGCGATCAAGTACGACAAATCGTAGGATTGTGCTCCTTCGCCCGTGAGTGTCAACACCTTCCGGCCCGAAAGATCATGGACCTTGACGGTGTGACGCCCGGCCCCGGCCAGATCCACGTGGGAACCTTCGATGCGCAGCCCTTCCAAACGGGTCAAGATGGGCCGGTCGCCCGCTTCGATACTGGTCGTCGGGTCGAACTCGCCTGCCAGCCACTTCATGCTGTTGAGCCAAAGCAGGTCAAGGCCCTTGCCACGAGCGGTGCTATGGACCTCAGTTCCGTGCCCTCCGAGAAAATACAGGGTGCGGCCTTTTCCCACGGAATCGGTGACCCACAGAGCCGGGTGATCGTCCCGGATAGTGCATGCGCAGTTGTAGGATTTGAGATCCATGCTCAAGAGGATCCGCGCGTTCGCCTTGCCGCGGAAGTATTCGTTCCAATTGAACCACTCCTCGGTCCAGCCGCTGATCACCCCGTCCTTGACATTGCTCAGATCCTTCAGGCCGTTCAGAACCGGATGAAGCTTGCCCGCGCCCAAGTCGGCCTCGGGATCGATGACCATTTTCGCGGGTAGGACCGCCGAATGCTGAACATAGGTGGCGTGGATGTTTTTATCGGTCAGCCATTGCCAGGTCTTCACGCCGTTTCCCAAGGTGGAGTGGATGCTGAAAATGCCCTTTCCGTCCACTTCCACGAATTTTTGGGCCGCGGTCTGGAAAGCGGGGCTCACCCCGCCCGGATCGGTCATGTTGAGGAGCACGAGCACATCCACACCGGTGAGCTGGTCCGGGGTCAGACTGTTGTGGCTGGTTATCAGCTTTACCTCGAAGCCGTTAGCCTTACCCAGCGTTTGGAGCAACTCTACACCCTTGGTCATGCCTTCCGGATGGCACCAGGCGTCGTAGCAAAAATTGGTCACCAATATCTTTTTCAACGCCGCCGTGGCCGTGAATACCATCACAAGCACGGTCGCAACTACAGTCCCTATTGTCCTAATCATGATACTTTTACCTCCGAGTCTTAATAAAAAAACTCTACATTTTGAATGAATGTAAACAACCCTACTCGCCTCCGCATCCTGCTTTTGCCGAGGGGCCAAAATTGGGCTCCAGGAATTTGAGAATTTAGTGTTTATTAGAAATTAAATCCCGTATTCGACCCGAAATAAGTAATACCACTCCGAGGGCCTTTGGAAAAAGGTCTTGGATTCCAGGAGCTCCTGTTGGAAATCCCGGAAGCGCATGTGATCGCTGGCTATTTGCGTATAGACCATCAAACCGGGAAAGAGCGTCTTTTTCGCAAGCACGGACCATTTGATATCGTCAGAGTGGTTGCCATCCGGCGAATCGTAATATATGACGCTCACGGGCACATCAAAGGCGCTGGAGCTCTTGGTTTCCCTGCCGTCCACGGGCGCATTGGGGATGGGCCCCCCCCCATCCACGGGATTCGAGCCCGCTCCTCTCATGTATAGGGCGCTCGAAAGGTTAGCCGTGGAAGGGAAGTATTCGAGCTCCAGAGAGAGTCCATCCAATACGCCAAAGGTCGGCAAACGAAGCCCGGCCATGACAGGAATTCTTTCCAGCACCTTGGTGTAATAATAGGCCTGATTCTGGGCACCCAGCAAGGCCGCCTCCATATACAGGACAAAGGATCCCGGAACCATGCCGGACAGGATCCCGAAATCGAGCGAGGCCCTGGCCATGAACTTCAAGCCGCGGAAGGAGGTATAGCTGGTGTCGCGCGGCCAACGGTTTCCTACCTCCCGGTAATTCGATGAATCCGCATAGTGGCCGGTGGCGTCCAGGACCGTATCGGCCCCGGTGGCCACGTCGGTATAGACCTTCAAATTATAGGGATTCGTCGCTTGCTGGAGGGCCAGAAGATCGACTTCGGAGATGTCCCAGGGGGTCCCGGCCCGGTGGCCGGGAAGGACCACGCCGTAGTGGATGGTATCCGAAGGATTCGGTGGGGGCCTTCGACTTATCGTGACCAATTCCTGATCGGCAACTTCGGGAAAGTCGTCGAAATGCAGGATGCGGTTATGCGGGGTCTTGGGGGTGACGAGACTGGGCCTGAAGGCGATGCCATGTTGCCAACTAACCCCACCGCCCAGTTGAATCCATCCGCCCAGGTCCAAGGAAGCGACGTAGGCAGGGGACAGGGTCGAGGTCGGGTAATTATCCACCTCCTGAAGAAGGAAGAAGTCTTGGCGGAAGGCACCGCCGGCATGCCGCGTCCCGAACCGCAAGCCGCCGGAGCGATAATTCGCCGAGTTCATCAAGTGCCAGTCGCCCGAGCGCAGGATATTGGGATAGGCATTGGAACGAAATAAGTATTCACCTAGGTTAGTGGCCTGGGGGTTGTACTTGACCGGGAAATAGCCCACCTGGAATTCCGCACTCGGAGATTGGGTGTCCCCGAATCGATAGAGGGCGCTCGCCTCGTTGAGACCTGGAGCGGGCCTGAACCCGAAGGTCCAGGGAGCATTGGGGATTGGGGGATAGGGATTGAAGAACATCCCCCCCAACTCGATGCTTACCTGCAATCGGTGCTTATAGGTAGCATCCTTTTTGAGATAGGCTCCCATGCGGGAAAAGATATCGTATTCCGTAGGGGCATCTAGATAGGTGCCCTTCACGATTTGACCGATGTCCAAGTAGGAAAAAATACCAGTGGGACCCTGCTCCCAATCCTCGCAGATCCCTTGCGACGGGGCCAGGCAAAGCAAACCTGCGAGTACGGAACCCGGCCAAGAGCGCGCCATGAGGTATTTGGGATTTACCATCCCCACTCGAGCCTGAAGAGGTAATACCAGTGGGAGGGATGGTTCAGCACCGGGTTGGCGGAGGGGAGGAAGAGGATGTTGACCGTGCGCAGCTGATCCGAGGCGACCGCCAAATGAGCATTGAGCCCCGGGATCAGGCTTTTTTTGGCTTGGATGGCCCACTTCCAGTCGTCGTCATGATAATTGGAGGGGTCGTTTTCCCAGGCCAGTTTCTTGAGCTGGGTGCCGGAATAGTCGTTACGCTCGGGGATTGGGACCCCGGCCGCGTAGTATTGATCCATGGAATTAAGGGCATTGTTCCCGTACCACTCCACCTGAAAGGCCAAAAGGTCCAGCAATCCAAAGGTGGGCACGTTCATTCCGACCATCACGGGCATGCGTTCGGCGATTTTGTCGTAGTAAAACGGCTGATCCTGGATTCCCAGGATGGCGGCCTCCGCAAAAAATCGGAATGGACCCGCGCCTTCCATTCCCAGCATTCCCCCCAGGTCCAGGGAAAGGCGGGCCATGGTCTTGATGCCCCGGAAGGAGATCGGCGTTTCGGTATGAGGATAGATATCGTAGATGGGAGCCAGGTTGCCTCCTCCGGTATCGACCATGATCTGCTGGGCGTCCCCCTTGAAGGTGGCAAACGGCCCCGGTAAGAGGGTATCGGAAACGGGAACGACCCTGGGCGTTTTCGAGGGGGCTTTGTAGGTGATGTTGCCTGTAAATAAGGGGACGGTGTCGGGGATATTGGGGAACTCCACCCACACCGCATCGCCGCGATCCTTCCGGGTCAGCCAACTGGGTTTGACCGGAACCAGATGCTGGAATTGCACGCCCGCACTCATCTCAAGGATACCCCCCAGGGACCAGGTCCCCACGTATCCGGGGGAAAAGCTTTGGGCGGGAAAGTTGTTCGACTCCATCACCAGAAGCAGATCGTGGCGCAAGGTTCCGTGCAGCTGGGTGTAGGAAAGGCGAAGTCCCTTGGCGTCGTACACCTCCCGGTTCATCCACGACCAAGTGGACTTGTAGAGGATTCCGGGATAGGTGTTGGCGCGAAACAGGTATTCCCCCAAGTTGAACGCATCGGAGTTGTATTTGTACTTGAACAAGCCCACTTGCGCCTCCAGGTTGGAGGCTTTCGGATCCCCCCACTTATAAAGCGCAAAGGATTCCTCGATCCCCGGCCCGAACTTGATGGGCAGGGACTTCGGGTTGGCGACGATTTGAGGCGCGACGTTGAAGAACATGCCCCCGATCGAGACCCTCAGCAAAAGCCGATCCTCGACCACGATCTCCTGGGTGACCCCGGCTGCGGTGCGGTTCAGCATCATGCCGGTGGGATCGAACGATTCGCTCTGAGGTTCCCTTATCGAATCAGCATTCACCACCTGGCCAATGTCGACGAAGCCGCCTATAGCCAGGGGTTTACGCTCGACCTTGACGTCCGCCCAGGCACAAGACGCGCAAAGGATCAGGGCCGCTACTGGTTGATGGCGCTGCAAGGATTTCCTTCTGTTCCGTACCATTTGACCCCCGACTCCATCATCATGTCCCGCCCCCCTGCCGCGTGGCAAGCTCGCAGGTCGAAGGGCCAAAATTAGCTCCCCGGCCGGAAGGCCAAAGCTAATTATTTGGAACCGATTTGGGAATAATGTTCCACCCATTTCGCACCGCGCGGATTAATTTTTTGGAATGGCTTTCACGGGGAGGGCCGAATGCCGGAGCTGTAGGATGTTTTTTCTCTCGTTTTGCCCAAAGAAGAGGTTCGCTCTTGGGTCAGGAAGACCGAGAAGAGGACCGCAGCGGGGATCACACCCCGGTGCGGAACAAGGAAAACCAGCGGCTAATCCCCGAATCTCCCTGATGATTTCCAGGGGAAAGTGAGACAGTTGGTTGAGGCAGGACGCTGGGTCTCTAGTTTGGAAAATGCGTTCGATTTACCTCTGCTCACCCGCGCCATGAGGATCGGGCTATTCCGATGGCCCAAAGCCGGAACAGGCTTTGCCTCATTGCTTCGCGGCATGGGGCCAATGGTTCGCTTGCGATATACCAGGATACGCGGGTGTATACCGCTGTGTTGATGCAGGCGCGGAGATGTCCTTGGAGGTAGCTGAGGGGCGCGGGATAGTGTCCCCCATCACATAGGTCCCCGTACCCGTTTCCTACCTTTACCTCTTTACGACACCACGTCCAACCACGTCTAATATCTGGCTTCCGTACGAATTCGCCGCTTCTCCCATACATAGGACCACCCATGGCTGATAATTTTTTACGTGGTCCCGGGGATAAGGAAATGTAGAAGTTCTCCATCACTGCCGGGAATACTCCGGATGCGCTTCCCAGCAGCGCGGATAGTTCGCTGGTCCTGAGCAAGGGCGGGGGCCTGGGTAAAGCTGCGCAAGATACCGTGACGACCCGCCAGCAGGCCGATTTCCAGAAAAACCCGGAACCGCCTCCCGAACTTCTGGAAATCCCAAACCTCGATCCTCCCCCCACGGAAGACAAGCCGAAAGAAGAGCCCGCCGTCTTATCCGATCCAAAATGGATCGAACCCGATACCCTGTTTCAGCAGGAGGCGGAAGTTTCCGTTCAGGTTGCGTTGCCTAAGGAGAAAAAGGACATCACCCGGGTTCAAGTGGATCTGTTCGTTAAAACACCCTCCGGACCGGAATCGATTTGCAAGGGCGAAGGGCATGCGCAGGCAGACGGCACAGCCGTGGTCACGCTCCCGATTTACAAACCCAAGAATCACGATGGCGGGCCCGCGGAATATTACTTCCAGGTCACCCACAAGCTCGCCAAGATGTTAAGCACGATTGGGTTGGTCCGTACGATCAGGGAGACGGCGTTGAAGTCAGTCGATCACGTCCTGATTCCCGGCATCGCGTTCCAGAAAGATATGAGCTTCATCACCCCCAGGGCAGCGGACGGCCTCAAGCAGGTGGAAGGCAAGCTCAAGGAATGGGACAAGCAGGATCCGAAGAAAACCAAGATAGCCGTATTCGGGCACACCGCGTCGGACGAGAAGGACGCAAAAGGCCTGAGCGAGCGCCGGGCACAAAGCGCCTTCGCCTTCATCACCAATGATGCCGGGGCCTGGGAGAAGATTTACAGCGCGGAAAAGTGGGGATTGGAGCCTTTGCAAACAATTCTCAAGGATTTGGGCCATACGCAAGTAACCAATGATGGAAAGGATTGGCCAAACACGCAAGCTGCCTTCAAGGCCATCCAAAAACAATCGGGGCTACCGGAAACCGGCCAGGGCGACGCCGCCACACGTAAGGCCCTGTTCGCGGCCTACATGAAGGGCAAGCACGATATCAAGATCGACGCCTCGCGGTTCCGTCAGGTAGCGGACAATCCCTGGATGGGATGCGGGGCCAACAACTACGCCAAAGGCAGTGACGGAACCGGGCCCGAAAACCGCCGGGTGACGTTCGTGCTGCTCAAGGAGAGTAAGTACTTCCCGGTTTATTTTCCGTGCCAGGATGGAAATGAGACGGCGTGTCAGGGACAGTGCAAGAAGGCGGGTAAGCGGTCGGAGGCGGGGATCAAGTGTATGTTCTACGATGAGTTGGTGCGGGAGAAACAGCAGGCAACAGCAGATGAAGAGACGCCGCAACCCGCCGCTAAAGAAAAAACCTCGGTCAAGAACTACAATGTGGATAAGGCGATTGAGCATCTCAATTCACATGCACATCAAAATAGCGTCGGCAAGTGTGCAACGTATGTAAGGGAAGCTATCGAAGCAGGGGGTGGTCGGCTGCCTACGAATCTGAGCCATCAATATGCCAAGGAATATGGCCCCGTTTTAACCGCTATGGGTTTCAGCAAGATTTCAATCGAAGGATATGCACCACAAAAAGGGGATCTCGCAGTTTTCCAACCGCCGGCCGGCAAGGATGCAGGACACGTTCAAATGTTCAACGAGACTGAATGGGTATCGGATTTTTTCCAAGGCGACAGCCCCGATATTTATCCTGGACCATCCTACCGGAAGGAAAAGATCGATTATGAACTATATCGCCCGTAAAGCATTAATTACCCTTACATTCCTGATCCAGTTTGGAGCCTGTTCCAGCCAGGAAAAGGGCCAGTCGATGTCTGAACCATTGATGGGCATGTCCTACAATCCCGATTCAGTCCGTTTCGACCTCTGTCCGAATTGGTTTGATTCACGGGAAGGTAGGGTTCCGGGGAAGGAGTGGATTTTTTCGAGATGCACTAAACCCGAGGGGACCTACTACATCTACTCCGGACTAATGAAACAGTGGAATGACCAGAAGGAAGTGTGGGTGGACAGCCTTCTGGAACCGGATTTCGGAGTAGTGATTAAGGTTTCCGGCAAGAAAATCACGGAGATCGGTACGCCGGATATTCTTTACGGACGCAAACAGAAACTTCCCGAAAAGGTGATGCAATGTTTAGCAGAGGATGCCGTTAAGAGATATATAAAGGCCTATGGAAGCACTTCCGATTTTCAAAAAAGTATTTCCTCGCAAAAGGTGGCGGCAGAAAACCTCCCAAGGGTTTTGGTCGAAGCCCTGAGGAGCGCCGGCCTCTCCATTCCAGATAAAAAGGTTCCATAACAAAATCATGACTTTATCGGGCCGAGAGTAAAAAAGTTTTGAAATTCAGGAAAATTGTGTACCCAGTAACCCACATTCCGAGAGGGGCGAAACAGGATCTAAAAATAGCCTCAGGGAGGGTCTAGCTTTTTATTACCACTCCCATATATAATGGTCCCACTCCCCAAAATACCTAGCTCGCCGTTTGTAATACTACAATGATCAATATCAAGCGTCACACCGGAACTAAGGAAGAACTCCGAATAAACATTGGGATCGAAGGCAGAGGATTTATCATTGATGAAATAGGAATTTCTTGCATAAATCGACCCTGAATATGAGGTAATGGCTGCGCCGCTATTTGCAGTAATAGTATTGTTTCTAAAATCTGAGCTATCAACCGTCAGTGCCACCGCCATTACATGAATTGGAGCGTAATCTGATAGCGTGTTATTCTGGAAAATCGATTTATTGACTTTCACAACCTTTCCCTCTCCAAAAATTCCAGATACAAATAACGGAATATCAGAGGTGAAGCCAATGAAACTGCAATGATTTATCAACAAATTTGTCGAATTCGAAGTGTAAACACCACCGCCATTCCCAGTATTTGAAATTCTGAACCCGTCGAGGGTAAACCCATTAGTAGGCTCAGAATTCCTTGTTGTGATGGATAAAGTAGGATTGGCGCGGCCCGATAATTCAGAAATATCAAGAAGTGGATTCCTTTGATTTTCGGAAAATTGTGTTCCGTCGAGTTTAAAACCACCGAATAAACTGGCAGAATTGTCGGCGTAGAAAACACCTACTGAGGGAGTTGGATTGTACAAGCCTGCCGAAACCCATATCTTCTTTCCACTAAAACTCTTAACGCCATCAATCACGTCCGACAACTCACCAAACGCCTTCGCCCAAGAACTCCCATCGCCCCCGGTTATCCCTTTCCGAACGAAGATCACATTGTTCCGCTTGTGAATCACCACGGTTTGGCTATCCCGATTCCCGGCCACATCAACGGCCAGCACCATCACCGAACAATCCCCATCGGGACAAGCCGGCGTAAAAGTGAATCGACCTCCGCTTAATGGGAGAGTCACAGCGGACCCGGTATTGAGTGAGTAGGTCAAGGTATTCACGCTGCCTCCCAAATCAGAGGCACTGCCCGCCACGGGAATGTCCTTGGACGTGATTTTCACGTCATTGGCGATGGCGTCGAGCGTTACCTTGGGCCGGGTTTGATCCCTGGTCAAGGTGATGGAAGCGGTAGCGGTCCGACCGGAAAGATCCTTCGCAATGACTTTTATTATAGTCGCGCCTTCCTTGGCTGCGATATCGAATGCCCAGGTCGATGTTCCAGTGGCTGATGCCGAATCCACTGAAGCCCCTGTAAGCACGTATGCGACGGAGCCTAGGCCCATCAAATCGGAAGCGGTGCCTGCGACATGCACAGAGGATGCCTTGGTCAGGTAATTCCCGGAGACAACGGGCGCAGTGAATTGAATCGTAGGAGCCGTCAAGTCCACTTTCCAAATAAAGCTGGCCGGCGGGGTCGACCAGTTTCCGGCTGCGTCCCGTTCCTGCAAGGTCAAGGTATGCGCGCCTTCGGATTGCACCCCAGGTTGATAGGACTTGGAGGTTTGGGTAATAATCGGATTACCGTCCAATTTAATCTGGTAGGTGCCATTACCTCCCCCGCCTGCAGGACTCGTCCATGTCCAGGTTGGCTGAGTGGAGGTGGTGAAACTACCGGTTGTCCCCGTGAAAATTGGCGTGGAAGGTGGAGTCATATCCAGGTTGACCATCAAGGAATCATAGCCGCGACCGTCCGGGGTTATGCTGTCTATGACGACGGGATTCGGGCCCGGTACCAAAGCGACGGATTTCGTAAAGGAGGATCCATTCACAGTATATTTAATCGAAATCGGCGTGAGATTGACCGTAGTGTCGAGTACTGCGGGTGAGGTAATGATCACCAAGGGTGCGCTGCCCACATGCACCGTCAGGGACCTGGTGACGATATTGCCCTCGCCGTCGCGGACATAAAAGTGAGCCGTAAAGTTTCCGGCCGCCGGATAGATACGTTTCGGGGATGCGGTGTCGGCCTTAACGGAGTCCTCATAAACATTGTCTCCGTCCAAATCCCATTTCAAAGCCGCGACGCCGCCGAACTCCTGGATCACCTTCAGGTTGAAAACCAGTTGGCCGCCTAAAATTACGGAGCGATCGGGTCCCGTGGTCAGTGTGGGAATATCTTTTTTTACCGTCACGCGGCAAGTATCAACGGATCCCAGAAAGCCGGTGGGTGAAGCGATGATAAAGACATTTCCTGCGGCGATGGCTTTGACCTTTCCAGCTGCGACTTTTGCGAGCGTGGTATCACTGCTATTCCACACAAGGCCCAACCGGGTCAAGGAATCCGGAGAAATCTTGGCCGTCAAGGTGCTGTCCGGCCCGCCGATATAAAGGGTCATAGTTCGGGCATTTAGCCTGACACTGTCCGGTTTGCTGAGGGGTTTGGGCATAATCGTGACGCGACAAGTATCAACGATTGCCGGATAGCCCGCCGGAGAGACGACGATAAAGGCATTTCCGGCGGCTATGGGCTTGACCTTTCCAGCCACGAATTTAGCGACCGTGGTGTCGCTGCTTTTCCACACCACGCCCAAACCGGCCAGGGAATCCGGAGAAATTTTGGCTTGTAATAAGCTATCCGGCATTCCCACCGTTAGCGTTAGCGTGTGTGCTTTGAGGCGTATGCTGTCGGGTTGCACCGTGGGTTTCAACATAATGGTGACGCGGCAGGTATCGTAAATTCCGGCATAACCGGTGATTGCAGCGGAAATCAGGGTTTTGCCGGCAGTCTTGGCTTTTACCATCCCCAGAATGGAAACCGTCGCCACGTTGGTATCGCTGCTGGACCAAACCGCGCCCAAGGATTGGAATTGAGGCGCGAAGATTTGGGCCTTGAGCAGAGTGTCGGCTTCCCCGAGGAAAAGGGTCACGGTATGAAGATTGAGTTGCAAACTCTCAGGTTGAGTTAGAGCTCGGGGTGTAACCGTGATATGGCAGGTGTCGCTGATGCCGGAAAATCCCGAAGAATTCACGATGATCATGGCGTTTCCAGTGGCGATGATTTTAACGGCCCCGGAAGCGGAAACAGTGGCCACGGTATTGTCGCTGCTTTTCCAAACCAGGCCCCTGGTTTGCAGGGAATCAGGGGAAACCTTGGCAATCAAAAGCGTATCGGGAGCCCCCAAAGCAAGCGATAGTGATTGAGTGTTTAAGCGCAAGCTATCCGGTCGGGTTAAGGTGGTCACGACCACCTTGAGGGTATCCTTAAACAAAGTGTTTTCCACCATGGCGATGATTTGGGTATTTCCCACCTTTCGGGGGATGACAATGCCGTTTTGAATTATTGCCGTACTGGTGTCAACTGACTTCCAAATGACGTTCGCCGTCGCACCTACGGGCAGGACTTGTGCGGAAACCTCCAGGGAATCTCCTTGTGCGGACAAAGTTACCGGCCCATCGGGTTGAATGCGGACACCGGTAGGCGTGGTGGAAAATACGGGGTTTGCTTTGCTTTGATTCCCGTTTTCAAAAGTACTGCTGCTGATCAGGAGCTTACCGTCTTTGCGGTGGCCGGTGATGACTATGAGCATGGGAACCGGGACGTTATTTCCCAGTTCGAAATGCAATCCGCCGGGATGTTCAGTGGTGACATAGGCCCCTTGGAAAATGGCGGGGCGGAATACCACCTTGGTGGAATCCATAAGGTCCAATCTAATGCTGTCGTAATTGCCCTTGTCAATGGAGAGTGAATCTGAAACGGTGAGGTTCAAGACGAAGTTTTTCCCGAGTTCCGTGGTATTGCAATTCCAGATCGAAAGGCTCAGGACCAGAGCGATTAGTCCGATAAGATAGAAGCGTAGGTTTCGTTTGAGCATCAGAGTCCCCCACTCAAAGTCTCGGTCTCCGTGCCTGATTCCGGGGCGCGTTGCATCCACAAATACATTCCTACCCCAAATCCTACGGCGACTATCCCAGTGCCCCACCACACCCAAGCATGATTGGATTTTTCCTCTCGCACATTCGATGATGTGTTTGAATGCGAAGCGGAAGCAGATTGCGGTCGGGTATCGTTGGTCGTCGGGTGTGTTTGAAGGGGTCTTCCAAAGGCGTCATGGGTTTTGTCATATTCTCTTTTGGAGATAAAGTCTTTCTTGACGTCATGAAACAATTCTTCGATACTTTTCGGCGCGTACATGTCCGTCAACTCGATATCGGGCGACAAATTGAGGAGCATGTTAAAGTAACTTTCGGCGCGGTTTTGGGCCGTGGCTTCCGAGGCATATATCACGCCTAGATATTTGTAGGCAAAGGTTTTTTCGTCCCTGGTAACACTGTTGCCTTTTTTAAGGTAAGACTCCAATACCATTTTGACCCAATCGAATTCGCTCTCATGGTAGGCTTTCTGAATCGTGGCCATATCCAACTGACCGGACTGGGTGATACCCGTGCTTTGCAAGCCACGGTACTCCCCTGCGGGCGTGGGAACGGGCCTAAGAAGGACCGCTCCAAATATCGTTAAGGCAAAAATGGAATGAAAAATGCGCATGGAGGGAAAGGTAACTAGCGCGCAGTCCGTATTCAACAAGACACCATGACGGAAGTGAGCGCCGTCACTTTATTCGGCAAGAATTAGGATTTTGCGGAATTACCTGCTTTTCTTTACGAACATCCGATGGTCCCACCGAAGTCAACGCAATGGCCGCCCAATTCCACTGACTAGGAATTCGAAGTCAAGCAAAGCTGAAAGCGCAGGCTGGCTTAGCCGTTCCCAGGGTTGGTAATCTCCGAAAGGTGCAAGAACGGTTATATTCCTCGACTAGGAAACCTAGACATCGTTCCCCTGGCTTCTTGCTGTCAGGCAAAGTGCAAAGGACAGCATCGTTGGCTTTCCTTTTCTCAGGTGCGTCGATATTCCGGTTTGTAACAGTGGCCTCTGACCCAAAAAGTCCGGGGGTATCAATTTGACCTAACTATCTTCGATTCTTTACAAAGGCGTAAGCGGGGGCGGCAGAACCATTTTTACCGTCACCCCCGAATTTTGGGGGGGGAACCATCATTTTGGAAACCTGAAACACCTCCAGTTGGCCTGAAGAGGAGTTGGGTTCGGCTGTGAGCATTCCTGGACCATTTTTTGTGAATTTGGCTTAAAAATTGGAGGCTCAAACAAGGTCAAAATGACCTAAACATTCCGCCAAACCTTCCTTGGCATTGGTCAACAGAGGATAAGTTAGGCAAAAAGGTTTGGGGAGCCTCGTTGGGGCATGGGAATTTCAGGATCAACCTGAAACCATTAAACTGTCTCGGCTCTGTTTTGGAGCTTAGTGGGACCGCTGGTTCCGACGGTGCAAATTTTGGCATCTGCCATTTTTGGCATCAGCCATTTTTTTTAAATTTTGAAATCGGGATCTGAATCAACCTGTAGCAAGAGTCTTACCTGTAACTAAGCTGGCACACTGTGGGAGATCGAAAATGATGAATTCAATGAAAAAGCTAAGGTACATAACCACTTTGGGGGCAGTTTTTGTGCTTCCCATTTATGCGCAAAAATATGACACGCCCACTGCTGCCAATAATGTCGAGTCTTTCAAAAAACAAGGCGAATACGTTGGCACTGCGACTGATGGAACGAAACTCGGGGCATGGTTGGTCGCCAGGTCTGGCAGCAGATACGCAGTTACATTTTTACCCGGTGGCTTGCTGACATTGCCCAATGATCCAAATGGCGGCTGGGATGAAAAAACCCGGTACCTTAGCGCTGGAGACCAAGCAATAACCGCCTTGAGCTCGCCCCAAGGTTACACTGCAAGCGTGACTGGGTCAGGCGAAGCCGCGGTCATGACCGTTACGGGACCAGGATCCAAGACTTATACCTTGAAAAGAGTCGAGCGCAAAAGCCCAACCCTTGGGCTTCAGCCCAAGGCCGAGTGGAATGCCGAGACCTGGTTTAAAGAAAAAGACGCGGCATCGCTTTCCAATTGGAGGACTGACGGCTCCGCTCCCAAACTCACCGAAGAAGGCTACTTGAATTACGGCATACTGAGCACAAAAACCCATGGCGCCTGCTATTTGCATATTGAAGTGCGCTCACCTTATTGCCCCAATACCGATATACTCACCCAAGATCGTGGAAATAGCGGCATTTACCTACGTTCGATCTATGAAATGCAGGTCTATGATTCTTTCGGCGGTGGTTTGGAAAAAAATCTTGCCGGTGCCATTTATGGTGTCTCAGCTGCTAGCGTGAACGCAGCTTTGCCACCCATGAAATTCGCTACTTATGATGCGTGGTTTACCCCGAAACAAGGCTCGACCTGGCCACGGATCACGTTTTATCTGAATGGTGTACGAGTACAAAACAATACCGAAATCACAAGCGATAATACCGAAGGAGGAAAGGGCACCAATCCCCTTGTAGATGGCTCACTTTTCTTACAGAATCATGGCAGTAACGTAACGTATAACAATATTTGGATAGTTAAAGGCACGAATCTCCCTACATGGCAGCAGGTACTTGAAGCTTCCGGATCGGTATCCATCGGCAAGACTGAATCCAACAAGCTCCGTTTGACCCGCAATAATTCCCAGATTACTATTTTAAACATGATTGACGGTACTCCTGCACCTAAGCAGGAAATGGGTAAGTACTATAATATTTTGGGGCGTATAAAATGGTGAAACTTAGTCCGATGATGTGGGGAATGCCTGCCGCTTTGCTTTTAGTTTGCGCGCAACTCCCCTTGGCCGAAGAAGGCGCAAGAGAAGGAAAAAGCGCAGAATCCCCGGTTAACCTGCACGGAATCGCCAATTGGGAAGTGGGCCAGATCGAAGAAGGTTTTAGCGCTAAAAAAGGTGGAAGGGTTGACCGCGAATTTTTGAATCGCGCCAGCGTCTGGCTTTGGAGCGATGTAACCCTTTCAGAACATGCCAAGGCCACTTTAGGCGTCGGCGGCGTTTACTTTTTCGTTTTCCCCCGTAATTTGGGTGACAATCCCTATACCTTTACCCGCCGATCGGGTATGGGAATTACCGAAGCCAGTCTTGATGTTAATTTGGTGCCGAATTTTGGTGAGGGTGAATTGGCTCGCATCAAGGCCGGTATTTTCATGTACAAATCGAATCCCGATACAAAAAATCTGGGTGAGTATATGTTCCGGACTTGGACATACCCGAATGTCATCACCACTGGCGGTGTCGATATTATCGACAACACCGCAACCCAGCTTTCAGGTTTGCAGCTCTCGTCAAGCCAAGGAGGTTTCAAGAATGATGTGCTCCTCACAATACAAAGCGACAGACCCCCAATCTATGGGCTTTCGTTGACTGATATGATCTCCTACAACATAGGTGGATTTTTAAAGGTAGGTGTCGGCTACATGTGGGACAATTTTTATGTGCCGGAAAAAGGTGGCAAAGAACCTAAAATCAAAGAAGCCAACAGTATCTATACGCTCTCAAATGGTCGAAAGATATCCTATTCGAAGTTTATAGACGAAAAAAATTCCGGTCTGGTTGCGGATTCCCAGGTAGTCGACACATCCTACAATTCCTTTGAAGGCCAAAAGGCGGTGTGGATGACGTCCTTGGACCTTGGCCGCATTCTTGGCTTTGAAACAGAGGGGACGCTCCCAAGCACCTTTGGCTTGTATTACGAAGGTGTGCTTATGGGAATTGAGAATCGAACGACCTACTTCGAGAAACGCAACCAGCGTATTGCCCATATGTTTGGCATGAATATTCCGACTTTCGGGGCGCTTGATTTGCTCTCTTTTGAAGTGGAAAAAACATCCAACCCCTATCGCAATAGCACGGCTGGCGTGCTCACCGAAGGCAGTATAACTCCACCTGTTTCCAATTTCAGCGACCCGGCCCAAGTAAACTATACGCGGGATGATGTGAAATGGTCTGTACTAGCGAAGAAAAAGATTTACCCAAAAGCCACTCTCATGCTACAGGTAGCCAATGACCATCTTCGCACCCTAAGTGTGTTCAGCGAATGGGAATACCTTGACATGATGCAACAACCCGATCATTGGTATTGGGCTTGTAAAATGCAATTCAGCCTTTAAATCCCGTGAGCCGTCTGATCTTCCTCTGATTTTGCGCACACCCAGATAGGAGTGTACGCAAAATCAGGGGAAGATCAAATTCAAGTTGGCGAACGCAGCGAGGACTGCATCCACGTGCCCGGCCACCTTGACCTTGGGGAAGGTGCGCGCGATTTTGCCATCCGCGTCGATGATGAAGGTGTTGCGCACGAAGCCCATGAACTTCCGTCCATACAGGGACTTCTCCTGCCAAACACCATAGGCCTCCAGAGCCTTGTGGTCCGGGTCGCTGAGCAACGGGAAATTAAGGCCCTTCTTTTCCTTGAACTTCCGGCGCGACTCTACGGAATCGGCGCTCAATCCCAATACGACCGCCCCGGATTTCACGAACCGGTTCAAGTTGTCACGGACTACTCCATTGTCCGCATCGGAATGGAATGTATCGAAGTTTCTCCGGAAGCAGCCTTCACTCCACCCGAACCCGTTGCCGTACCAGCCCGTCATCAGCGGTTCCCGTTAGCAGGTATACCCCGGGAGACAACCTTCCGGTAACCAGCCTTCCCGGCCCTTCCAGCCGCATTCCGCTTGCTGCCTCGGCCACCCGGGACCCATCCACCCGGAACAACCCAATGCGGTAGGCCTTATAGGGAATGTCTAACGACACCTGCCCGGACTGCACCGTGGCGCGCAGCCTGACTTCCGGTCGGGAATCCGGGAATCCATCAGGCCTGAGGGCCGTTGTGGTGGACACGGAGTTCAGGGTGTAGTAACCCACATTGGTATAAGCCGCCTCGCCGGTAGCCGAAGTCACGTTGTTCATGGTGATGGCGTACATGCGTTTTGGTAAGAGGCTTGCCAGCTCCAGAAACACATGCTTGGCATCCGCGCTCAAGGTAGCCGAGGTTACGCCCACGGAAATATTGTTGTCCGTGAGGTTGCCGTCGCTGCCATAGACCTGCGCGGGAGTAATGACGGTGGTCCTGACCTGCCAGTTGGCTTTGTTCCCTGCGGCCGCGTTCGCGGGCTGGGTGAATTCCACGTCGAAGCCGCCGGGTACCGAGCGGATGGCCAGAGGTTCGAAGGCGGCCTTGTCCGTCGGCGTCAGCAAATCCAGACCACGACAGGTGCTGTTCCAGTTCCAGTTGCCGGATCCCTCAGTACCACAGACGACTCCGCCTCCGATTCCGGCGACCAGTAAGCTGCCGCCCGGAGTATAGAGGAATTGGTTGATGCCGAAATTGATGCCTCCGGACCCGGCTGTCATCATCCCGAAAGCCGCCCCCTGGTATTCGCCGTTCACCTTCTCAAGGAAATAGCGGAAAGTACCGCCGTGGTTCACATCGCCGCCGATCATCTGACCGGCGTAAGGCCCGGCTTTCAAAAGGATGGGCCGCGTGGGCGAAGTGCTGAAGCCGCCATAAGGCATCCAGATAGCGGGGGGATATTCGGGATCGGCGGGACAACTCGTTCCCGCCACGTTCGGAGGGGTGACGCCGCAGGAGTTGTTTCCTTCGGTGCGGAAGCCGTAGAAGCGGCCATTGGCGGGCACATTGGCCGTGGTAATATGATATAAAGCGTTTACCGGTTTCCAATGGCCCTGGTTTTCCGGGGCAAAGAACTCGTTGTCCGGTCCCAGGCCGATGCCGTTGGTGTTGCGGAGCCCGCGGGCCAACTGGGTAAAGCTCCCGCCGTCCAACGGCACCTTGATCAGGGCTCCCCGTTGGATCGGATCCTTAGGATCGTAGTCGTAGGCAGTGCCCGTCGTGAACCAGAACGCGTTGTCCCTCAAGACAAGATTGAACGAGAAATGATGCCATTGCGAGTCCGTGTACCAGGCGGTGGGCAAGGACCACAATTTAGTCTTGGTCCAGGTCGTTCCGGATCCGGAAAACTTGGTGATATGGGGTTTTTCCATTACGTAAAAATCAGCCCCGACCGCTTTTACCCCCAACGGTTCGCGCAATCCCGTTGCGATTCGGGTGGGCGTTCCCGGGGTGCCGGAAGCGAGGCCAGGCACAATCCACACCTCTCCCACGGTTTTCTGGCTACCGCCCCAGGTGCAAATGGCCCCGTCTCCATTAGGCAAGAGATCGATGCCGCCGATGCCGGCGATGTTGTTCATTTCCGCAGGAAGGATATGCTTGATGGTGAAGTGCGGATGCAAGTTACCCACGGCCGAAAAGGAGAGGGCCTGGCAGGCGAGAATCGCCGCGGTCAGGATGTTTCGCGTCTTCTGACGTCCGTTAATTCCACTTCCCATGCCCACTCCCTTGCAATCCCTGCGAATCGATTTTCAGATACCCCATGGTCTATCATGGTCTATAATAGCGCTGCCCGAAATATATGGCTGCGCACTTCCGCCTAAGCCAACACTGGCAGGAAAACTTAGGTCAAAATGACCGCAAAACAAACCCGTTTAAGGGTTGGTTTTTCCCGAAATCCCATCCATCCCCTCTAAGTTCCATGAAGATACCAAACCGGATCCCGGATGGGCTAACCTCGAATCCGCTCCGGGTCCAATCGATCCGTGTCCCGGGACTCGAGACAAGGGTATATTTGGCGGAAAGCCATGCAAGCCAAACCCGCGCCGCCGTCGGTATTCGAATATCTGGACTACCGCCGATACCTTGCCGACTACTTCACCGCGCGGCGGCTCAGCGACGCCAATTTCTCCTTGCGTGCTTTCGCGCTGAAGGCCGGTCTGCCGATTTCAAATTCCAGCCTTTTCTCCAAGGTCATCGCGGGCAAGCGCAACCTCACCTTGGATTTGCAATTCCGTTTCGCCAAGGCCCTTAAGCTTCCCGCCTCCGAGATCAAATACTTCGGCCTGCTGGTGCAGTTCGGCCAAGCCAAGAACCCGGAAGGCAAACAACACCTTTACGCTGAACTCGCCAAATACGCCAAGTCCAAAGCGCGCATCATCGACAAAGAGGGTTACGACTATTATTCGCGTTGGCAAAATTCCATTGTCCGCGCTTATTTCGGAATCGAGAAAAAGGAAAAGAACCCCTCCGTAATCGGCAAGCAGGTCTTCCCCCAGATTCCGGCCAAGGAAGTGGAGGAAGCCATCGCTCTGCTCCTCAAGCTCGGCCTGGTGAGCAAAACCGCCAACGGCTATGCCTTGCAGGATCCGAACATCGCCACCGAACGCGAGAACAAGGATTTCGTCGGAAAACTCCGCATTCTGGAGATGCTGCGCCTGGCCCAGGACGTGTTCAACCACGTTCCGCCCAAGGATCGGGAATACAGCGCCATGACTGTCTATATTTCCGAGCAGGGCTTCCAAGCCGTTAAGGAACGCATCCGCGTTTTCCGGGAGGAAGTGAAATCCATTGTGGGTTCGGACCAGGGCGAGGACAGGATCTACAGCTTGGGCCTGCAATTCTTCCCCAACAACCAATTGCCGGACTGGCAATCGCGCACGGTAAAGCCGGAATGAAGCCAGGGCTCTTCTCGCGTCCAATCTGCCTGCTGACGGCGCTGCTGTGCGCGTTCTGCGGCAAACCCGAAACCGTCGCAGGCGGATATGACGACGTGGAGAATCCCGCCCTGACGGTTTCACTTCGGGATACTTTGGGCCGCCCTTACGCCGCGGCCGAAATCCACCTCTACGCCCGCTACCAAAACCCCGGCAAAGACTCCGTACCGATGTATGTGCGGAACGCCCCGGCGGCCAAGACCATCGCTATTCGCGATTCCCTCATCCTCGCGGCCATGGCCGGTTCCAAGCTGCTCGGAACGCCCTGGCCTTCGCAGGATACCGTGGAATTCAACCTGGTGGCCTCCGACCCGGCTGGCGAGACCTTTCTGGGCGATTTTCAACTCCTCAAGGGGTCCAACGGGGCCTTTCGTTTCCAACGCCGCCTCCCCGGTTCCGTCGTCTACCCGAATTCCATGGGAACCCTGGCGGTAACCCCAACCATGGCCGGTCCGGTCCTTAACCAACGCGGACGCATCGGAGTTCGGGGCCTGGAATTGAAGCTCAAGAACGTATTCATCGCGGGTTCGCCCTACCGGGCTTCAATCGGCGGCGATGGATCCTTCGCCTTCGCCCGCCTGGCTCCGGGCCGTTACGATGTAAAGGCCGTCTCCGAAGATGCCAAGATCTACACCGCGGCCGACAGTCTCATCACCGGTATCGAGTACCTGCCCGCCGACTGGTCGGAAGCGGATCTGATCTGGGTCGAATGATCCGCAACCCTGCTCCGGCCCGAACCCGATTCCCCGGATCCCGGTTGCGGCCGGAACCCAGTTGCGGCCGGAACTCAGTCCCGGATATAACCGAACAGGGTTGGCCCCACCCGCATTGAAATCCCCTTGACCCGCACCGTTTCTCCGTTGGATCCCATCACCAAGGAGCCCTCCCGGGTCCATAACCGTCCCTGCACGATATAGGCTCCTGTTCCCAGACGGCTTCCTTTCCGTGAGACGGGATACCACATGAATCGCACCCACGTGGTATCACCCGGGCTTGCAGCCTTGATGGCCTCCCACTCCGCCTCCGAAATGGCGCGATCGACCGAGTTCACGAAGCCACCGAGATGATCATGGAAACCCAGTTCCAACCGTGAAATGGGCGCCAGGGCTGGGAATTCCAGCACGGGCCCGCGCGTGGCAGCCCTTTCGGCATCCGCCGCGGACAAGGCCAAGCCCCCGGAAGTGACAGGTATCAGCAGGGATAGCCCACCTGCGGGGCGGAACTCCGACCCATGGACGGGATTCTCCCGGATCCGCAAGGGGCCCACCGTCGCTTCCATGTTACTGGGGAAATGGATGGACGTAAAATGCGGCTGCGCTGGGTTTCCATTACCATCGGCCGCCTCGGGCGATAGTGAGACGCTGTCGCCCGGACGCAAGGACACGGCTACCGACTCCGGTAAGGAGAAGTAATAACGGTCGGCCTGGATGCGTAAGCCCCGCACGCCCGTAGCCGCGGGATCCGGCATTGTTTCGCCAACGCGTTTCCAGGCCAGGTTCCGGGCCAGGGACGCTCCGGCCGCCCACGGAGCCCAACCCGAATCCGCCAAGGCTTCCGAAGTCACGAGTTCCAGGTAAGCGGGTCGGCCGTCGTGATTTCCCCAACGGAACCAGGCCCCGGTCAGCATCGGGCTCACGCCATCGAGCAAATCCACCGTGAGATCCGAGATGCGCGTATACACGGTCTGGCGCGTCGCGGCCGGAATCGGCAGAAATCCGGTAACCCCGGAGGGGCCCAGGTACCGGTCGGCCAGCACGCCGGTCAGGGTCCAAGGATCGGCCGTATCCGGAATGGCTCTCGCAACCCGGGGCAGTCCGGCGAAATCGAATTGCATCTCCATCCCGTCCGGAGCAAGCCCACCGGCCGTGTCCAGGCGTACCCGCACCGCCTCCGCCCGTCCATTTCCGAGCAGTCGGCCCCAGGCGGGTTTGGCCAGACGGATCAGGGTCAGGGAGATGCGGCTGCTATGGTTTTCCGCTTTCGCGGTCAGAACGATGCGGGTCTTGTCCGGAAACTTCCCGGGATCCAAATCCACGCAGGCCTGGCCGCCGGCCTGTGAAAAGGTCTTGCCATTGAGGTCCCAGTCCGCGGCGAGGAAGCTCAGGTCGGGCGGTGTGGCATAGTTGCCGCATAGGTCCCCGGTGGGCAGCCGGTACTCCGGTCGCGCGCAGACGCGGGTCTTCCCTACGATGACGTTTCGGGCGGAAATATCTTCGCCTGCCGTGTCCACGATGCGGATGCCTTTCACCACCAGTGGCTTCAGCTCCAGATCCGTCTGCATGGAGAACACGGAGGTGGAAGGCTGGCGGCTGCAGAAGAAGATGTCGAAATCCAGGGTCCGGCCCTGCTTGCCCTTAAGGAAAGGCAGGGTGTCGAGCGCCGTCGTATCCGTTACCGGGTAATGGATTCCCCCCTGATCGACGGTCAAATGCCCGTCCAGAAACACCCACAAATCGTCGTCTCCGCCGAAGGACATGGTCTCGCCGCCTCGGTAGGTGAAGGCGGCGTTGACCTCCATGCAGAACGCGTAATCGTTAGCGAGCGCGCCTCTTCCGGCCGGTGTATAGGCGCTTTGCCGGTTGAAACCGTCAGCGGGGAAGAAGTTCTGTTCATCGATCTTCCACAAGGATTTTCCCGCGGACCCGATGTTCTTGAGAAAAAGGTTGCTGCAGGCGGCTCCCCGCGCATGAGCCTGGTCGAACCACCGTTCCAGATCGGCCGAACATACGTCCACGCCTCCGCGGCGGGGAAACTTGCGGCTCGCCGCCGCGTCGAACCCCAGGGAATCCAGGACCATTCCGCGCGTCGGCTTGTAAATATCGTAGGAACATCCGGTCACCATGGTGGCCGAAAAGGCGCCGTTGAAATCGCCATAGTCATGGTCGTAGATCTTGGCCTGCAACGTCAGGTATTCCTGGTCCTGGGCGAAAACCGGCGACAGCTGTAACCCGCCCAGGAATGCGCCTAGGAATACGCCCAGATAAGTGACGTTCACTCCCGGACCCCGACCCCACGCGACCCATCCGCGTCCGTTCGCTTTCCGAATTCGCTGCGCCAACCAAGCCCCCATGACCCCATCCCCCGGACAATCCGGCAGGCCGAAGCTCGCTTGGTTAAAGATAGGGATTGGGGGAGGACTTGGCCGCAGGAGAAAGTCCGGAATGAGGCGAAAATCGGGCCAAAAGGCCATGTTGGGGCTATTTCAGGGCGGCGAGTGCGGTGAGTGCGGTGAAAACGGCGTCCACGTGCCCAGATACTTTCACCTTGGGGAAAATCTGCGCGATTTTCCCGTCCCCGTCGATGATGAATGTGGTGCGCACAATGCCCATGAACTTCCGTCCATACAGGGACTTCTCCTGCCAAACGCCATAGGCTTCCAGGGCTTTGTGATCGGGGTCGCTGAGCAGCGGGAAATTAAGGCCCTGCTTTTCCTTGAACTTGCGGTGCGACTCGACGGTATCGGCGCTGAGGCCCAGGACGACGGCTCCGGATTTCACGAAGCGGTTCAGATTGTCGCGGAAGTCGCAGGACTCGGTGGTGCAGCCAGGAGTGCTGTCCTTGGGGTAGAAGTACAGGATGACCGGCTTGCCTTTGAAATCGGAAAGCGATATGGACTTGCCGGAATCATCCTGGAGTTTGATGGCCGGGGCTTTGGATCCGATCTTGGGACCATAGGCGGCTTTGGCCGGCTTCACGGGTTTGGATGGGGTCGTCGGTTTTTTCATCGCGGGCATGGATGGCACTCCGGCTTTAGAATGCCTTGACGGCGGGATCGGAGGGACGCGAAGCGCTGGCGAAGTGCTTGAACTCGGAGGTGGTCATGCGGGCCAGGAGCAGATCGCGATGATCACAGAACTCCTTCCACTCGGTTTTCTCCACGCCCTGTTTGGACTCCATCTTGAGCGAAGCGGGGTTGATATACTGGCCGTTGAACTCGACGCGGTAATCCAGGTGCACGCCCGTCGCCAGTCCGGTCCTGCCCATGAATCCGATTACCTCGCCCTGCTTGACGCGGCGGCCGGCGCCGACGGCGGAGGCATAGCCATTGAGGTGGGCGTAGTAGGTGTTGTACACGCCATTGTGCCGGATTTTTATGGTTTTGCCGTAGCCGTTGACCCACTTGGAATACTCTACGGTGCCGTCGCCGGCGGCCAGGATCTTGGTGTTCTTCGGGCCGGAATAATCGATGCCCCAATGCGGCCGGGTGACCCCCAATACCGGGTGCAGGCGCGCGGCCGAGAATCCCGAAGAGACATGCGCGAAATTCAAAGGGGCCTTCATCAGCATCTTCTCCATGCTGCGGCCTTCCTGGGTGAAATAGGATCCCTTGTAGAGGATTCCGTAGAAATCCCGGCCTCGATTGACGTACTTGGCGGAAAGCACTTGGCCATAACCGCGGAAGGATCCGTCCTCGCCGTATTTCTTCTCCACCAGCAGGTTGAATTCATCGCCGGTGCGGGGGTCCTTGAAGAAATCGATGTCCCAGGCGAATACCTTGGTGACCTGCTGGATGAGGGCGCCGGTCTCGCCGCGCGAGACGAAGGCCTCGTAAAGGTTGCTGCTTAGGGAACCGGTCACCGAAACGGTGTCGGTGTGGACGGGGATATCGATCACGGAATAGGAAAGTTTGTCGCGAGCCAGAAGTATGGCCAAGGGTTCGGAAGGAAGCGCTGGATTCGCTTTTGCGAGGGAAGCGGCCGCGAGTTCCGCCGTTTGCGCGGAACGAGAAAACGACGCGGGACGCGACAGAACGTGCTTGCGGTCGGAGTAACGATCCTCGAGAATGAACTCGTGGAAGGATCGACCCGCCGCGGTCATAGTGAAAACCACCTTATACGATTGGCCCGCATACAATTTGAAGCGGAAGCTGTCTTTGATGCCCTGGAGCAGGAGGGTAGCTTCGGATTCGGGAAGTCCAAGTTTGCGGGCGATGGTATTGAAGCTCTCCTCCATTTTGATGCGGCTGGAGAGGGTGTCATATGTGATTTGGGTCGCCTGAGGTTGAAAATCGGCTTTGGACCCGGTTTTGGAAGAGACTTTGTCCTCGCGGCAGCCGGTCAGGAGGGCGCCGGCGATCAGGAAGGCGGCGAGCGCGAGTAGGCTTCCTGGACTGCACATTCGTGCAGCCCTGGACTCAAGCTGGGATGGACAAAGTTCGTTCACGGATCTCCGATTCATGGCCACCTCCAGGCGACTCACCCCATCGAGGACGCCCGTTTTACTTGAATTGATGGATTCTGATTATCCGCCGTGGAAGAAAACTCTTCCGTCCCGGTATTGGAGAATACCGGGGCTTTGATTCCCGGTAGTACCAATATACTGCCAGGCCTCAAAACCCGCCAAGCGAACCTTGCCCCCGCGCCTCGACTCTCCGGAACTTGGTGAACCACCGGTAGTGTTATGCGGACGGGCGGAATTTCGGAATCCTGGAGGGTAAGACAAGGTTTTGCGGGTGGTAAAAGACAATGTTTAGTGGGTAGTAAAAGCGGTACCGGA
This sequence comes from Fibrobacteria bacterium, assembly GCA_039917895.1. Classification (GTDB taxonomy): domain Bacteria; phylum Fibrobacterota; class Fibrobacteria; order UBA11236; family UBA11236; genus Chersky-265. The sequence goes on along the minus strand of JBDSIO010000135.1, from coordinate 5,099 downwards.
AAGGTTCAGGGTTGGGAACCGCGGCCAGGGGCCGCGGCGTATTCCGATTGGATTACCTGGCAGGGAACCAGTGGGCGTCCCATGGTTCCGGCGATCGGTTCATCCAGCATGGTCACGCAATTGCCCTTCAGCATCTTGGCGTCGATTTTCCCGAGGGTAAACCGGAAATTCCTGGAATAGTCCCCGACTCCGCCCTCGGTCACGACCTTGACGGTCAGTCCGTAACTTCCCTGTTCCCAGTAACATTTGCGATCCAGCTCCGTGTAGGCGGAAATGCAACCGTCCTGCTTCTTGAATTCCGCGATCAGGTCCTCGTGTTCCCCCTTAAGGTCCCCGGACAAGGCGCCTCCCTGTCCTGATCCGCCCCTGCGCTGCCGCCATTCCATGATCCGGCGTTCGGTCTCTCGCCAATGATGGTAATAGGATTGCAGTATAGCCTTTACTTGCTGGAAGGCCTCGACGTCGTGGAACACGATGTTGAATTTCCGGGTGTCCCCCGGAGCCACCAGGAAGGGATGGGGCATTTCCCAGGCCTTGGCGCCGGCGAGGGGTAGGAGGAAGTTCGGTTTGAAAGCGATCCAACGGAATTCGCGCTTGGTCTTGTCCTTTTCTGAAACCAGGGTCGCCTCGATGGATTGCACGAAAACCTCGCGCTCCAAAGGGCGCAGCACGCCGGCGATGGCGATGAGGGGTCCATTGGCGTCGAAGCCCAGTTCGACGGACCCGCTCTCGTAAATTTCCACGCGGGTGCGGCCTCCGGAACGGCGCATCAGGAACCAAATCCAGAATTGCGCCACCGCCAGAATGGACAGGATCCAGGGTCCCTTTTCGATGAACATATCCATCAAGGACGCTCCGACATTCCCTGGCGCGCGATCAGGAGGCAGGATCGGGTTTCCGCGAAGGCGATTTCCAGGTCGAAAAGGATGTGGGACAGGAAGAGGCCGGATTCTTTGCCCCCATTTGAAGCCGTCTCGGCGGCGGCGGCCAAGTCCCGGATGGAAACCGCGCCGATGTTGTCGGCCAGGCAGCGCAGGATATGGGCCGCCAGCGCCGCCTTTTTCATGTCCTTGGCTTTGCCGCCATCCCAGGCTTCTTGGATGCGCATCGGGCCGTCCTTGAGGAAAAGATCGATGAGCTTCAGCAGGAAGGCTTCTGAGCGTTCCAGCTTGATCTTCATGAGAACATCGGCGTCGAGGCATTTGGCGGACATTGCATCTCCTGCCCAATAAGGGGCCGACTCCATTGTATCCCCTGGGGAAGGTCGGGGGCAATATCCGGGGCCGGGGAGGGGAGAACTTTCCACTATTCGGACCATGGGCTAGTACCGGCGGGAGGGATTACCCGAATTTAGCCTGAAGCACCCCAAAAATGAGGGATCCGGGTCCGGCCGATCATGGTCCGGGCCAGAGCTTGCCCGGATCAGGTTTTACGCAGGATATTGCGCACCCGGGCCACCAATTCCAAGGGGGAGAAAGGCTTGACCAGGTAATCGTCCGCGCCCTGCTGGAAGCCCCTGGCGATGTCCTTTTCCTTGCCCAACGAAGTGAGCAGCAGGATCGGGAAATTCGAGGTGGCCTGGGTCGAGCGCAGTTTGGCGAGGAGTTGCATGCCATCCAGGCCAGCCAGCTTGGCATCGAGGATGCACATGGAATAGGCTCCGGTGGCCGTTTCGGCCACCGCCGCGGCGCCGTCGGTCACGTGTTTGATGCCGAAGCCTTCGCGCCCAAGCCTGCCTTTGATGATGGTCGAAACGGTTTCGTCCTGTTCGGCCAGCAATATCGATTTGGGCGTATGCGAAGGCTTGTCCACGGAGGTGAGCACGCAATTGCGGCCCTGGGCCTTGGCTAGGTAAAGGAAGCGATCGGCCTCGGCGATGGCCTCTTCCACCGTCCAATTGGGGGCGATTTCCGTGACCCCGGCCGAAAAGGTGACATGGAAGGTACGCCCCCCCGAAGCCGTGAACTCCTGGGCGGACAAGGCTTCCAACGCCTTGCGGACGGCCATTCCCGCGCCCTCCATGGAGGTATTCGGGAACAGGGCGACGAACTCCTCCCCGCCCCAACGCGCCATGAGATCGGATTTGCGCAGCGCGCCGGTCAGGATGGCGCCGGTGCGGCGCAGCACCTCGTCGCCGGCCGCATGGCCGAAGGTGTCGTTGATGTACTTGAAGCGATCAAGATCCAGGATGGCCGCCGAGACGGGTTCCCCCCGCCGGGTGGACAGGGAGACGTTGCGGGCATAGCCTTCCCGGAAGGCCGCGCGGTTGGGCAGCCCGGTGAGATGATCGCGGCGCGATTCCCGCAGATTGCCCTCGGTGCGGTAGAGCCAGGCGGATACGGCGGCGCAGATGGTCTCCACTTCGAACGGCTTTTCATAATACGCGTCCGCTCCCAGAGCGAAGCATTCCGTCTTGGGCTGCGCGCCCAGCTTGGCCGAAAGCACGATGACGGGGACGTTCGCGGTGGTTGGCCGCTCCTTGAGCCGGATCAGGAAATTGCGGCCGTCGGTATCCGGCAGGATCAGGTCGAGGAGGATAAGGGAAACCTTTTTCTCCTCGAGCACGGCCTCGGCTTCCTTGGCCGTGGCGGCGATGAGAATCTCGCGGTTGGAGGATTCCAGGACGGTGCGGAGCAGATCGGTGATGAAAGGATCGTCGTCGATGAGCAGGATGCCCGCTTTGTCCTCCATCTCCGAGACGGCGCAGATCTCCTGGATGATTCCGAGCAGCTTTTCCAAGGCTTTGGGAAAGTCTTCGGCGGTCGCATCTTCCAAGGCGGCGGCGGTCTCGGTGATTTCGGGAAATCCGTAGGTGGTCCCGGAGCCGCGAAGCATGTGGGCGATCCGGCGCACCGATTCGACCGGTTCCCGGCTGCCATCCAGCTCCCGGCGGGCGCCCTTCAAAGCCTCGATGCGGGTCGCGAGACCCGCCCGGTACCATTTCTTGAGATCTTCCATGCGGTCAGGCCGGAGGGTTCCCGGATTGCGCGGACTTGGACGGACAGCGGTTGGGCTTCAAATCCGGCTTAACCCGCGCGCATTCCGTAGGTGTTCTTCTCGCGCAGGAGCAGCGATTGAACATGGCCGAGCATGTCGTCGAGCTGGCAGAGCAAGGGCAGGACCACGTCCTTGGCGCCCGCTTCGGCTAGCCGGTTGATGCGGCCGGTCATGTCGGAAATATCAGTAGCGCCCACGTTACCCGCGGCGGCGCCGATGGACCGCACCGCCCGTCCCAATCCGTTCAGATCCCCGGCACGGCCGCGTTCGCAGGCGTCGTCCATGCGGAGCGGGACCTTTTCCAGGAACTGGTCGATGACCTTGGCCATCAGGGCAACGCCCCCGACGCGCTCCAGCCGATCCAGGGCCTTTCTGTCAAAGGGTCCGTGCGTCATCGATAGCATGGGAACTCCGTGTTCGATCGAGTAGTGTTGCGCCAAAGCCTGATCTATTCTACCACGCGGTTTTCGCAATTGACCAGGCATACCAGCATGCCTGGGCGGATATTCCGTCCCGCCCGCGGCGTTAGCCGTAATCGCGCCCGGGTTTACGGACCTTTCTTTGACCTTGGGCCGGCATCCATCCTACCCGGCGGCGGCGGTTCGCGGAACCATGCCGGAAAGGCGGGTTCCCGAGGAGACGCTCCGGCGGAATTGGCTTTTTGGGGTTGCGCATGATGGCCAACTTCATTGGTGAAGCATCCCTTTTTTTAATAAAATTAACCCTTCCCCAACCGGGACATGGAATTGGGTAAAGACGAAACAGGGCCGGGTTCCGGCATTGGAGCCATCTTCGACTGGGATGGCGTGGTCGTCGACTCCTCCCGGCATCATGAAGCAAGTTGGAACCGTTTGGCGCAGGAGGAACGGCTTCCGTTGCCGGAAGGTCATTTCCTCAAGGGTTTCGGCATGAAGAACGAAGCCATCATCCCCGCCATCCTCGCTTGGACCCGGGACTCCGGGGAAATCCGCCGTCTCTCCCTCCGCAAGGAAGTCCTGTACCGCGAGATCCTCCGCGCTTGGGGTATCGACCCGCTTCCCGGAGTCCGTGCGTTCCTGGAAAGGCTGGAAGCTGCCGGCATACCCGCGGTCATCGGTTCGTCCACCCACCGGCTCAACATCACTGCCTCCCTCGACATTCTGGGACTGGGCCGCTACTTCACCGCCATCGTTTCCGCCGAGGACGTGACCCTCGGCAAACCCGACCCGCAGGTGTTCCTGAAGGCCGCGGGGGAAATCGCGCGACGGCCCTCCCGATGCGTGGTCTTCGAAGATGCGCCCATGGGCGTCCAAGCGGCCCTGGCCGGCGGCATGAAGGCCGTGGGAGTAGCCGGCACCCACGGGGCGGCGACGTTGTCCGGTGCGCACAGGATCGTCGCCCGGCTCGATGAATTGCAGGTCGGCGACCTGGAGGCCCTCTTTGCCTGATTCGGTGAACCTCTCAGCCATGGCCCCCGGTGCTGAAAAGACTGCGGAGGGAACTCCCTCCGACATCGGATTGCGACTGACCCGCGAGCAACGCCATCATGTACGCAGCGAAGTCATCCGCCGGACGGTCGCGGATCATAAGGAGATGATCCGTCGTTCCAAGGATCTGAGCTTGGAAGTGATCATCAACGACGCAGTCTACCAGGAACAGGAGCGCCTGCGCAGCGTCAAATCCGGCCCGGAGGCGAAACGGCAGACTCGGTTCTGGAACCAGGTGGCGCATGAATTCCACCAGGTCTCGGAGGCGGAACGCGAACGCATCCTCGAGTCCATCGCCGGCATGTACGTGGACGAGATCATGGGATACTTCAATCCCGTCATCCACAAGGTGGCGGCCAAGATCCTGCCCTGGGGCCTCAAGGCCCTGCTCAGCCGCTTCTCGCCCGCCGCCTGGCTCAAGTACCTGGGTACCCGGTTAAACCTGGAAGAAAACATCGTAATCACCGGCCCCATCGATCGGATCCGCGAGCTGGCCGGCCGCGCCACCCTGATCATGACCCCGACCCATGTCAGCAATCTGGACAGCATCGTGATCGGCTTGGGCCTGTATCTGAAACGCCTGCCTCCCTTCACCTACGGGGCCGGCCTCAACCTGTTCAGCAATCCCGTCATCTC
>JBDSIO010000134.1:0-5515 GCA_039917895.1 Fibrobacteria bacterium | reverse complement strand
CCCTCTTCAATGGGGTCGATTTAACGGACTGGTGGCAAAATTGCAATTCGACCCATGGTAGCTCACCAGGTGGCGCCACCTTCCGGATGGATTCGGTACGGAAAGCCCTTTACACAGCCCAGGGCGGGGAAAGCGGCGGCAGCGGCGTGCTCATGACCAAGGCCAAGTTCGGGGATTATGAATTGGTGTTCGACTATTGGCCGGACTGGGGCAACGAAGCCGCGCTTTTCAATCGAACCGATACCAATGGCCGGGCCTACAGCACGACCCTGGGTTATATGGGCTCGACTGCGCTCGGCGGTGCCTGGGGGGAGAACGGAATCGGGACCCGGGATTACCGGCCCTTCGATTTCGATTCGATTGAAACCGAAATAAGGATCCCCGGCAACGGCTCCAGTTACGGGGGGTGGACCGAAATCACCCGGAAGCTCAAAGCCGCCGGAGAGACCGTGCCCTGTCCGGAATCCGGGTGCACCCAGGAGGATTGGCTCAAGCTCTGGGACTTCGACAATTGGAACCAGGTTCGGGTGACATTCCACGGTGGCAATGGTCCCCAAGATCCAATCCATTTAAGGTCCTGGTTCCGTAAGTTGGGAGCCCTGGACTGGGTGCCCCTCCTTGCGGATACCATGTGGCTTAAGGAGATCAAACCAGGGTACATCGGCCTGTTGGTCCATGGTGGTAGTCGTTTTAGTGGGCCACGTGGGACTTGGTACCGCAATATGCGTTGGAGGCCTTGGACCCCATCCCTATCTACTGCGGTCCGGGGATTTCACGGGGACGCAACCCAGCGGCTAAAAGTCAGGGTCGACGGAGTCCGGCAAGGATTTCGTATCGTTTTCCCGGAGGCGGAGCTTAGGCGTGATCTTCGGATCCTTTCCGTAGATGGGAAATCCATGGCTGAGCTTCGAGGAATCCGGGGCGAGGCTTTTGTGAGCACTGCGGGGTGGAAGCGAGGCGTTTATCTGGTGCGTGCGGATGGCGGCGGACGGGGTGAGTGGGCGAGGGTCCTCCTACCGTAGCAATTCATGGGCGGCCCCGCCCTGGACGGTAAATATTATTCCGGCGACTCGGGCCCGTTGTCCAAGAGCAAAGGCAAGGTCGTGCTCCTCGACTTCTGGGCCACTTGGTGCGGACCCTGCCGCGACACCATCCCCGCACTCGACGCCATGTACAAGAAATATCATTCCAAGGGCCTCGAAGGAATCGGCATCAGTTCCGAGACGCTCAAGGAACTCCAGGATTTCCAGGCCGCGGGAAAGCAGAGCTATCCGTTCTGAAACGACGCCGGGCAGCTCACCTCACGCCAGTATCAGGCCTTCGCTTATCCTACTTTGGTCATGATCGATCGCCAGGGAATCATCCAGCGCATCGAGGCGGGGGCGCATCCTCAGGCTGCGATTGAGAAGTGGATTCTGGAGTATCTGTAAGAAAAGATCACTTGGGCATCTTGAGATAAGGTAGAGGCATTGCACTTCGTAAGTGTTATCACGTCGGGGTTCTGGATTCGGGAGTCTGGGGCAAGAGAAGAATAGGTTCCAGAACACACTTCGTGGCTCGGGCCTAGAAGGATTGACGGAAAACCGGGTTTGATTTACCTAAGCGCATGGGGTTCGGTTCGATCTTGACCACGGTATTTTCCGGGAAATGCTCCCGGTAGAAAGGAAGCGTATGTCTCTACCTATGTCCCTGCGTTTGATTCCCGCTTTCGTGTTGATGGGAGGGGTGCACCTCATTCTGGCGGCCGCGACCACCCCACCTACCTCACCGGAGTGGAAAGCCCTGGAAAAATTCACGGGCTCATGGAAGGGGGTTGTGAAGGTCACCGCCGGGGACGGCAAGGAAACGTCGTTCTCCACCAAGAACACCTTCGCTCCGGTGCTGGGCGGCCTTTTCATCGAAGATAAGGGCGGCGCCGTGGACGGCAGCTCCTCGCAAATCGGCATGTGGCGTTACGATGCCGTCGGGAAGAAATACCAATCCTGGTATTTCCTGGCGCCCGGAGGCGAAGCGGTGCAGTTCACCCATGATTGGATCGAATCGGAACAGGCCTTCCGCGGCACGGCCGATCTGGGCGGGGGAATGACGATGGAGGCCACGGATCAATTCAAGGGAAAGGACGCCTATGAATGGACCATCATCGTGAAGGGAAAGGACGGCACGATACTCAACCGCATGGTCGGCAAGCAGACCCGCGTCCGCTGATACCCGTATCCATGAAATGGGTTGCGGCTCTTCACAAGCTCCGTTTCCGCTTCTAGCCGCCGGAGCGGATCCTAGCCGCCGTGGACGGCGGCGGCGAACTCCCGGATCAGGTCTCCGTCCTTGTTGGTCTCGAAATGGTTGCCTACCACGATGGCGTGGACGCCCGCTTCGGAGCGTTCGCGCGCCTGTTCGGGCGTCCGACTGCAAAGCCGGTTCCCGGTCATTCCGGCGTCGAGTAAATGAAACCGAGCGAAAATGCCTATTTGACGGCTAGCTTACGGAAGGCCGTCTGGCTCCCCTGCGTTGCCTGTATTAGGTAGACCCCTTGTTTCAATTTCCGTTCCGTAACCCATTCTCCGCTATGGATAATTCCGGATTGGGATACCAAGGTTCCCCTGGTATCCCAAATCTTCAAGCTGCTAGAGGGTTGGAGGTCTTTGAATTGCACCAATCCATTTCCTTGTTGGATATGAAAGCGGATTTTTGGGGTGTACTGCTTAATGAGAGACGTTTGCCCGGGAGTGAAAAACGTATAGTCTTTATCCTCCCAACCCGTGTAAATACTCCAGTTATAGTGCCGCCGATTTTGAGGCTGGGGAGCCATGGGCGCTTCCAGATCACAACCGCCATTGGCATAGACTAAGGCTTGCCTGGTATCATAGATTACCACTTCTTCTTTATCGTCTCCGCAAAGGTTGGCATGCATACCAATGTCATAGGACATGCGTTTAAATTCAGCTACCATGACTTGTTTGTCTTCGGTGGCTTCAAAAATAGCCGGCCCTGCGGAAGTACGCCTATAGGAAAAAATGAAATCCTTGCCTGTTCCATCCCAATTGGACAGCTTCTCGGTTACCGTGACCCAACCGGATGCTGGGTCCGGTTTTTCTCTCCAAATGAGCGCTCCTGTGGAACTAAGAAGGACATTGGCGTCGATGCCGGAATTGTCACGGGGACCTATGCGATCCAATACCACGGTTTCGAGTCCGGGACGGTTGGGCAGGAAGTCGCCTACTCCCATTTGTTGGATTTCCACGGTGCCGCTTTTAGTATCCCGCCATAAAACCTCTCCGGTCCGACCACGCACGCAAGCCCCGATATTACTGCCCAAAACAAATTCTTTGCCGTTGGTGGGATCTCCGTCGATGTCCCCAATGGCAGCGGCGTCTAGATGCAGTTGCAGGCCGGAAACCTTCCACAGGACTTCACCTGTGGGACTGTGCAATTGATGCCCTGATAAATATTCATCCCGGCCGTCCCCGTCCACGTCATAGACATAGCCGAAATGAGCCAAGTTGTCCCCGGTACCTTTGAAAGGCCCCCAGAGAACTTTTCCATCCCGTCCGTCAATGCCCCATACCTGGGTGTAACGGGTTTTTACGATGAAATCCTGGGGCCAGGGCGTGCCGCGCAAGTTGGCGATAATCACGCAGTCATTGGAGCCGCTCGCCCCGCGGGCCGAAGTTCCCTGAGGAATGGGAATGGTGCGTTTTACTTTTCCCGTGAGTCCATCTAAAAAGGTGAACTCGGTTCGGCTAAAGGCCGCGATCACCTCGGAAACGCCATCTCCATCCCAATCGTAGACCTGGATCGGGACGTCGGAACTAGCACTGGTCCCTAACTTGGGATTGCCTGGCCTGGTGTATTGCCAGAGCTGCTTTCCCGTCACGATTGAATAGGCTGTGACGCGGCCCACTTCCTGGGGAGTGTGGCTGTCAAAATCCGATTGCGGCATGGGTTGCCCAACTATCATTTCAAGCCGACCGTCTCCGGTGATATCCCCGAAACGCATCCCTGGCGATCCACCCGCGCCGCTGAAATCAATGGTTTGGACGAGTACTGGCGCTGCCAGCAAGGTGGGTACAGTGCTGAAAATCGTCATCAGCACCTGACAAAAAAGTTTTGTGAATTTAGGGTGCATCTCTATCTCCCTTTTATTCGAATAATTCAATGAAGCATTGCTTTCCCGTGCAATGGAGAAAATGAAAAAGCAAGCCCGAATCCATACTTCAACAATACTCGATGCCTTTTTAAAATAGGCGTGGAATTTAACACAGGTCTCGATTTTCCCACCCCTTTCCTGCTGGTTCGGTCCTTGTGAACCGGCAAATCAGGGAAAATTTGCCCGTTGCTCTAAGAACTTCAATGTCCTGCTTTCGATCCGCCTATCGCTTTCACCTCGCGCAGTGACCAGGCATTAAAAGCTCATGAAAAGTTCCCAAGACTCGGGAGGGACCCAGTATTGATTTGATCCTGGATCGCGACCGAGATCGGTATGGTTATCGAGCTCGCGGCGGCCCTATACGCTACCCCAAAGTCATTGCGCATTCACTTAGGCGCGCCATGACTCTTTGGGAGGGCCCTCACCTGCAGCACACTCTCCGCAGCCGATAAACCCGGGACAGGTGGAGGGGTTGAAAGGGCGGGATTTGGCCCGCAATGTGGTGACGGAAATAGGGGGGCGGTAGAGATTCACCCCGGATTTCAGGGTAGGTAGCGGACCCAGACCGCGCCAGTGGCGAGGACGGGTGGCAAGGTCAAGCTCGCGCCGGATGCGCCCCGGCCTTGCCACACGAGGCGGCCGCCCAGGTCGTACAGCTCGGCGCCTGAGGCTCCCTCCGGAAGACGCAGCCAGGAAGCGCCTGGGCCCACCGTCCACAGGGAGAAGGGCCGCTCGGCCGGGCTCCAGACCGATCGCAGGGAGGTCGCGGGTGTTTCGCGAGGCTTCAGCTGCTCATGGCTCATCCGGTAGATGTCGTGCCATTGGGCGGGACCCTGATCGGTCGACGATAGGAAGGTGACGTACAGGTTTCCGTAGGAATCTTCGCCGAAGGAGGTCAGCCCGTTATGGGTGACATCACCGCGGAAGGTCAAGCCGCTGACGTTGACCATGCCCACATTCTGGGCCCCGGCCACGCCCTCCTTGACCGCGATGAAAAACTTCGCGCCCACGTCGCTGATGAAATGATAACCGTAGAAAGGCGAGGTCGGGTCGCCCCGGAAGGCCGGGGACACCACGATGGCAAACGAGCGGGTGCCCTGCACTGCGGTCTTGGAGCCGCCCATATCGGACCCGGTATGGGTGAAGTTCCAAGCGCCGTTGGTGAAGTCGGCGCAGGTGTATTCGAGGCCCAGGCAGGCCGCGCCGGTGCATTTGTAGGGGTTCTTGAGGGAGCCGACCACGGCCCCGCCGGCCGTGGTGTTCTCGTCGCAGGGGCCCTCGATACCGGGGCCTTGGAAGGGTTGTTCATAGTCGCCGCCGCTCGCCCAGCCGTAGTTCTTGCCGGACTTGATGATGTTGATCTCTTCC
>JBDSIO010000133.1:0-2695 GCA_039917895.1 Fibrobacteria bacterium | reverse complement strand
GTACGGACCCATGGCCGATAAAGCGTCCACCTTTCTGCAGATGATCCGCCGTGACAGGCGGGGGCGGCTCAAGGTTTATCTCGGTTACGCGGCCGGCGTCGGCAAGACCTGCATGATGCTGCAGGAGGCCCACCGGTTGCAGACCGAAGGCATAGACGTGGTGGTGGGCGTGGTCGAGACGCATGGCCGCAAAGAAACCGCGCAATTGGCGGATGGCCTCGATCGCATCCCCATGCGGATTTCGGAATACCACGGCATCGCCGTCGAAGAGATGGATTTGGACGCCATCCTGGCGCGAGGCCCCAAGGTGGTGCTGGTCGACGAATTGGCCCATACCAACGCGCCGGGAAGCCGGAACGCCAAACGCTACCAGGACATGGAAGACATCCTGGCCGCGGGCATCAATGTCATCGCGACCTTGAACGTCCAACACCTGGAGAGTCTTTACGATACCGTGGAAAGGACTACACGCGTCAAGGTCCGGGAACGGCTGCCGGATTCGGTTCTGGCGGAAGCGGACCAGATCGTCAACGTGGACGTGTCGCCCGAGGACCTCCAGAAAAGGCTGCGGGAAGGCAAGATCTATCCGATGGATCGCGTACCAACGGCGCTGGAGAACTTCTTCCAGTCCCCTCACCTGGAACAGCTCCGCGAACTGACCCTACGCGAGGCCGCCGCCCAGATCGACTTCCGACGCCGGGAGTCTTCCGGAGACTCCCCCAAAGGCTCCACCGATCAGGTAATGGTTTGTCTGGACGCGAAAGGCCCGGAGAACGCGACCTTGCTTCGCTACGGTTCGAGGATGGCCGGGCGATTGAACCGTAACTGGTATGCCGTCTACGTCCAGACCCTGGAGGAGGATCCCACGCAAATCGATGCGGCCCGCCAACGGCGGCTTGCCGATACCCTGACGCTGGCGAACCAATTAGGCGCGACGGTATTCACTTTGAAGGGCCAGGACATCGCCGAAACGCTTTTCCGTTTCGCGCGGGAATACCGCGTCGGACACGTGCTGGTGGGAAAACCGCGCCTACGCCCTTGGTGGAAATCCCTCTCCCGATCCAAGGAGGTGGTGGGCCGGCTGCTGCATATGGAAGGGGAATTCACCTTGACCGTCATCAATACCCGCACTGCCGGTCAAGGCCGGTTAATTGAGGAGATTCCCCAGACTCCGGCGGTCGCCGGCAACGGCAAGCCTGGCGAGAAAATCCGCCTCACTGATTTCCTCAAACGGGATCAAATCGTGATCTGGGACGAACCGCTCACCAAGTTCCACGCCATGAAGGCCTTGGTTGCCTCCCTGAAGGGCAAATCCGGATTCTCTTCGGAATCGTTGCTGCAGCAACTCCTGGAGCGGGAAACCCAAGGCTCCACCTTCCTGAATGAAGGCGTAGCCCTGCCGCATGCGCGTCTTGATGGTTTGGAGTCCCCGATGGTAGCGTTGGGATTGTGCCGCAGCGGCATCCTGGACGCCTTCACGGAATCACCCATCGAGGCCGTGTTCCTGCTCTTCACCCCCAAGGAAGGCCATCGTTCCCATTTGCAATTACTCGCAATCACCGGACGATTGATGCAGAACCGTTCCCTGCGCAACCGGCTGAAAAAGGAAACCTCGCCTGCGGCAATCCTGGCGATTTTGAAGGAATCGGAACACCATTAAGCCATTTTACCCGCCGATTTTTAGATTCACCGCGCATAGAATGGTAAAAGCATTTCCCCCCGCCATCCACCCTACCTCCCGACACCCCCGGACAGTCACATGGTGAAATCCTCCCGCATCTCACTTACCCAGCGATTGAAGAATGCCGTCCTGGGCAAAGCCCTTGACCCCACCAACAAACAGGCCTTCCACGGCATCACCCTGGCCGCCTTCTTCGCCTGGGTCGGCCTCGGATCGGACGGATTGTCCTCGTCCGCCTACGGCCCCGAAGAAGCCTTCCTGGCCTTGGGCGGGCATACGCATCTCGCCATCCTCATCGCCATCGCTTCCGCCGTCACGGTCCTGATCATCAGCGCCAGCTATTCGCAATTGATCGAGGTCTTCCCTTCCGGGGGCGGCGGCTACCTGGTGGCCAGCAAGCTGATCTCGCCCACCGCCGGCATGATCTCGGGCTGCGCCCTGATCATCGACTACGTCCTTACCATTTCCATTTCCATCGCCAGCGCCGCGGACGCGGTTTTCAGCTTCTTGCCGCCGGAATGGATCGGGCACAAGCTGCAGTTTTCCCTGGCCGCGCTCGTCCTCCTCACCCTGATGAACATGCGGGGGGCCAAAGAGACGGTGATGCCGCTGGTACCCGTGTTCCTGGTCTTTGTCTTCTCGCACGCGTTCGCCATCATCTACGGACTCGCCACCCATGCCCTGGATTTCCCGGCGGTGGCCGCCGAAACCGCGGTCCAGGTCGGCCGCACCCATTCGGAGCTGGGTCTCTGGGGCATGGTCTTCCTGCTCCTGCGCGCCTTCAGCATGGGCGCCGGCACCTACACCGGCATCGAAGCGGTGAGCAACGGCCTTTCCATCCTGCGGGAGCCCAAAGTACGCACGGGAAAGCGCACCATGCTGTACATGGCCTTGTCCCTGGCCTTCACCGTATTCGGACTGACGCTGGCCTACCTTTTGTTCAAGGTGGAGCATGTGCCGGGCCGGACCCTGAACGCGGTGCTGTTCGACGCCATCACCGCCTCGTGGCCTGGG
>JBDSIO010000132.1:0-16299 GCA_039917895.1 Fibrobacteria bacterium | reverse complement strand
GTATCCCTCCGGGACGGCGACAGGATCGTTGACGGGTTCGATGCCCCGCAGGGTGGGAGCCAGCACGGCGATGCCGCCGCTATAGCCGCCGTACACTAGCGTATCGGCCGCGAGCGCATCCCGCAGCACCTCGGCGAATCCGCTTTGCCGCATCGCCCGCAGCAATACGAAAGCATTGCCGCCCCGCGCCCATACCAGGCAAGCGGAGGCGATTTTCGCTCGGAGGGTATTTCGATCGCCCCCATCGCCCCCATCCGGACCGCCGTGAAAGTACCTCCGGAGATCCAGTTCTTCGGCGTGAAAACCCAGGTTGGCCAAGGCTGCGATCTCCCGGGCGACGCGGGGCGCGCGATCCGTTTCGGCCAGCAGGTCGCAGGCGTTCGCAATCACGAGGGCCCGCCGCGAAAGCGCGTCTGCACCGGCAATTTCCGCCAGTTCCGTCAGTTCGACGAGTTTTTCGGGCCGGTTTCCCAGGCGATAGGAGGAGAGATACAGCCTCAAGGCAGCTCGAGCACCCACCGGTAGGCTTGCATGATGTCGCGCCGGAACACGTCCACCGTCCCGTACAGATAGACATGGAATTTCCGGAAGGTCGCTTCTCCGCAGGCGCTGACGATCGCATCCCGATTCCGTTCCAGGTTCCTGGCCCAATGCAAGGCCGTGAGGCGGTAGCTTTCGCGGTCGTCCCAGATGCCGAGGAGGCGGAACGGCGTATCGGCCAGATGCTTCAGGTAATCGTGCAGGCACAGGGGCGAACAGTTGCCGGGGTAGATGTGCTTGGTGATGAAGCTGTGGAACTTGTATTTCTCGCGGCAGGCGCTCGCGTCCAGATACACCTTTCCGCCGGGTTTCAGCAAGCGCTGGTAGGTGGCGAGGGAGCGGGCATAATCGGGAAGATGCTCCGTAACGCCCAGGTTCACGATGGCGTCGAATTTGAAACCGGGATCATATTCATACAGGTGCTGATTCACCACTTCGCAAGGAAGGGTTTCCTTTTGGATCAAGTCCTTGAGGAACCGTTCGCTTTCCTTAGAGATGGTCAGGGAGGTGACCCGGATGCCTTTTTTGCCGGCATGTTCGTTGAAGGCGCCCCAGCCTCCTCCGATGTCCAGCACCCGGTCTCCGGGCTTGGCGCCTACGGCATCAATGGCGAATTCGAGTTTACGCGTGATGGCATCTTCCAGGCTTTCGTCCTCGCGGAGGAATACCCCTTGGGAATAGCAGCGGTGGCGCGTATCGAGCAGACCCCGGTACAATTCGATGGAATTGTCGTAATGGGCCGAGATGCCGGAACGATCCATGCGGGTTTGCCCGAAGACCAGCGGCTTGGCCAGATTCCAGAAATAACTCAAGGGATGCCGGTCCGAAGTCATGTCCCGCATGGAATGCAAGGCGTCCATGTCTCCATGGATGTCGAGATGCCCCAGCACGTAGGCTTCCACGAAAGCAAGACCATCCAGCGAGGCGAAAGCGGAAACGCCGGTTTTATCCTTGACCACGATGGTGAAAGCGGGCTCCCCCTGGCCGAAGCGGAACGGCTTCCCGTCCCTCCACTGGAGATCCACCGGAACACCGCGGCCGCTTGCGTAATAACGACCGCATACCTTTCGGAGCAGGCCTACAAGGCGCATGAAATCGGGATCGTCCCGCTCTCCTTGGCCGGTTTTCGCGGGCGATGGGGCATTAATGGTTTGCATCGTGGTTTCTGGAAATTCCATTCGAAACTCCATGGATTGGTTCTCGAGTCTTTTTGGAAAATCGGTACTTTTCCCGGTATCGGGAAGGTTTTTCAAAAAAAGGAAAATCCGTGGCTCTGATAAACAAGTAATTGCTAACGGATGATCAAATACATAACAAAATCCCCCGGTTTCGTGCAAGACCGAAGGGATTTCTGATAAAAACATGGTCCCTTTCTGGAGCTTTTTTGGCCTTATTCGAACCAGGGTGTGGCCGATTTACGGAAAATTCGGGGGCAATAGGCCCGCCCCCCGTACCTGCGTTCCTATGGAGTGGTAAGCGCCGAATGAATTATCCGAATGTCGGGCCTTTCCGATGGCGCAAAACCGGAACAGGCTTTGTCTCATTGCCTCGCCGGCTGAGGCCGACGGCTCGCTTGATATTCACCAGGATGCGCGGGTGTGCCGCCGTGTTGGATGCAGGCGCGGAGGTATCCTTCGAAGTGGCGGAGATGCGCGGAGTTTGGGTGCAGGTAGCTAAAGGAAAAATTTCGGTGGGGCATGGGTTAAGCCAAGCTGAGGGCGGGGTCACCGGAAGCGGGATGGAATGCGCGGGGGAGTGGGCGGAGCTTGCGGCTAACGTCCGGCCTCCGTACGGAATCGCCGCTTCGCCATAACTTAGGAACACCCATGGCTGATAATTTTTTGCGTGGCCCCAGGGATATGGAAATGCAGAAGTTCTCCATCACCGCGGGTGGAACGGATTTTAAAAATTAGCCGTTGATTCCTGTGTCATATAAATACTACATTGGAAGAGGTGGAAGTTCAGCCGATCACCGTTTCCGAATATGTGACCGGGGACCGGCGAAAGCCTTTTTCCGAATGGGTGCATTCGGTCAAGGACGCCAAGACCCGGCTCGTAATCGATAAAAGGATCGCGAACCTGCGGCGAGGCACGCTGGGAGACTTCAAGTATTTCGACACGCTTTTGGAATTGAGGATTGACTATGGCCCAGGCTATCGGATCTATTGCGGGAAAAAAGGGAAAACGTATGTCCTCCTCCTCTGCGGCGGCACGAAGCGCGCCCAGGACCAGGACATCCGCACGGCGAAAGCCTATTGGAATGAACACCGAGCCCGCTCCGACCAGCATACCGTATGAAGTGGGCTTGGATGAGCGCCTAAAGAAATCGCCCAAGTACGCCTTGGACTATCTGAACATCTGTTTGGACGATCCCGATCCCGGCCTCTTCCTCCTGGCGCTCCGGGACGTAGCCCGCGCATACGGGGGCATGGCCTCGCTATCGCAGAAAGCGGGATTGAACCGCGAAGCGCTTTATCAAACTTTGTCCAAGCGGGGCAATCCCACCTTGACCAAGCTGGAATCGCTTCTCGACGCACTGGGCTTCCGCCTCAAGATCGAACGCAAGTAAAGCACTTCCCCACCCGACTTTGTCAAGGCTTCGCATTCGTGCGGGGCCTTTTTATTTAACCGCGATCCCTCTTCGATTTCAGTCTCCAGGGAGGAGGGGGTCGAAAAAAGGACCTATAGGAAATTTTTGACCCTTCATAGGACAGGATGGAAATACTGTCCTATGCTCTCTCGGGATCCATCGAGCACAAGGACAGCGAGGGTAACTTAAGAGTTACCAAGCCTGGAATAGTCCAGGTCATGAGCGCCGGGACTGGCATCCTGCACAGCGAGTCCAATCCGTCGAAAACGGAAGCCGTGCACTTCCTCCAAATCTGGATCCTGCCGGACAAAAGGGGTGTCTCCCCGCGCCTACCCAAAATACCTCAAAACCTGTGTCCGTATTGAGCAAGAAGGCCTGGGACCACTATGGTTGTTTAGGCTTTGATTTACCACCTTCTGTCCAACAGATCACATGCCCAAGCCTTTCAAGCGGGCTTTGCGATTGGAGAAAAATTTCAAGTACAGGGCGGGAATCACGTAGAGGTTGAGCAGGGTCGAGGAGAAGAGGCCGCCTATAATCACCAGGGCCAGCGGACTCTGGATCTCATTGCCTGTTTGTCCACGGGCCAGGGCGAGCGGCATCAAGGCCACCGCAGTGGCCAAAGCCGTCATAAGAATGGGACTCAGCCGCTCGATAGATCCCTCACGGACAACGTCGGCATGGCTCAAACCGCCATTTTCCTCAAGTTGCCGATAGCGGCTTACCAGCAAAATGCCGTTCCGGGTGGCGATACCGAACAAGGTGATGAACCCGATGATGGACGCTACGCTCAGAATTTCCCCCGTCAAGAACAGGATGAACACGCCTCCGATCAAGGATAGCGGCAGGTTGACGAGGACCAGGGCGGCAAGGGGTAGGGACCGGAATTGCATATAGAGCAGAAGCAGAATCAATGCAATGCCGACTATGCTCAAGAGCGAAATAAGGCGGGTGGCCCGCTCCGCACTTTCGAATTGCCCGCCGTATTGAATGTGATATCCTTCCGTCAGCTTCACGTTCTCCTTGATGAGACGGTCGATATCATCCACGATGCTTCGCACGTCGCGGCCCGCGGCATTTCCGGAAACGACGATTTTCCGTTGCACATTCTCCCGCGTGACCATGTTAGGGCCTTTGTCCATGGTAATGGTCGCCAAGGCCGATAACGGGACCCTGATTCCCGTGGGCGTCATGACCGCGGCCTCGCGGATGTCGTCGATCTTTCCCCTGCTTGCCTCGTCCATTCGCACGACAAGATCGAATGAGCGATCCCCCTCCATGATCTGGGTCGCCGTCTCCCCGTTGAAGGCCACGTCCACGAACTCGGTCAAATCACGGGAGGTGACTCCGTACTTGGCCATTTCTATTCGGTTCGCCTTGATGCGTAGCTGAGGGACGTCCACCTGCTCTTCCACCGAAAGATCGACCAGGCCTTCCACGCCCTTGACCGCGCTTTTAACCGACTCGCCCAGGCTGCGAAGTTGGTACAGGTTTGGCCCGAAGATTTTGAGGGCAATATTGGCGCGCGTGCCAGAAAGCATGTGATCGATGCGATGGCTTATAGGCTGGCCGATGGTCACGTTGGTACCCGGAACCAAGGTCAGCTTCTTTCGCAAGGCGTCCAGGAATTCCTCCTTGGATCTTTCCCCCATCTTGAGGCGGACCTCGGTTTCCGCCGCATTCGCGCCTTGGGCATGTTCGTCCAGCTCCGCGCGTCCGGTGCGCCGGGCGGATGAGACCACTTCGGAAAAGGAAAAGAGGATGTCGTCCACCATGTCTCCGATGATTTTGGACTCTGCGAGGTTGGTACCTGGAACGGAAACTATCCCGATGGTCAGGGTGCCTTCGTTGAAATCCGGAAGGAAGGAACGCCCAAGGTTCGCGAGGAGGAGCAAGGACACCACGACCAAGATGCTCGCCGCTCCGATGATGACCATGGGAAGCCTGAGGGCCCGATCCAGGGAACGCCGGTACCCGGTCTTAAGGTGCCGCACCACCCAGCTTTCATGATCCTTCAGCTTCAGTCTGGTGGAAGAAAAAAGGAGCGCGCATAGGGCCGGGGTGGCGGTTACGGATACTGCCAGGGAAGCGAGAATGCCCACGATATAGGCTATGCCGAGCGGGATGAGCATGCGTCCCTCCACGCCGGAAAGCCAGAACAGGGGCGCGAAAACGATGCAATCGATAAAGGTGGCCGAGAACAGCGAACCCCGGACTTCCTGGAAAGCCCCCAGCATGACGCGTGCTTCGGAGAGGCGTTCGGATTCCTTCCGAAGGAGGTTTTCCCGAAGCCTCCGATGGATGTTTTCGATGAGCACGATGGCATTGTCCACCAATGACCCCAAGGCGATGGTAATGCCGCCTAAAGACATGGTATTGATCGAGACCCCGAAAAGCTGAATGATGAGCACGGTCAAGGCAATGGAGAGAGGGATGGCCATGGTGGCGATAAAGGTCGATCTCAGGCTCCACAAGAACAGGAAAAGGACGAAGATGACCACCAGGGAACCATCGCGCATGGCATGGAGGACGTTTTGGATCGCGACGCGGATGAAATCCGCCTGCTCGAACAAATTGTCATGAATGACCGCTCCCGCCGGCATTTCCTTCTGCAAAGCCGCCAAGGCCGTTTTTACCCGTTTCGTCAAATCCAGGGTGTTGGCGCTCGGCTGCTTCTGGATCACCAGGACCACGCCTGCCTTGCCATTCACGGCTCCGTCTCCTAGTGCGGGAGCGGGGCCCACTTCGATTTTGGCGACATCTTCCAGGAGCACGGGAACGCGCCCGTTCATCTTGACGACGGAATGACGGATATCCTCGGCATCCTGGGCGCGCCCCAGGCCTCGGATGAGATATTCCTGGCCGTATTGCTGAATGACTCCGCCGGAGGAATTGAGATTGGCGCTACGCGCGGCCTCAAGGACCTCATGCAAGGTGGCTCCATGAGCCAATAGCTTCCCCGGAGAGACGAGCACCTGGTATTGCTTGACCCCTCCGCCGATGGGTACGACCTGGGATATGCCGGGAATGGAGAGGAGCCGCCGCCTTATGATGAACTCGGACAGGGTCCGCAGTTCCATGGGCGTTACCTTGCCCTTGGAGGTATCCGCGGAGAGACCGATGATCATGATTTCCCCCATGATGGAGGAAATCGGCGCCAGCACGGGTGGCGAGGCCTGCTCAGGGAGGGCGGCTTGGGCCAGTTGGAGCTTTTCGTTCACAATCTGCCGGGCGATGAAGATGTCCCGACCCCACTCGAACTCCACCCAGACAATAGAGATACCCGCGGCCGAAGCCGAGCGTACACGGCGGACCCCAGTGGCCCCATTGATGGAGGTTTCCAGGGGGACGGTGATGAGGGCTTCCACCTCTTCCGGGGCCATTCCATGGGCCTCGGTGATGACCGTAACCGTCGGGGCGGTCAGATCGGGGAATATGTCCACAGGCAGGCGCAGGGCCGTAATAATGCCTACGCCCAATAGAAGCAGGGAAGCGGCCACTACGGCCAGCTTCCAGCGGATCGATATTTCTACCAGTTTATCCCACATGGCTTTTTCCTCCCCCTTCAATGCGCATGGCCGTGGGCCGGCACGCTGGAGGAAAGGGAAGCCATACGCACCTGGTAGCCGCCGAGGGTCACAATGCGTTCACCGGGTGAAAGTCCCGTCTTGATGGCGGCCCAGCCACCGCTTATGTAGGCTTTTTCCACGATCCGCTTCTCGAAACTTTCTCCTCCTGTCTGGACATAGACGACGAGCTTGCCATCGTCATCGAACAAGGCGGACTCAGGAACCGCCAGGACGGATTCCCGGGCGTTCAAAAACACTTCCACGGTCACGGGAGTCCCGATCCGAAGCGCCTCTCCGGGGTTGGCTACCTCGAATAGGGCGGGAACGGCTTTGGTGGCAGGGTCCGCGATGGAGCTGACCGAGATCAGCTTGCCGGTCATGGGTTTTTCGGCATTGGAAAGGATGACATTCGCCCCGCGGACGTCCCGCGAGGTGGCCATGGCGCTCAAGGGCAGATTGGCCTTCACCCAGACCACGGCGGGATCCATGATTTCCAAGAGCGGTTCACCAGCCGCCACCTGCTTGCCCATGACCACATTGCTTTGGACGACGTATCCCGAAAGGGGAGCCGACACGACATAATCCGTGCTGCCGCTACGATGCACCTTGTAGGCCAGTTCCGCTTGGCGTAGCTCGGAGAGAGGGATGGCGCCCTTCTCGTGCAGGCGCTTGGCCTTTTCGTATTCCCCGCGGGCGATGTCAGCCGCTTCCTGATTTTGGGTATAGGCGGTCCATCCTTCCGTTCCGGCGGCAGGCGGTGTGATACGCAGGAGCGGCGCCTTGGCCTTGACCCACTGCCCCACCAAGGGCATGCCCGCGTTCTTCTCCGCTAGGACAATTCCCGTGAGAGGCGCGGAAACCACGGAATGCTTTCCCGATGCCGGAGCCGTCTCGCCATAGACCGAAAGGGAGCGCGCCAATTCCTTTACCTGGATCGCTTCGGTATGGAAAGGGATCTTCCAGGCCTGTTCCTTAAGAAAGGATATTTCATTTGGCACCTTGGCTTCCTCTTCAGCCGGCAGCGGCTTTTCCGTCACTTGGAGGTTTTCCACCACGAACGTATCCGCCAATTGTGGCCCGGAAATGCGCAACACCGCCTTGTAGATTCCGGCTTTTACCGGTTTCACGATCGGACGGAAGATGCCTGGATTGGATGGCCCTTCCGCCCTCGCCTCCATACGGCTTCCATCGCTGGAGATGAACTCCATTTCCACCTGCCCGGCCGTAACCGGGTGGTAGTCGGCAAGCACGGTCAAGTGGGCGGCAAAACCCGTCTCCATGCCGACCACAAGTCCCTTGTATTCCATGAAGAGTTCCGCTTTGGGAGTGAAGAGGGTCACCGCCCCGCCTCCGCCCCGCTCTCCCGCATCATGGGCATGGCCATCCGGATGGTCATGCTTACCGCAGGCCAAGAGGCCGAAGGCCAGAGAACAGGTCAGGAATCGCCTGCCGAAATGCCGAGCTACCATTTTCGAATGCTTCATGGCGTATTTCCTCCTACCAGGATTCCAACGTGGATATTGAGCATCTCCCGATCCAGGAGGGCTTGATGATAACCGATCAAACTTTCATGAAGACCGAATAGACCGTCCAGGACTTCGAAAGCGGGGCTTCGGCCCTCGGCGTATGAAGCTTCCAGGGCCGAGGTCATGGAGGCGAAAGGATGTTTTTGATGAAGTGACTCATACTCCCGCAGTCGTTCCTCCAGGGTCTTTAGCCGTTCGAGACTGAGTTCCAGGTCGTCACGCATAGAGCGCTTCGCAAACTCCCGCGCCAGCTTCGCCCGCTTGGCTTGGGCATTCCGCAGGGCCCTTTCGGGGGCATTCCAATTCAGAAGGGGAATGGGCGCGCTGATTTCCAGGGCCGGACCGGACAGGCCATCGGACTGGCTTTTCCACCCACCAGACAAAGAGAATTCGGGAAATTGCCCATAACGGGATTCCCGTACCCCGGCCTCCGCCTCCAAGACACGGCTCTCAAGGGCCTTAAGGTCGGGACTCCGTCCTTCCAGGTTGCGAACGAGGCTGGCGCTATCCATGACCAGGAGTTGGAAGGACGGTTTGTCGGCGGGCACCACATCCGTGATACCTGCTTCTTCCGGATAAAGCCAAGCCGCCAGACGACGCGTTAAAACCGAATATTCATTCCGGGTTTTCGCCTCTAGCTCACGAACCCGGGCTTGGGCGGAGGAAAGGCGGAACATTTCGAAGGACGTGATGGCCTGCTCCTCGAACCGGGCCTGACCGGCCTTAACCATGGCGGCCACCAACCCCGTCAAGGATTGCAACGTTCCCGATTCCTCCTGCTTGAGGACCCCCTCCAGATAGGTCTGACGCAATTCGCCGCGGGCTTCTTCGCGCTTCCGGGCGAACTCGTTTTTAAGAGCTTCCCCGCGGTATTTCCGGGCTGCCCGGCGGTTGAGATATACGCCCGGAGACGCGAACTCCTTCCGGATGCCTATTGTCCATTCGCGAGCCTTGGTATCGCCCTCGGACAGGTCTTCCCGCGCATAGGAAAGTTCAGGGTTCCGGAAGGCCTGGCTCCCAGCGCTCTCGGCTATGGATTCCGCCTGTTCCGCATCCAGAGATTGCCAAGGCGCCCCCTGCTTTTCAAGGAGATCCAAGGCTTCTTTCAGGGTGTGGGCACGCACCGCCTGAGCCTGCGCTTCGACCATACTCAGAGCCAGCAGGAGTAAAGGCACGCAAGCCCACTTGGATGGTTGAGTATTGAGTAATAACATAGGCGCACCTCCAGAAAAGTCAGGGAAACTTGGGAATAGGAAATGGATCAAGGAGCCGGAAACCCGGTTGGGTTCAAGCTTGGCGGAACAGGATGCTATCCGGAATAGTCCGGATCGATCCCGTCAGGCGATTGCGGGAGGAGGCAGGTCGCAGGTCAGGAAAAAGGAAACATCATCCGGGTATGAACCCGATGGAATCGGAACCTGGTCTGGAATACTTGTAAGGGCGGACTTCGGAAGTTGAGGCACGCGATCTAAAAAGTACAGGGTAGGTGGCTGGAAATGGACCATGCTGGTATGGAAAGAGACTAGGGCCAAGTGAGGGCCATCCATGCCTTCATGCCCTTCCGCATCCTCATCAAAGTGGGAGGCATCATCGCCAGGGGCTTCCGAGCCCTCATTATGCCCGGTTTCGTCCTCATGCTCATCAGCGGTTGACCAGATATCCCAGGCATGCGCATGGGTCGTTTCCACATGTGATCCATGGTGATCTTCGGCGGAATGGGAGTGGAGAAGCAAGAAAGGAGACAGGGTAAACAGGACGTAGGTGAGCAACAGAACAGCCGCGAAGGTCTTGCTCTGCCGATTCACTCGACACTTTTGGTGGTAAGAAATCACGTCCCGCCTAAGCTGGTTCCAAGTCATGAAGTTCCGGGAAGGTACAAATACAGCCGACCGGAGTCAAAAGCCAATGCTAACCGTTTCTCGCCTCCTTCCGCCTCCGATAAGGCATTGACCCAGGCTAATGCCGGTGACGGTGATGTAGATCCGGCCAATGGGGGTGGGAGTGCTCCATGCGTTCGTGCCGGTGGGAATGTGAATGCTTCAGTTTCGGATCCCGATCCGGATGGAAATGGGTATGGTGTCCGTCGTTATGCGAATGGAGATGGGTGTGTTCAATTTGCTCGTGGGAATGGCGGTGAGCGTGGCGGTCCTTGAAAACAAGGGCCAGCCCAAGCATCTGGCAGACTGCGGCAAGGCCATGAACGGTTGAAAGATGCTCCCCCAGAAAACTCCAGGACAGAACCAGACCGATGAAAGGCGCCGTGGCGAAGATCATCTGACTTCGGACCGCGCCCAAGCCCTGGGCTGCCGTGATATAGAGGGCGATACTAGCCCCGTAGGCCAAGGCCCCCGTTACAAGCGCAATACCCACATCTTTTGGGGAACCCCGAAATTCAGTGAATACCAGGCCAATGGCAAGGTTGGTAGAACCCGCCGCCAATCCTTTCCATAAGGTGCTTTGCATCGGCAGAATGCCGTCTATCAAGGCGGTGTAGTGATTATCCAGACCCCAGCAAAGACATGCGAGCACCAGCAGCATTCCCGCCTGCCATCCGGCAACTCCTCCTCCCCACGAAAGAAAGAGCGAAGCCGAACCAATAAGGGTCGCACCCCACCATCCCCAGCGGCCCAGTTGATCCCGGAAGAAAAAGTGACCCAGGAAAACCGTACCCACAAGTTCGAGATTGAGCCATAGCGAAACAGAAGCGGAGGAGGCCCGTTCGAGTCCCCAAAGGAGGAAAAGCGGGCCAAGGATGCCACCGAAAAAGATGGAACAGGAAAGCCGAAGGATATTCCGCCCATCCATACGGGCTCCGAACAATCCTCGTCGGGACAGAAGCAGGGGGATGGAAACCCCTAGCGCCGCACCGAGGTAAAATAAACCCGCTAACTGTGAGGCGGAAAAGTCCCGAAGCAGGAATTTCCCTAACGGGGTAGACGCTCCGAAAAGCGCTGCGGAAATGAAGGCCAGAATCCAAAAATGCAGAAGCATCCTCCGTTTAGTGCCAAGGTTTTCCATCAAAATATTTTTTTTGAAATGAGCCTGCACCCAACTATAGGCATCATCAGGACTTATGAGTTCAATTGGGAAACAAAAACGTCCTTCCCGGATTCGGAAAGGACGTTCTGGAAAATGGTGGAGCTTAGGAGAGTCGAACTCCTGACCTCTTCATTGCGAACGAAGCGCTCTACCAACTGAGCTAAAGCCCCCCAACTAAGGTAAGGTCGCGTTAAAATTGAAAAATTCCTAGGCCTTTCCAAGCAGACCGGGACGATGGGTTCAAATATGGCCTCTGGGGCCTTGTTCTATCCCGGACAGCAATTTTACCAGAAGCTGAAAGGTATCGCACTACATTTTATACCAAAATGATTAAAATAATTGGAAAATAGGGTGATATAATTCAATTATATTATTATAATACACTACGGTTTGGCCCAAGTACCCGATGGGCCGTACAACTTTCCGGAGGTCCTATGCGCTTGAAGCCGACCGTCACCCATCTCAGCTTGTCCGCCGTGCTCTCGTTTTCGCTCCTTTCCGGTTGCCAATCCGAATCCATCTCTCCTGAAACGAGATCCGATAGCGCATCGCGGCAACTCCTGGTATCCCTGAGCCATGCAGAGCAGGAGGTGGTAAAGAGCGACAACAACTTCGGATTCCGGCTGTTCGCATCCCTTGCCAAAGACGATCCCGGGAGTAACATCATTGTTTCCCCCGTGAGCGTATCCCTGGCCCTGACCATGGCGTACAACGGCGCGCGCAACACCACGCAAACGGTCATGGCGTCGCAACTCGGGTACGCCGGCATGGATCGCGCCGCCGTAAACTCCCTGTTCGCGAAGCTGATTCCCGCCCTTAAGGCCGCTGATGGAAAAGTGCAATTGCAGATAGCCAATTCGGTCTGGTCCGATATCGGATTGGACGTGGAGCCGCAATTCCTGGAATTGAACCGCGCCACATTCGCGGCCGAGACCAGGACGCTGGATTTCTCGGCCCCAGCCGCCGCGCCCACTATCAACGATTGGGTCAACATCAATACCAAAGGCCTGATTCCCACCGTCGTCCCCGAGCCCTTGCCGCCCGATTGGGTGATGGTGCTGATCAACGCCCTGTATTTCAAGGGCTCGTGGTCCCAAGCCTTCAAGACCGATCGGACCTATAACGCGGAGTTCCATCTGGCGAGCGGCGCGGTCAAGACCTGCCGCATGATGCACGCGGACACGAATTTCCGCGTCTTCTCGGACGGCAAGGTGAACGCATTGGAGCTTCCGTATGGCGATTCGCTCTTCTCCATGGTGTTCCTGCAGACCGCCGCGCCCGAGGGCCTGCCTGCCATGATCGCGGATCTGGACGCCGGAGCCTGGGATGCCATGCAGGACAAGTTCAAGGTGCGGGAAGGTCCCATCCACGTGCCTAAGTTCAAACTGGAATACGCGAAATCCCTGGCCGCCGTCCTGCAGGCCATGGGCATGGCCGAGGCATTTTCCGGTGCCGCTGATTTCACCGGTATCCGTAAGGCGGGTGATCTGACGATTTCGGACGTCATCCACAAAACCTATGTCAACGTCGACGAGGAGGGAACCGAGGCCGCGGCGGTCACAGCCGTGGCCATAAAACTCACGGCCATGCCGATGGACCTGATCCGGCTCGATCGTCCATTCGTGTTCGTATTGCGGGAAAAAACCTCGGGAACCATCCTTTTCCTCGGCCGCATCATGGATCCAACCCTCTAGTTACCTCTGGAGACGCGGGGAGGCGCGGAAACCGGGGCTTTGCCTCATCCCACGGCGGGTTTCCCGCTCCCCATCAGCCTCATTGCCCTTAAACCCTCCTTTCCCCTGCCCCCATTCCTTCCTATATTTTCCAGTATAGACCAGGGGAGGCCGAAGGCCTGAGAACCGGGAGCCAACCGTGCCGATGCCCGAGAGTTCCGCGAAGCGGAACTCGAAGACCTCGCCCACGGCGAGGTCCAGGGACCCTAGCACCTGATCCGGGTCATACCGGCGTAGGAAGGTTTCCCGGGTGCTCCTTGCGTTTTGCGAACTTGAAAACGAAGGGGACCTTCCCATGATCCACAATCCCGCCCTTAAAAAAGACAACGCCAAAGACCAGAAGAGCAGCGAGCCCGCTAAGAAGCGGACCGACCAGGCCGTGACCGATGCTGCGGTGACGCGGGATCCTTTCCCCAACTCCGCCAAGATCCACCGTCCCGGCGCCCTGCACCCCTCGGTGCGCGTGGCCATGCGCGAAATCTCCCTGCACAACACAAAGTCCCATTTCGACAAGAGCCTGGATCGCCCCAATGCGCCCGTGGTGGTCTACGACACCTCAGGACCTTATACCGATCCGGCCGTCGCCATCGACGTGCGCAAGGGGTTGCATCCCCTGCGGCAGCAATGGATCCTCGACCGCGGGGACGTGGAAACCCTGCCGGATCAGAGCTCGGAATATGGCCGCCGCCGCGCGGCCGATCCCGCCCTGGAATCGCTGCGATTCACCCAGTCGCGCAAGCCTTTGAAGGCCAAGGCCGGCCGCACCGTGACCCAGTTCGAATACGCCCGCCAGGGCATCATCACCCCGGAGATGGAATATATTGCTATCCGCGAGAATCTCCAGGCCGAGATGCGCGAAGAGTCCCTGATGCGCCAGCATCCCGGCGACACCAAAGGCGCGGCGATCCCGAAGGTGATCACCGCCGAATTCGTGCGGTCCGAAGTGGCGCGCGGGCGAGCCATCATCCCCTGCAACATCAACCATCCGGAATTGGAGCCCATGATCATCGGGCGCAACTTCCTGGTGAAGATCAACGCCAACATCGGCAACTCCGCCCTCGCCTCGTCCATCGAGGAAGAGGTGGAGAAGATGGTCTGGTCCGTGCGTTGGGGCGCCGACACCGTTATGGATCTGTCCACCGGCAAGAACATCCATGAAACGCGGGAATGGATCCTGCGCAACTCTCCGGTTCCCATCGGCACCGTGCCCATTTACCAGGCCCTGGAAAAGGTGAACGGAAAAGCGGAAGACCTGACATGGGAACTCTTCCGCGACACCCTCATCGAGCAGGCCGAGCAGGGCGTGGACTATTTCACCATCCATGCGGGCGTGCTCCTGCGCTACGTGCCCATGACGGCCAAGCGCATGACCGGCATCGTCTCGCGCGGCGGAAGCATCATGGCCAAGTGGTGCCTGGCTCACCACCAGGAGAATTTCCTCTACACCCATTGGCGCGACATCTGCGACATCATGCGCGCCTACGACGTGTCCTTCTCCATCGGCGACGGCTTGCGTCCCGGCTCCGTATACGACGCCAACGACGAAGCCCAATTCGCCGAGCTCAAGACCCAGGGTGAGTTGACCGAAATCGCGTGGGACATGGGCGTGCAGGTGATGAACGAAGGCCCCGGCCACGTGCCCATGCACATGATCGAAGAGAACATGAAGAAACAGATCGAGTGGTGCCACGAGGCGCCCTTCTATACCCTCGGGCCCCTTACCACCGACATCGCCCCCGGCTACGATCACATCACCAGCGGCATCGGCGCCGCCATGATCGGCTGGTACGGCTGCGCCATGCTATGTTACGTTACCCCCAAGGAGCACCTCGGGCTGCCTAATCGCGAAGACGTCAAGGTCGGCGTGATTACCTATAAGCTCGCGGCCCATGCGGCCGATCTCGCCAAGGGTCACCCCGCCGCGCAGTACCGCGACAATGCGCTGTCGCGCGCGCGCTTCGAGTTCCGCTGGCACGACCAGTTCAACCTGTCTCTCGACCCCGATACGGCCCGCAGCTTCCATGACGAGACCTTGCCTAATGAAGGCGCGAAGCTGGCCCATTTCTGTTCCATGTGCGGCCCCAACTTCTGCTCCATGAAGATCACGGACGATGTGCGCGCCTACGCCGAGAAGCAGGGCATGGAAGAGGCCGAAGCCCTTGCCAAGGGCATGGCTGAGAAGTCAAAGGAATTCGTGAACGCGGGCGCGGAGATTTATCGCGAAGAGTAGGGGATTCCCGTGATCATTATGTCCTTCCACAGGTCTCCAGCTCGTACAGCACCACGGGCGAATCTTTGGGCAGGAACAGTCCGCCGCCAGCGCTGCGGAAATGGGGGGCGAGCAGGTCCCGGTACCAGCGATCTTCACGAAGATGGATTTTTCCGTCCGTCATCTTCCGGTTGCAGTGTAACTCCCAATCCCGCTTGGTGATGATTTCCAGATAAAGCGCCCCCCGGCACAGGCGGGCCATGTTCTCAACCGCCGCCTCCGCTTCGGAGTCCCCGAGGTATTGGATCACGCTTTGGCACATCACCAGGTCATAACGTCCCCGCCCCCGGAAGTCCGCGGCCGAACCCCGGGTCCAGCCGTATTTGCCGCAGAGGTATTCGCTGATTTCCACTCCCGTGTACTGGCCGCGGGGGTGGTGGCGGGAAAGCGAGGCGCGCCACTTGCCCAGACCGCAACCCAAGTCCAGCATCCGCTTTACCGGGACGCCGAGATGCCCCAGGTATCCGAATACAAACCGGGCCAGGCGCTCTTCTGCCGCGGCGGACCGGACGCGGGTCTTGGTATCCAGGTAAAAACGGCGGTAATAGGCTTCATTAAAGGCGTCGACGGGACGCGAGGCCGCGGTGCGTTCCAATAGGCTGGGTTTCGGCGTGGTCATGGTGGGGGGTTAAGATAGATCCATCTTGGAACCCAAAGCCCTGGTCGATCTTTGGGGAAATGGGATTTCGACGGTCTATTTTACTCTTGCAAGACCGGAGGAATTAAAGTAGTTTAAGGGGGCCGAGGCAAAATCGCCATGCCCTTTTGGGTATCCGCGGTTCCCTCTGCTTAGAACGATGGTATTATCCAATCCCCCAGCTGACGTCTCGAAAGTGAGTCTCCGAGGACCCTTGATAATTCCTTGTTCCGTTCACCCTAACCTTCTCAATAGTATCCAAGGAGACATATGAATATTTACGTTGGAAACCTCGCTTTCAGCGTAACCCAGGACGAACTTTCCGAAGCTTTCGGAGCGTTTGGCCGGGTCACTTCCACCAAAATCATCGTGGACCGGGAAACCGGCAACCCGCGC
>JBDSIO010000131.1:0-13605 GCA_039917895.1 Fibrobacteria bacterium | reverse complement strand
GTTTTCTGCTTAAGGAAAAACAGAATTCGAGTCATATCTGCCAGGGATATGAATAAAAAGGAAAGGAAATTTTATGAAAACCAGTAAGAAGAAAATTCCGAAGTTTAGGAACGAAGCCGAAGAACGTGTATTTTGGTCCAAGGAAAGCCCCTTGGATTATTTGGATAAGAGTAAGGCAAAAAAGGTAACCCTGTCGAATCTCAAACCTTCGACGGAAGTTATTTCCCTGAGACTGCCTACAGGCCTACTGAGCGACATCAAGCTTGTCGCAAACAAAAATGATATTCCATATCAGTCCTTTATGAAAATGATGTTGGCTGAAAAAATAAAAGAGAACCTAGGTCTGGCTGGGAGAATTGATCCTCAGTATAAAAGAGCCGTATAACCATCGAGTCTCTTTAGCCAAGTTATATCAATAGAATTGTCGAACGGACAAGCCTCGTCCTTCGGTTCACGGCGCTCGCTTACGCGAGCCCCGAGCCGGTATTTCAGGATTGGTGAACTGAGCTGTGCGTGGATCAGGATTTGGTTGAATTACGTTCGTAACTTACGGAACGGAATCGCCGCCGGGGGTGTTGGGTGATCCGCGCGCGATCCATTGCAGCAAAGTGTCCCGTTCCTCGCGCGTCAATTGAAATGGAAAGGATGCCGATGGCATCACATCCAGAGGAGGATCCTGTTCCGCCGCGTACACGGTATCCAGCCGCTCCAACAGGACGCGCTTCCCGTCCACCCATTGCTTATGGGTATCGAGACGGATGGCGTGCCCCCACGCATCGAGGTGGCTTTCGTTGTGGCCGCCTTGAGAATGGCAATCGGCGCAAGAACGGCTGACCAGGCGCCGCGCGGGCTCATAGACCACGTCGACGAGGGCGCCTTCGGTCACAATGGGCTTCGGTCCGGGGTAGGATTGCTCAAGGCATCCGGAAAGGGGAAGCAGGGCAGTCAGGAAGACCCCCGCTGCGTTCCGGCCGGCCTTCAAGGAATCATCGCCATAAACATCACGGAATCGATCATGCCGTCGAAATCCTCATGCCCCGCATCCGCTCCATGTACAATAAGGTAGTGCGTATTCGGCGTGGCTACCGGTATGGTCGCAGTGTCGGATTTGGTCATGGTCATGGTCATGGTCATGGTCATGGTCATGGTCCTGATCGCATCGGCATCAAGGCCGGCGGGCTTGTCCATTTCGTTTCCTTTGTTGTTAGTTCCCGATTGATCCACAGCTTCGGTGATCCGTTCCTTTTGCTGAATTTACGTTAAACCCGACCTGGAAAACACCAGAGAATCCCGGATCTATCCTATCAATCCATCCAGGTTTTACCCATGCGGAGATTTTCATTGAGAAATAATATTATGCCATGATCAGGCATTCCCAAATGGTCCGGGACGGCCGGGCGATCTTTTTCACCGCGCTGGGATACCTGATCTGGTCCCTGGTTCCGCACGCCCATTTCCTGGTGCATGCGCATGCGAAAACCTTTTATTCTGCGTCAGAGTCATTTTACCGAAGGTCAGAACATATGAACTGGCCTACCCGGGCAGCGGACCGCTCTTACCCGTCTAACAGGCTGCTGAATAAACCCGCGCGGTCGTCGACCGGTTGCCTGAGACTGGCTTCCCGATCGCTAGGCCATTTAGCCAAGCGGGGACTTTTCAGCACCCTCCGAATTCCGTTTCCTCATCGCCGGCGGATTCCCCATCACCGGGGCTTTATGAGAATCGATAAGCGGAAGCCGTTCGCTTCCGCGCGCGGGCCGAAACCGGGATTTCGCCATCCCTCCCGATCCCCCGTCACATAGTCATCGTCGTCGCGGCCCGGAACGCCGCGACGCATCAGGTAACTATGGAATCCTCCTAAGGATTGAAAAATAAAACCGTTGAAGACTTTTTTCTGCGTCTGCGTCTGCGTCTGCGTCTGCATCTGCATCATGCTATCGTCGACCTCGTCCCGGTCCCAAGAAGGCCAGGTCTTGCCTGAAAGCGAAAACCCGGGTCCGACACTGCCGCAACGCCCGCATCCGGAAAACCGGGAAATCGTGAAACCGATCATGAACAGGATCACACCATGAGGTATTGGAACTGCCGGACAAGCATCTCTCCATCGTGTCCGAATTGCGGTGCCCGATTACGCGTCCGGCCCGGTTCGAAAGCGGCGTCGGCGTCGGGATACAGGCGGCATTTTGAAAAGCGTCCCGGGGACAACCTGGCACGGGATTTTCACCGGATTCCCCTCCCGGCGGTATGGCGACCGGTCCGGCTCTGATGTCCGATGGCAGGATGATCGGACACTTAGGATCGCGAGAACCTATCTTATTCCCATGCGCAGGAATGCGCCGATTCACCGGGCGGGTTGCTTCCCGCCTGCGGAAAGCATAAACTTTCTACGGTGGATTCGGAAAACCATGAATGTACGAGGGGGAATAATCATGAAAAAATCGATCTTGCTGGCGGCGCTCGGCCTCACGGCAACCGTCTTCGGCCAGAATGAAGGATTCCGGATGTTCTTCACCGCGGATCTGGAAGGCAAACAATTGGTACCCGCCGTGACCACCAGCGCCAAAGGCTTGCTGGGCATCACCATGAACGGCCATGGGGATTCCATCGCCATCTATGGCGTTGTCACCGGCCTGAGCGGGCCCATTACCGGATTGAAGCTGTACACCGGGGCCAGGGGAGCCGCGGGGACGTTGTTCAAGGATATCGGCAAGAGCGTGAACGGGAATTCCATCGCCGGCAACCAGGCCGTCTCGGTTCCCGAAATCGGGAACCTCATGAAGGGCGCCTACCACGTCGTGGTGTCAACCAGCGGCCATCCGGACGGAGAGCTTCGCGGGCAAATCGAACTGTCCCGGAATCCCCAATTCGTGGCCAAGCTGAACGGGGACGGCGAAGCCGTTAAGGTGGCCACGCCCGGTTCGGGAATAGCGGTATTCCATGTCTCCCCTGATTATTCGGTACTGACCGTAAATGTGACCTTCGGCGGCCTTAAGGATTCCGTTACCTCCGCCTACCTGGGACTCGGGAAGGCGGGAGAGGCCGGAGCCATTGCCTTCGATCTGGCGCCTTATCTATCGGCCGGCGTGATCTCCGGACGAATCCCCTTTCCGACGCATGACGAATTGGCCAAAACCAGCGGTACATCCCGTGTCGCCCATAACGAACTGCTGGCATCGATGGATTCTGGAGATGTGTTCCTCAACATCAAAACCAAGGCCCATGCGGACGGGGAAATCCGCGGTCAGCTCGAGGTAAGCCATGAACGGGTATTCATTTCGCAAATGAATGGCGCAAAGAACGTTCCCCCGGTGACCACCACGGACAAAGGGTTGGGAATTTTCCTGCTCTCCGAAAACGATTCCACTCTCTGGGTGGACGCATCCTTCCAGGGTCTGGATTCGATAGCCGCGGTACATGTCCATAGCGGATCCAAGGCCACCAACGCGGACACCTTGCCGGGTGAACCCCAGGTGAATCTGACGTCCGCTTTGACGGGCAACCATGTGTCGAAGGAAGTGAAGGTTTCCAGCTTAGGCAACCCCTCCGCTTTCCTCAAGGACCTGTACCTGGGTAACATCTATGTCAATGCCCATTCCAGGTCCCTGCCCCTCGGGGAGATCCGCGGCCAATCGCTGGTTCCTCTCCGCATCGGAACCGCCTTGCCGCTGGAAGGCGCGCAGGAAACCCCCTCGGTCACGACCAAGGCCCTGGGACTGGCAATCGTGACCATGGATCCGGACAGCACCAACGTGGTTCATAAAGTCCTGGCCGACAGCCTCAGCTCGCAGTTCCTGAGCGCTAAAATCCACAAGCAGGTTTTGGGTACCGCCGGAGACGAGGTCCTGGACATCACCCCGGACTTCCATTTCAATTCGGACAGCATGTCCGGAGTGAATGGTTCCGGCCTCTGGGGATCCACCCGGACGATCCGACCTTTCACGCGCGCCCTCGCCGCGGCCCTGGCGGCCGAAAGCCTGTATGTCAACATCGCGACCAACAACAACGTCAACGGTGAACTGCGCGGGCAGATCAAAGATCGGGTTCCAGCCGACCGGGTAGTCGTAACCATTTGGGCGGCCCAGGCGAAAGGCCCCTCATCTCGACCGCTGTTCGTGACGGACGGAAATTCCGTGCGCCTGCGAGCGGAAGCGGGAAGAATGCTCAAGCTCGAGATCCTGGACTTGCGAGGCAGGAGCGAATATTCGGTCCCGTTGACTATTGGAGCCGACGGATACAGCCGCAAGGTGGACCTTGCCGGATTGAAGCCCGGCGTGCATATCGCCGCCGTGTCCGGCGAAAAGAGCGGGAGGATCACCTCGCGCTTCCTGAGGCGGTAAACCTGCCCGGCGCCTTCGCGCGGCCTTTCAGGGCCGCGCGGGCATGAGGAATAGTTCGACGCCGAAATTCCTTACGGCGATGTCGGCCGTTCCTAAATGGTGTTCGTGAAACGCTAGATCAAACGGGTGAGGATGCTACCCACCACCACCATCACCAACCAGCCCAACAAAGCGGGCAACAGTCCTGCGATGGCGAAACCGGGCAGCAGCCAGGCCACCAGGCCGAGCATGGCCGCATTCACGATGAACAGGAACAGCCCCAGCGTCACCAGGGTGATGGGCAGGGTCAGCAGCACCATGATCGGTTTGACCACGGCATTGACGATGCCGAGCAAAAAGGCCGCCAGGAACAAAGTGACCCAATCGCGGACATAGAAACCCGGGATAAGCTTCGAGGCTAACCCGAGACTTAGGGCGCTGATGCAAAGTCGGATGAAGAAGGCCATATCAGCTAGATACGTTTTTGCTGCCGGGCTGGCAATGAGGACTGCGGACGGCCTCACGGTTCCACTCCATCCACTCCATCCACTCCATCCACTCCATCCACTCCTTCCGCTCCCATGCCCTTATGCCGGGCCAATAATTTCTCCATCTCTTCCAACGAGCGCGGCCAATCCTTTTTGAGCAACGAAGACAGCGCCCGATCGGCCAGCAGCTTTCCGCCCGTCTGGCAGGCCGGACAATAATTGGTTTCGTTCTCGGCGTGCCGGATGCGCTGCACCGGGCTGCCACATACCGGGCAGGGTTTTCCGTAGCGGCCGTGCACGGCCATGCTTTCGCGGAACGCCGTCACCTTCTCCGGAAACCGCCCTTCCGACTCCTTTCGCAGGATTTCGGTCCAGCGCATCAGTACTTCCTGGACCGCCTGATGCAGTCTTCGGATCTGGTCGTCATCCATCTTCGAGGTCAACTGGATCGGCGACAATCGCGCGCGGTGGAGGATCTCGTCGGAATAGGAATTGCCGATGCCGCTGAACAGGTGGGGATCGGTGAGGGATCGCTTGAGGGTGTGGTTCTCCTTGCGCAGCACCGCGGCGAACTCCTCCAGGGATGAGGTCAACGGTTCCAATCCAACGGGGAAGCGCTCGCGCAGCGCCGCCTCATCGGCGAAGGCCAGCAGGGCAGCGCGCTTCTTGGTGCCGCTTTCGGTGAGAATCAGGCTTCCTTGCGCGAAATCCAGGGCCATGAGTCCGTTGCCCTTGGGTACCGGAGCGCCCGCGGCCTTCCAGTGCAGCCTGCCGGCCACCATAAGATGGAGGCAAAGATTGGTCCCGCCCTCGAAGGCAAATACGATGCGCTTGCCTCTGCGTAACACGCGCATTACCCTGCGCCCGTGAAAATCCGCCAAAGGCGGCGCAACGCTGCGGAGCAGGAACGGGCTCGTGAGCCGGATCCCGGCCAGGACCTCGCCCAACAGGCGCTCTTCCAGGCGCTCAACGTAGACGGTGATGTCGGGCAACTCGGGCATGGATTGCTTACACCTACGACCCAGGATTTTCAGCGCCTTGCGACAAGGCTGAGGCGCATCGCAAATGCGTCTTCATGGCAAGCTGATCCGCGGGTTCAAAGCGCGAAGTTCCCCTCCAGCTCCTTTACCAGTGCGCTTAGGCCGGGAAAGGAAGCGGAATCCAGCGTGACGTCGGCCCCGACCCTCAAGGAATCAAAGCCTCCGCCGCGGATGCGGTAAACAATCTTGGTGAATACCTTGGTCGAATCGGCGAAGCCATAGCTCGCGAAATCGGCCCGCGCCGCGGTCAGTCGGGCCCCGGCTTCGCGGCAACCGGAGCGTCCGGCAAACCATATGGAGATTTCCGCATAACCATGGTCGACTTCGGCCAAGGATACCGTCGCCGAATCCTTTCGGTCATCAAGCGCGGCCGAGTTCACCGGACACGTGGCTTTGAATCCATGGTTGTGGATCAGCGCAGTGCCTCCCAACGGGCCCGGGCCCCAGTCCATGGCATCGATGGTAAGGAAATCCAGGTCGCCGTCGCGGATGTCGGTTGGCGCGACCGCGTCCCCGGAATCGGTGCCGCCGCAAGCGGCCAAGATCAACGCTGCAAGCAAAAACGATCCACGGATCAAAGGGCCTCCCGTTCTATGCATAAAAGATATGCAATCCCATGGGAGCAACCGGGGGGAATCCTCAACCAACCAGGATCTGGAACCTTCCGGGCTTCGACCTTGTGGTTTCGTCGAGCTGGATT
Organism: Fibrobacteria bacterium; assembly: GCA_039917895.1. GTDB lineage: Bacteria > Fibrobacterota > Fibrobacteria > UBA11236 > UBA11236 > Chersky-265. The sequence continues at coordinate 7,061 of JBDSIO010000131.1, read as the reverse complement.
CTTAAGTTCAAACCCGCACGGTCTTGGGTGGTTGGCCCCGGCGGCGCGGAGATTCTTCATCCTTTTCCGCGCCCGCCTTGCGCTGAAAGACCGCGGGTATCGGCTTTGCTTCGGGATCCGGGGATTTGCTTCGTCCGTTTCCCGGTTTTTCGGTCCCGAGCTTCTCGGCCCCGAGTTTTCCGGCCCCCAAATTTTCGGACGGTTCCGCCCCGGTCGCTGCCTCGGACGAGGGTTTGGCCGCACGGGCGCGGGCAGCCGGGAAGGATTTCTCCATCTCGATCAGCTTGCGCAGCCACTCGCCCGTATAGGATCCCGGTGTCGCGGCCACCTCGGCCACCGTGCCCTTGGCGATCACGCGACCGCCGGCTTCGCCGCCTTCGGGCCCCATGTCCACCAGATATTCCGAATTCTTGATGATGTCCAGGTTGTGCTCGATGACGAGCACGGTGTTGCCCTGGGCCACCAGCGAATGCAGCACCACCAGCAGCTTGCGCACGTCCTCGAAATGCAGGCCCGTGGAGGGTTCGTCCAGGATGTAGAAGGAACGGCCCGTGGAGCGGCGCGATAGTTCGGCAGAAAGCTTCATTCGCTGTGCCTCGCCGCCGGAAAGCGTGGTGGCCGACTGTCCCATGCGGATGTAGCCCAGACCCACGTCCAGCAGGGTCTTGAGCTTGTTGGCCAGCGCGGGCAGGTTCTGGAAGAAGCTCCAGCCTTCCTCGATGGTCATCTCCAGCACTTCGGCGATGTTCTTGCCTTTGTAGTCGATCTGCAGGGTATCGCGGTTGTAACGTTTGCCCTTGCAAACTTCGCAGGTCACGTAGACGTCCGGCAGGAATTGCATCTCGATGCGGATGAGGCCGTCCCCTTCGCAGTTCTCGCAGCGGCCGCCCTTGACGTTGAAGCTGAAGCGGCCGGGCTTGTAGCCGCGGATCTTGGACTCCGGGGTCAGGGCGAACAGATTGCGGATCTCGGCGAACAAACCGGTGTAGGTGGCGGGATTCGAGCGCGGCGTGCGGCCGATGGGCGACTGATCGATGACGATGGCCTTGTCGATGTTTTCCAGGCCCTTCACCGTCTTATAGGCGCCGGGACGGGCCTTGGAGCCGTGGACTTCCTTGGAGAGGATGCGAGAGAGCACGTCGTTGATGAGCGAGGACTTTCCCGAGCCCGACACGCCGGTGATGGCGATGAAGCGGCCCAGGGGCAGTTCCACGTCCACGCTTTTTAGATTGTTATGGGTCACGCCCGTCAATTTTATGGTCTTGTCCGTGCGCTCGGGAACGAAGCGGACCTTGAGTCCGCGGATCTCTTCGAGAATCTCGCCGAGATCGATGCGGCGCCGGCCCGAGAGGTAGTCGCCGGTATCCGTGTTGGCGGTCGCGATCAATTGATCCGGTGTACCGCTGAAGACCACCCGCCCCCCGTGTTCGCCGGCGCCGGGCCCGATGTCCAATACATAGTCGGCCTGGCGGATGGTGTCGGCGTCATGCTCCACGACCAGTACCGTATTGCCCAGATCGCGCAGGCGGTGCAGGGTCTTGAGCAGGCGATCGTTGTCCCGCTGGTGCAGGCCGATGGAAGGTTCATCAAGCACGTACAACACGCCGGATAGGCCTGTGCCTATCTGCGAGGCCAGGCGGATGCGCTGGGATTCGCCGCCGGACAAAGTGCGGGCGGTGCGGCTCAGACTCAGGTAGTTGAGGCCCACGCTCACCAGGAAGGTTAGCCGGCCCAGGATTTCCTTGAACACCTGCTTGGCGATGGACCGTTCGTTCTCGGAAAGATCGTCCTCGCCCGGATCGATTTTCGGGATCTTGAAGAACTGGTAGAGCGAGGAGTCCGCTTCCGCCGTGGCTTCCTGCGCTTCTTGCAGGGCTTTGGTCCAATCGTAGGCGTCCTGGATGGACATTTCGCCCACGTCCATGATGTTGAGACCGCGGATGGTGACGGTCATGGCGTCCTGCTTCAGGCGCAGTCCCTTACAGGTGGCGCAAGGCTTGTCGTCCATATACTCTTCGATCTCGCGGCGCACGAAATCCGAATCCGTCTGTTCGTACTTGCGCTTGAGGCTCGACACCACGCCCTCGAAACGGGCCTGCCAGGTATTGGATCCGTCCCCGCCCCATTTCACCTTGTAGCGCTCCTCCCCGGTGCCGTTGAGGATGGTTTCCATGTGCTTCTTGGCCAGGCTCTTGAGGGGCGCGTCCAGGGAGAAGCCTTCCGATTTCGCGATCTGTTTGAGCAATTGCATGGGCCAGGAAGCCTCGTTGTCGGCCGAGCGGGCCCAGGGCAGGATGCCGCCATCGTTGATGGACAACTCCAAATCGAACACGCTCTTGGGATCGACCTCCTTGATGAATCCTAGGCCGTTGCAGGCCGGGCAGGCGCCGTGGGGGGAATTGAAAGAGAAGGTGTGCGGTTCGATCTCGGCGAAGGATTTGCCGGTGGCGGGATCGACCAGGCGTTCGGAGAAGTAGACATCCTCCTTCTCGTCCACCAGGTTTACGAGCATTTCGCGCTCGCCCAGGTTGAGGGTCAGTTCCACGGAATCGGTCAGGCGCTTCTTGGCCTCCTCGTTGTCCCGGGTTTCCTTCTTGATGACAAGCCGGTCCACCACCAGTTCGATATTGTGCTTGACGTAGCGATCCAGCTTGATCTTTTCTTCCAGCTGGTATACCTGGCCATCCACGCGTGCGCGCACGTATCCCTGCGCCAGATAGCGGGTGAACAATTCCTCGTAGGTCCCCTTGCGATCCTTGACCAAGGGCGCGAGGAGCATGATTTTGACGTCGCCGTTCTTGGTGTCCGTGGATTTGGTATCCGTGGACTTGGCATCCGCGGACTTCGCGTCTTTCCCGTCCTTGGGTTTCCGGTGCGGCAGGGCCAGCACGGCGTCCACGATCTCCTGCACGGTCTGGCTCTTGAGTCGCTTGCCCGAAGCGGGGCTGCGCGGATGGCCCACGCGGGCGTAAAGCAGGCGCAGGTAATCGTAAATCTCGGTGATGGTCCCCACGGTGGATCGGGGATTGTGTCCGGCCGATTTTTGATCGATGCTGATGGCGGGCGAAAGCCCTTCGATCAGGTCCACGTCCGGCTTTTCCATCAGGCCCAGGAACTGTCGGGCGTAGGCGGAGAGGGATTCCACGTAGCGGCGCTGGCCTTCCGCATAGATGGTATCGAAGGCCAGGGAGGATTTGCCGGATCCGGACAGCCCCGTGATCACGACCAGCTTATCCTTGGGGATGTCGACGTTGACGTTCTTCAGGTTGTGGGCCTTGGCCCCGCGCACACGTATGTAGTTGTCAGCCATGGGATTGAATAACCGTTCCTGGGGTGAGGGAAACAATGTAGTGAAAATTTGTGCAGTCGCCCAGGGGAGGCCCGTTGCTGCGGGGTTGCAGGGGGGAATCGCGGTCTTTCGGCCGCACCTGACGGGTTCAGCCGGCGATCAACCCTTGGCTTTTTTCTTCACGCGATCGATGTCGGCCCTGAGGCTGTCCATTTGCCTGCCCGCGCGCAGCTTCAACCGAACCCAGGCGTCCGCGGTCGCGCCTCCCAGGGAATCCAGCCGTGCCGCGATGGCTGCGCGTGTCCTTTCCAGGGCCGCCAGATCCTCCCTGGTTTTCTGCTTGACCTTAGCCCCCGCCCTGCCGATCCCGATCTTGACCTCTTCGATCTTCTTCGCGAGGGTATCGAGATCGGTGTGGAGCTTTGCCACGGTCTCGCTCCGTCGCACGGCCGAATCCGCGGGCGTAAGCTGGTCTGGTGACGCGTCCTCGGCAGGCGCAACCACGGTGACAGGGGCCGAGCCCGCAGCGGAACCCGACGGTTGGGATGCGGCCTCGGGAACCAGGCCCGGTAGCAGGAGCAGATTCAGCGCGCAGGCGATGAGAAGTGATTTTCCGGTAACTGCGGGCATACATCCTCCTTGTGGTGAATATTGTGGTGGATATCCTTGCGGTGGATTTCCTTTTAGCGGTATCCAAAATGGCCGATTGGTACAAGTAACATAAAATCGGGGCGGCGTGCAGGAAACCGGGAATTGTAGATTAAGCCCTATGGCCCATCCCAAACGCAGGCTTCCCGGCAATGCCCCGGGCGCGTTCTACGTGGACGATACCTGCATTGATTGCGATACCTGCCGCTGGCTGGCTCCGGAAACCTTTTTACGCGCCGCCGGCCAGTCCGCCGTCCGCGAACAGCCTATGACGCAGGAGACCCGCCGCCGGGCCTTGCTGGCCGCCGTGGCCTGCCCCACCGCCTCCATCGGCACCTTGGAGGCGGCTCCGGAAATGCCCGCTGCACGCGCCGCCTACCCCATTCCCATCACCGATATGGGACCGACCGGCGATCCGGCCCGCATTCCCGAGGGTGCCGACCAGGTGTACTATTGCGGTTACCATAGCGCCGCTTCGTACGGGGCCGCCAGCTACCTGATCCGCAGGCCGGACGGCAACGTGCTGGTGGATTCCCCGCGCCGCTCGGAAACCCTGGCCGCGCGCATCAGGGAACTGGGCGGGGCCCGTTGGCTGTTCCTGACCCACGGTGACGACGTGGCCGACCACGGGTTTTGGCGGGAGACCTTGGGATGCGATCGCATCCTGCACGAAGGCGACGTAGCGCCTTCCACCCGCGGCTGCGAACGCATCCTCACAGGCGGTGACCAAGTGGATCTGGCGCCCGATCTCCGTATCATACCCGTTCCGGGCCACACCCGAGGCAGCTGCGCGCTACTATACCGGAACGCTTTCCTGTTCACCGGAGATCATCTCGCCTGGTCGGAGCGGCGCGGCCACCTGTACGCCTTCCGCGATGCCTGCTGGCATTCCTGGACGGAACAGATAGATTCCATGAGGAAACTTGCCGGTTACCCTTTCGAGTGGGTGCTGCCGGGCCACGGACGCGGCCGCCATGAGGATTCCCGGGAAATGGCGTCCCAGATGGGCCGATGCCTGGAGTGGATGAGCGCGCCAACCGGCTCACACCGTTGAACGGCCCCGCCAGACCAGCACCAGGATCAAGGCAATGGCGGCGATCAGGAAAAGATGGGCCAGACCGCCCAGCATCATCGAGGTCGCCATTGATAGGAGCCATAAGCCGAGCAGGATCGCGCAAAGCATCCCGAGCATGTAAAACCCCTTGAGATTCATAGACGCAAGACTTGGCATCTATAATCCCACAAATACCTTTATTGGCCCGCCCTCCTAACCTTATTTTTTCTGGCGGCCCTGGAAGCCTTATTCCTATTGGTTTCGTGGGCTGCATGGGGTTTCAGTGCCGATACGGCGAGATTGCCGCTTTTTGGTATGACTCAGGAAACCGACGCGACATATTGACAGCGGCGGAAATTTGTGTATACTTCGGAAATGGCTTTCAACCTGATCCCTAAACCTCTTTCCCAAACGAATTGGCTCTCCTGCTGCGTCGCCGCGCGTCATGCCATGACCGTACGTACCGGCATGCACGCCAAACAAGCAGGATTCGGGAGCGGGTTGCTTTAATAAAGGTTCAAGGACCTTTCGCAAGAAGCCCGCTCCCAGGAGCGGGCTTCTTTTTTTTGTTTTTTCGGAGGAGAAAATGGAAACGACCAAGGAATTACCGACCCGGCTATCGACCCATCCCGCGCCGGCCCGGCCTACAGGCGGGCCTGAAGAGAGGGCCGCAGGCTGGCTGGAAGCAGGTTTTCTGCCCGATCCGGACACCCTGGTTTCCTTCCTGGTGAACGCCCTGTACCTGTTCGGCGATGAAGGAATCGCCGCCTATGGAGAGCCGCCTGAAGCCGTAACCGCCGGGTTAACCCGGCTTGGCCACCCGGTGTCGGCCGGCCGCATCCGCCAGCTCCGGAAAATCCCAGGCGGGATCCGGGCCGGAACTCCCGTTTACAGACGGAGCGGCGGAGCCCTGCCCCGACCCGTCAGCGAAGGCGGAAGCGACCGCGCGGTATTCCTGGATGGGGCCCTGGGCAGGGGCGATGACGCCCGGATCCTGGAGATTCTGAGGGCCATGCGCCGCACCGTGAAGCCGGGAGGACTGATCTGCTTCCACATCTTCGATCGCGATCGGGCCTGGGGCTTGGCGGGCGAACGCGAGGTCGGACGCGTGCGACTACGCGTGGGATTCGCGCCCGAAACGGGTCGCCTCACCGCCCGGGTAATCGGGGGGGCTATCGGCGTGGCCGGTAGTAACGCGAAAGAGGAAACCGACATTTCCGCATCCGGATTCGCTTCCATCAAGACCTGGAACCTGGGAGAAATCCCGGCCCTGTTGCGCACGGCGGGGCTGGTCCTGGAGCGCGCCTACGGCGATTGGAGCGGGGGAAGCCCAGAGGCCGGCGGAGCGGAAACGGGCCGGTTGATAGTGGTCGCTGCCCGGCCGCGCGCCGCGAGGCGGCCCGACCAACGCAATAAGGATCAAGGTCGTAACAGCTCCGGAACGGGGCGGAGAGGAAGGACGGGGGACAGTTCAGGATAATCGTGTTGGGTGATGCGGTTTCGGATATGCATGCGCTGGTACGCGCCGAAACATCCCACCTGGGCGCAGGTTTGCGGGGCGTTTTGCCGACAGGCCCTCCGGCCTTCAATTCTGCGGAGCGGCCCTTTGCTCATCGGATGAGGCGGCCGTCAGACGTTCCACCTTCCGCAGCAACGCGACCGGGGAGAACGGCTTCGACAGGAATTGCGCGCTAGCGTCTTCGAGCTCATCGGCAACCCCGTCGGTGGCGGCGTAACCGGAAATATAGAGAACCTTGATTTCCGGCCGCAGCAACCTCAGGCAGGCCGCCAGTTCCGTGCCGCTCATGAAGGGCGGCATCACCTGGTCCGTGATGAGTAGATGGATGGGTCCCGTATGGGCATCGGAAACCCGCAAGGCCTGGTCAGAATCGAGCGCTTTCAGTATCAGGTAGCCTTGGGAATCCAGGGCGGTTTCGGCGAGCGCACGCACCGATTCGTCGTCGTCGACGAGCAAAATCGTGATGCCATTCAAGGGTGCGCCGGATGCGGTCTTTCCGGATCCGGCGCGTTTGCCGCCTAGCATACCCACTCCCCTCAACCTTTGAAGCG
>JBDSIO010000130.1:0-15131 GCA_039917895.1 Fibrobacteria bacterium | reverse complement strand
TCCATTTTCAAGACCATAGATGATTTCTAGCTTTCGAATCGACGTTTACGAGCCAAAAGTAATAAAGCGAGGGCATACTGGTAAAAGGGTTATGGGGCATTGGGGGCGGTTTCGCATTCGCGCTTCTGTGCGGAACCGGCGTTTCCCATGCCACCGAAGGCTTATGGAGCTTCGGATTGCGGGCTCAGGGATATTATGACTTCGAACCGGGAAATGATTGGGTCTCTGGCCCGGAAATCGGGTATTCGAACTATTCCTTGGCGAATCATAGCCTGCAAGTGAAGGCCAGCTACTTGACCAGCCGCCTGGAACAGGTTTTCAGGGAAAACATCCTCAAGCAGGATTACTTCCTGTTCTCGCCGGTTTGGCATTTCGGCCGCAACAGCTTTTTCGACCCGACCGTCCAGGTGGACCTGGGCTATACGCGCTATGATGTCGAATACAAGATCTTCGAGGATGTTTTGGACAATGACACCTGGATTGCCGCCGCTCAGGTGGGTTTCGCCCTGAATCTCGCCCAGGGAGAATACGGTTTGTTCTACCACTTCGGCTACAATTTCATCACGCCCGAATCTTCCATGGTTTTTCCCGGGGTGTTCGGAGTGGGAATCTGGGTGATGCTATGATCCGGCGTAAGTCCTTCATCGCCTGGGCCGGAGGCCTGCTTCTGGCCCTATCCGCCTGCCAGCTGGTGGATGTCGAATGCGACCAGGAATGCCAGGAATTCTGGCTGGATGGCGCGACCGTGAACGATCCTTGCAGCGAACCCGGCAATAAGGATTGCCTGGTTTCCCACCGGTTCGGGAACCCGGACAACGGCCAAAAGGCAAATCCCGTCATCATCGCCGTGCATGGATTTACGGCCTCGACCTATGAATGGGAGGAGTTCCGGCATTACGCCGAGGACTCGTCGCATGACTCCGGCAGCGTCAACGTGTCCCTGGTCCTTTTGGGCGGCCATGGCCTCGACATCGACGTATTCCGTTCCAGTTCCTCGGCGGAATGGGGCAAACCCATCGTGGAGGAATACGATTCCCTCCGGGCGCTCGGATACCAGGACATCAACTTCGCCTGCGTGTCGACGGGATGCGCTCTGCTGATGGACTACCTCAAGAGAGGGTATTTCCACCAGCAGGTGCCAAGGTGGGTTTTCATGGTCGACCCCATCGTGGTTCCTTCCGCCAAGCTGCTTGCCTTGGCAAATATCGTGGGTCCCATCCTTGGAAACAGCCCAAACCCCGGTTCGGATTCGGAGAAGGCCCATTGGTACACCAATCGCCCCCAGGAAACCTTGCAGGAGCTGTATTCCCTCATCAACAAAGTGAAAAACGAGCTGGAGGAAGGGTTCAAACTACCTAAAGGCACGCGCGCCAAGATCTATAAATCCAAGCAGGACGAAAGCGCCGATCCGGTGGGGGCCTTGTTGATTTACAAAGGCATGCGCAAGTATGACGGAAGCCATATCGAGGTCGAAATGGAGGATTCCCATCTCCATGTCATGACCCGGCTCCAAGGGCGCGAACCCACGCCCACGCAATCGGACACCCTTATGCAGGCCAAAATCTTCGACCAGATGTTCCAGTTCACGGTGTCGAAACCGTGAGTACTACCTTGAGCCTTGCGTTTTCCACAATCCGTCCCGTCTAAAAAAGGAGCTCTCATGCGGAATCCCCTTTCCGTCGCCCTCCGTGCCCTTTCCGGCCTAACCGCCGCCGCCCTTAGCCTGAGCCTGACCCTCGCCCTAGCGTCGGCCTTGTCCGGATGCGGCGAGGACATCAAACTGGAGCGGCGGACCGTCACCTATCCCAACGGAAAAAGCGTCCGTGAAGATTGGACCTTTTTCCGCAAACCTAATGGGGACAGCCTGGAACACGGAGTGCACAAGAAATTCTTCTGGAGCGGCGCCACCAGCGAGAGCGTAATCTGGAAGCAAGGCAAACGGGACGGATCGGCCCAAGCCTGGTACGAAAATGGATCCGTGAAATGGCAGAAAAGCTACGACAAAGGCCAAAAGCAGGGCACCTGGCGTCTTTCCTTCAAGGACGGGCATCCATGGATGGTGATCGTCTATGACAAGAACGTGATACTCGGCGAAGTCCAGGTCTGGGACAAAAGCGGGACGCCGGACCCCAAAACGGCCACCTACGCGAACGGCTCCTGCCAGTCGGGCGCCTGCAATATGCTGGAAGCGCCCGTTCTCCCGCCCGACATCACAGCCGCGGAGCAGGTGGAGCTGACCCGGGATTGGGAGATCGTGAAGGGGTTTTTAGACTAGCAGCTTCTCTGGTCATCGGAAAGCCAAACGCGCACCGACGCTGTTCTGGATCACTTCCGGATAGCCGGGAATGACCGCATAAACCAAGGAAATCTTTTCCCAGGCTTTCCATTCGAATTCCGCGTCGCCGCCGTAGTAGATAAACTTTCCCTGGAAATCCCCGCCCTTGGCCGGGCCGAAGAAGCTGTCCTTGGTATAGCCTTTGACCACGCCTAACCAGTTCTGACGCCAAAGATAGGTGGGACCGATGCCTATGCGCATCGAGAATTTCCCGGTGACATCCCAATTGGCCCGGAAACCCAGGTGGTAAAAGCCGGCCCACAGGTCGGCGCAATCCTTATAGGCCGAAGTGGCGGCGCGCAGATAGAAGTACTTGTGCAATTTGTAATCGGCGTCGGCCTGGACTCCAATCAACCCTACCCAATAATCCTTGTCGTCCAGGGACCGCTTGTAATGCTCCTCATTTTCGCCGCCGCCGGGATGGTAGGAAATTCCGGTATAATTGAGGCCAAGGACGAATCGGGAGGGGTCGAGCATCCCTTGGGATTGTGCCAGGGAAGGTATGAGTGCTGCGGCATAAATGAACAGGGCGGGCAGGCGGGTTTTGGCAGTGGGCATGTGGAATTCCTTTTTACGAGCTCGCGGTTGAAATTTAGCAATAGCCGTACCAGCGTTGGCGGCAAGGATCGGCGCCTGGGAACATGGCTTAAGTGGAGCGGACCGGGGTGCGGAGGTTAGGTCAAACAGCGGCGACCGGTTATCAGCCCATCGAAGTGCGCAAGGTTTTGCGCGGCTCGCGCACACTGCGCACTCTGGCGCCGAACAGAAGGCGGACTGCGCATATGATATATTTATTCAATGGATAACGGGAACGATCTGGTAAGTGCCGGGAACGCCGGGTTGCCCCGGTTCCATCGGATAAAGCGAAGCCTGCAGGGACTGCCCCCGATTGACGCTGCATCGGTGTTGGCCGGGGAGTGGGAGCGTTTGGCGCTTCCGGTTTCCGGCAAGCGTATCGCCATCGGCGTGGGCAGCCGCGGCATTACGGATCTGCGGGCCATGGTCAAGCGCCTGGTCGAATGCGTCAGGTCGTCCGGGGGCGCGCCTTTCATCGTACCCGCCATGGGCAGCCATGGGGGAGCCACGGCGGAAGGCCAGCTCGAAGTGCTGGAATCCCTCGGCATCACGGAAGCGTCGATCGGCTGTCCAATCGAGGCCACCATGGATACGGTGGTCATCGGCCATACCCCGGGCGGCCTGCCCGCCCATTTCGATGCCTTCGCGGCCAAGGCCGGCGGCATCCTGCTCATCAACCGCGTCAAGATGCATACCAGCTTCCATGGTCCTCTGGAAAGCGGCGTCCATAAGATGCTCGCCATCGGCATGGGCAAGGAGAAGGCCGCCACCCTGCTGCACAACCGCGGTCCCGACGGTTTGCGGGACGATATGCCGGAAGTCGCCCGGGTGCTCTTGGCCAAGCTCCCCTTTCTGGCCGGGTTCGGCGTGGTCGAGGACGGCACCCACCGCCCCGTGGCCCTAAAGGGACTAACCGCTGCGACAGCGGAGGCGGGCGAACGGGAATTGCTGTTGCTCTCCAAGAGCCTGGCGCCGGGTCTGCCCTTTGCCGAACTGGACGTGCTGGTGGTCGACCGCATGGGCAAGGACATCAGCGGCACGGGCATGGACACCAACGTCATCGGCCGCCTGCGCATTCCCGGCAAGCCCGAGCCGGCCTCGCCCAAGGTGAAGACCATCGTGGTTTGCGATCTCACCGAAGCTACTCATGGCAATGCCTTGGGCATGGGCTTGGCCGATTTCGCGACCAAACGCCTGGTGGACAAGGTGGATTTCCGCCTCACAGCGAAGAACGTCCTGGCCAGCGGGTTCCTGGAGCGGGGGCGCGTGCCCCTTGTGCTCGGGGACGCGGCCGAGGCCTTGCAGGCCGCCATCGATCATGTTTTTCGTGATAATCCCGATGGCAAGACCGGTGCGCGGATAGTTCGAATCGCGAGCACCTTGGATTTGCAGGAGTTCTCCGTCTCGGAAAACCTGATTGCGGAAGCCAGGAAACTTCCCGGTTACCTGGGAGACGATGGGCCTTTCGAACCAAAGTGATCCCCTGAGCGGCAAGGTTTCAACTTTCGGTCAGAAGTCCAGGGAAGCCTCGGCCGCGAATATCAAGCCGTTGCCGAGCCACGGTTCGGAAGAGCCGCCACCCGCTTCCTTGGAAGAAGAACCGCCCGCTTCCTTGGAAGCAGAACGCAGGTTATTCCAAACCGGAATGGAGTGGCCGCCCCGGACGGACAGGCCCACGGCGCCATTCGCATAGCTAAGGGTCGTACCCGGAGTGATCATCAGGACGGGCCCGCGCATTTCCCGGGCATAGGTTCTTTCCACCGCGCTCGAGAACGGGGTCTTGGAAACGGTTTCCCCCGCAAAACGGATGTCCAGGTCAGCAAGAGCTGTGGGCAAGGAAACACCCAGGGAAATGCCCTTGCCCAGGTCGAATTTCGCGGCGGGCCTGACTTCTGCGCTTTGCATGTCGATAAAAGCCGAAGCCAATTCTCCGCTTTGCTGGAATCCTCCGTATAAGGTCGCCAAAAAGGAGCTTTCCAGACGGTTGTAGCTCAGGGTTTCCTTTCTGTCGGAAAACGCGCGCGCATCCGGGGAATTTCGGTAGCGGTAGTAACGGTGGTATAGCGCAAAGGACCACGATGCGCGAGACGGGTGCAGCGCTTGCGGCGCGCGATCCCGCGCTTCCCCTGATTTCCATTCCAAACCGCCCAGGCCGGTATAGGCGTGGCCCAGCGCATGGTGGAACCGCTTGAAACCCGACGAGCCCGGCGGTAGTCGCAGACCCGTGGAATAGGATTGGGATTCCGAAAATTCCCACCGTACGTTCCAGGAACCGCGAATCGGCAAACCCCATAGGACGCCCAAATGCAGTGCTTGGGACGAGTCCATCAGCTGGTATTCATCGAGGCCTACATGCGGTCGGTAATCCTGGTAGGCGGCCTTAGCATCGATCATCCCGATGCCGAAACGTTGGCGCGCGTGGATGCCTATCTCCCGGCCTTGTCCTGCATACCGGGCCTGCCAGGATGAGGATGTGTCTTCCTTCCCATCTTCGCGCTTGCCGGAAAAGGAAATATCCTCGCCAAAACGGAAGCGGGAAATCCGCAATTCAATCCGCCACGTAGAGTCGCCCCGGGCTTTCATTTCCAGGGCCGCGCGCCAGGATTCCCGGTCTCCGTCCGTCACTTCGCCCATCAGCGCATAATCGAAGGGCATGCGGGCAAAAAAACCGTTGGCGAAACGCCCGTTGGTGGGGCCGCCGTTGGCTGAGCTCGCGCTGCCGAAACGCCCGCGGTAATATGCGGCGAGCGGAAGGGAGCGCTGGGAATCACCCCAGTTCAAGGAATACTCCTTATCGGAATAAGCATGCTCCCAGGACCGAGCTTCGCCGCCCAAGGCGAAAACGACCGCGGAATTGGGCGCATACCAAACACGCCCTCCGAAGCCTCCGGACGAAAAGCGTGTTGATGCTTCCCCGCGCCTTTCGTATGTGGGCAGCCTATCCAGGCCAGCTTCGATTCGGAGTCGAGATGGCGTCGGAACGTCGCGAAGGGAAGCGAAAAGGGAAGCGTCGAAGGGCGCCTCCCGCCGCAAGAGCAGCATATCCGGATCGAGGAGGCCCGCAGTCAGGGGACGGGACTGGCCCGCGGGAAAAACCCCGCGGGTGAGGACGAAAAGAATCAGCGCGACCGATGGGAAAACCGGACGTGCCCTCCCGTGCCCTTTAATCAAGGGAGGGGTCCTTTTTCTACAGGATATCATCCAGCCAATACAGAGAGTAAACGATATAGTCGAGGTCGGAAGGATGGGGCGGAAGGAGCTTCTTGCAATCGTATTCGTAACCCCATTCGTCGGATTTGCAGGTCCTTTCCACTCGATCGGATACGTTCTGCAAGGAGTGGACTTTAGTCCAGATATTTTCGTTGGTCAACTCCGGGAAAATCCCGCCGAAGGTGGGATCGCGGAAAACAATCTTCCCGTCCAAATCCACGGGTTCTTTGATAGCTTCGAAATCCTCGATTCCCATGGTTTTTTTTCCGGCTGCGTCGGTGAAGTAAAGCGGTCCTTTGGTGCGGACGTAGACATCCGCAAATTCCGCGGTCCCGGGCGCCGGTTCCCGGCAGGAGGCAAGCCGGAAAGTACCTTCGGATTCGTGCGCGGTCCACAGTACGCCGGCATTGGTGGGGGATCCGACCATGTCAAAGTGTTTCTGGTAGGTGAAGCTACAGGGGTCGTCCGCGTTGGCGGTGAAAGTCGCGATACGCTTGCTGGTGAATGGATCGTTGTCGTAGTAGTAGACTTCTCCGACCGAACCCGGCAGGGAATCCCAGGAGTTACGGTAGTAGGACGCATACAAATCCCAATAGCCCGATCCATTGTCCCCTCTCATCTTATTCCCTAGGCCCAAGGCGGCAATCGCTTCCTTGCTGGAGGCTTCATAGAAGTAGGGCGACCAGGACGTATCCGCGCTCACCGTATCGTTCCATTCCGTGTATGGATAGAACTTGAAGTAGGGAAGCTGGCCCTGAAGACCGTCGATTTGGAACAGCTTGGGGAAGTTCACTTTGAGGGTGCGCGAGCCTTTGTCGTAGGAGATGGCGACTTCTCCTTCCAAGTATTTCTTGCTGCGCTCCAGAAGCTCGATAGCCACTTCGATGTCGGCCGTATCCACATCAGCTTCCAGGCCGCTGCCCGCGCGCCAGGGGTCGAATTGCTGACCGGTGCCGCTGCGGGCCTCCGCAATGGAAGACCGCAAGCCGCCTTGGGCGTCGTTTACGGCGGATAGCAGCAAGGAGGGAATGGCTTGCACTTTGGTTTTCCATCCGGTGCGCACCTTGGTAAAGGGACTGCCCTGATCGAAAAGACCCAAAAGATTGTCCGCCGCCGTCTTTTGGCCGGGGGTGAGGTGGTCGAAATCTTCGTTGTCGATATCCGACAAGGTGTCGATCCAATCGTAATTTCCGTTTATGGCCACTTCCCAATTATATCCAGCTACCACGGTGAGCCATGCCTTGGCGACTTTGAGGCCGGCTAGGCCGGGGCCGACTTCGCTGCGGTCGATTTCGACGGTATCGCCTTTCACATCGAAGCGGATTGCGAACCGTTCATAGCCCATCACGGTTTCCATGGCGGCAATGGTCTGTTCCAATTTGGGAAGGACCACGGTCTCAATCAAATCCTGCGCCTCGCGGACCGTGGGCCGATCCAGTTTTTTCAATCCGGACGATAGCTTGAGCAACGCGGGGGCGGCATTCTCGGGAGTCGTTTTCATCAAGCCCGCCATGGAGCCGAATTTAGCCGCAGGCTCGGACGTCCCGTCCATCGATTCCACCTTCTTGATGAAGGCGTCCATTTTGGGGTCCTGGGTGAGCATGGTGGCCGATGCCATGGCGCTGCCGAACACGGCCTGGCAATGTCCCGGGGCCAAGGTAAGGGCCTGATTGTAAAGGGTGAGGGCCGATTGGGGATTGCGCCGCTTCATATCGGCCCAGCTGCCGGTTTCCTTGAACCAATAATCGAAATTGTCGACCATCAGGTCGTTGGCACTGGCGACCAGCCCATCCGCCTCTGCGCTCACGTTTGCGGGCACGTCCACGCAGGCGTCCAAGGCCGGGGGACCGGTAACGGGATCATCCCCGCCGCCGAATAAACAGCCTCCAAAAACCAGGGTGGTTAGCGGTACAGTATAAAATAGCAATTGCCATACTCTGGGTTTCCCAGAAACGATCATGGTTCCATCCTTGTAATAAATTGGCGCGATTCAGATCTAAGTATCCCATAAGACGATGCAAAGGGGGGAAACCGCTACTTCCCATGAGCGATTGGGGTGCGGAGCATTGGATTGTGGATGACCCCCCACAAGCCGGCTATGCCTTGTAAATCGCGTAAATTTCTAGATTTTCAAGGAATACCGAATCCCAATTCGCGGTCTTTTCCTTTGGGGTATTCTTTGGCATATTCATTTCCAGGTCCAAACATCGAATGAAATCCAGGTTGCCGAATGGATAAGAAATCCCTCTCCGAAACCGATATCCGTACCAAGTTCATCACGCCCGCCATTTTGGGCGAGGGTGGGGCGAAGTGGAATGTGATGACCCAGGTGTTGGAGGAGTATTACTTCACCAAGGGCCGGGTGATGGTCCGGGGCAAGTCGACCAGCCGGGGCGAAGCCAAAAAAGCCGACTATATCCTCTTCTACAAGCCGAACCTGATGCTGGCGGTGGTGGAAGCGAAGGATAACAAGCAGGCGGTGGGCGCGGGCATGCAGCAGGCTTTGGAGTATGCCGAAATCCTGGACATCCCGTTCGCATACAGTTCCAATGGGGACGCCTTTCTCGAGCATGATCGCACGGTCGGCAGCGGTATCGTGACCCGGGAAATCCCGTTGGACCGGTTTCCTTCCGCGGATGAACTCTGGGCTCGCTATCGCAAGGCTAAAGGGTATAGCCCGGACCAGGAAGCGATTGCCACCCAGGATTATTACGACGACGGATCCCGCAAATCGCCCCGCTACTATCAATTGATCGCCATCAACCGCACCGTCGATGCCATCGCGCGCGGGGAAAACCGCATTCTTCTCGTCATGGCCACCGGCACGGGCAAGACCTATACCGCTTTCCAAATTATCTGGAGGCTATGGAAGTCGGGCGCCAAGAAACGGATCCTCTTCCTGGTCGATCGCAATATCCTGGCCGATCAGACAAAGACCAACGATTTCAAGCCCTTCGGCCAGGCGATGACAAAGATCACCAACCGCACGGTCGACAAGGCCTTTGAGATTTACCTCTGCTTGTACCAGGCCGTAACCGGCACGGAAGAAGACCAAAACGTGTATCGTCAATTCAAGCCTGACTTCTTCGACCTGATCGTGGTGGACGAGTGCCATAGGGGCAGCGCGGCCGACGATGCCGCATGGCGCAAGGTGCTGGATTATTTCGGCTCGGCCACCCAGATTGGCTTGACCGCCACTCCCAAGGAAACCAAGGAGATCTCGAACATCGAGTATTTCGGGGAACCGATCTATACCTATTCGCTGCGGCAGGGCATTTCCGATGGTTTTCTCGCCCCC
The DNA here is from genome assembly GCA_039917895.1 of Fibrobacteria bacterium. Taxonomy (GTDB): domain Bacteria; phylum Fibrobacterota; class Fibrobacteria; order UBA11236; family UBA11236; genus Chersky-265. The sequence continues at coordinate 5,712 of JBDSIO010000130.1, read as the reverse complement.
TATAAGGTCGTGCGCATCGGCTTGGACCGGGATTTGGATGGATGGCGGCCGGAAGTCGGCCAAACGGATGCCCATGGGCAATTGATCGAGGATCGCGAATACAATGATCGGGACTTCGATCGGGACCTCATCCTGGCCAAACGCACCGAGTTGGTCGCAGCCAAGGTGACCGAGTTTCTCAGGGCCACGGACCGGTTCGCCAAAACCATCATCTTCTGCGAAAACATCGATCACGCCGAGCGCATGCGCCAGGCCATGGTCAACGCGAATCCCGATCTCGCCGCAGCCAACTCCAAGTACATCACGCGCATTACGGGCGACAACGATGAGGGCAAAGCCCAGCTCGATAACTTCATCGATCCGGAATCCACCTATCCCGTCGTATGCACCACCTCGCGGCTCATGAGCACGGGCGTGGATGCCCAGACCTGCCAGCTCATCGTGCTGGATCGCCGCATCGCCTCCATGACCGAGTTCAAGCAAATCATCGGCCGCGGCACCCGCATCAACGAAGACTACGGCAAGCTTTTCTTCACCATCATGGATTTCAAAAGAGCCACGGCCTTATTTGCAGATCCGGATTTCGACGGTGATCCGGTCCAGATTTACGAACCGAAAGAAGATGAAACCGTCGTTCCCCCCGAGGAGGACGCGGATGGCGCGGAGTTTCCTGTGCCTGACGAAGGCGTAGGTGGCGATCCCTTGGGAGAAAATCCAGACGATCGTCCCACCAAATATTATGTGAACGATGTCGAAGTAAGGGTGGCGACGGAGCGCGTCCAATATCTCGATGCCGACGGCAGGCTAATCACCGAATCGCTCAAGGATTATTCAAGGAAAACCCTCCGTAGCGCCTATGCTTCGCTGGATCAGTTTCTGACGGCATGGAACGATGCCGATCGCAAGCAATCCATTCTGGAAGAATTGGCCGCCAAAGGCGTCTTTCTGGATGAACTGGCCGATCAAGTCGGGCGCGATTACGATGCGTTCGATCACATTTGCCACATAGCGTTCGATCAACCTCCGTTGACCCGCAAGGAGCGGGCAGAAAAGGTGAAGAAGCGGAATGTCTTCGGCAAGTACGGCGACAAGGCGCGTTCCGTTCTTGAGGCCCTGTTGCAGAAATATGCCGACACGGGGATCAAGAGCGTCGAATCGCTGGAAATCCTCAAGGTGGATCCACTTTCCACGTTTGGCACGCCGATGGAAATAATCGGTTATTTCGGAGGCAAGTCCGCCTACCTGTCCGCCATCCACGAAATCGAAACCGCACTTTACCAGAAGGCCGCCTGATCCATGCCCAACGTTTCCAACCTCGTCAAGACCATCCAGGACATCATGCGCAAGGACGCGGGCACCTATGGCGATGCCCAGCGCTTGGAACAGCTTGGCTGGATGTTCTTCCTCAAGATCTTCGATGATCGTGAAAAGGAAATGGACCTGGTCCAGGATAAGTACAAGTCCCCGCTCCCGAAGCATCTGCGCTGGTCCACCTGGGCCACCGACGCGGAAGGCATCACCGGCGAGGCCTTGCTCGATTTCGTCAACAATACCCTGCTGCCCAAGCTCAAGGCCCTTACAGCCGGCACAGACAAGACCGCCCAACTGATCCGCGCCGCCTTCGATGACGCCAACAATTACATGAAGAACGGCACGTTGATGCGCCAGGTGATCAACAAGATCAACGACATCGACTTCAACGCATCCGACGATCGCCATATGTTCGGCGACATATACGAGAAGCTGCTCAAGGATCTGCAAGCCGCGGGCAATGCCGGGGAATTCTATACCCCGCGCGCCGTGACCCAATTCATAGTGGAACAGGTCAATCCCCGGCTGGGCGAATCCGTACTCGATCCGGCCTGCGGTACCGGTGGGTTCCTGGTATGCGCCATCGAACACCTGCGCAAGCAAGTCAAATCGGCCGCCGAGGAGCGGAAAATCCAGGAATGCTTTTCCGGCATCGAGAAAAAGCACCTGCCGCATATCCTGTGCATGACCAACCTGATGCTGCACGGCATCGACGTGCCGTCCAACGTGCGCCACGACAACACCCTGGCCCGACCGTTGCGCGATTGGGGCCCCAAGGAAAAAGTGGACGTGATTGTGACCAATCCGCCCTTCGGCGGCATGGAAGAGGACGGCATCGAAGCGAATTATCCCGCCGAGTTCCGCACCCGCGAAACCGCCGATCTGTTCCTGGTGCTGCTGATGAAAATCCTCAAGCCCGGCGGTCGCGCGGGTTTGGTGCTGCCGGATGGCACCTTGTTCGGCGAAGGCGTCAAGACTCGCATCAAGGAAAACCTGCTCAAGGAATGCAATCTGCATACCATCGTGCGCCTGCCCAACGGCGTCTTCAATCCCTATACCGGCATCCGCACCAATCTGCTTTTCTTCACCAAAGGCCCGGCCACCGAGGCCGTCTGGTATTACGAGCATCCCTATCCCCCCGGAGCCAAGAGTTACAACAAGGGGAAGCCCATCCGCATCGAGGAGTTCGAAGCGGAGCGGGCCTGGTGGGGCAAGGAGAAGAACGGCTTCAAGGACCGGGTGGAAAACGAACGGGCCTGGCGCGTGCCGATTGAAAAGATCAAGGCGGGCGACTTCAACCTCGATCTGAAGAATCCGCACTCTTCGGATACCGGCCCCGGGGACGTGGATCACCTGCTTCCGGAATACGAAAAGCTGCTGGCGCAAATCGCGGAAACGCGGAAGCTGCTCAAGGCGCAACTCATGGAAGCCCTGACGCGATGAAGAAAAAGCTCTCCGTCAACAAATCGAACCCGCGCAAGCCGAAGCCCAACGGCTTGGCTCCGTTGATCGCCGAGGTTCGCGGGCTGATCCAATCCGCGCGTCAAGGCGTAGCCACGGCCGTCAATAGCCTACAGGTGATGACAAGCTTCGAAATCGGCCGTCGCATCGTGGAGCATGAGCAGAAAGGCACCCGGCGCGCGGAATACGGTTCGGAACTGCTTTCCCTGCTATCGGCCCGGTTGTCGGAAGAATTCGGGCAGGGGTTTTCCCGCTCGAACCTCGAATACATGCGGAAATTCTATACGCTATGGAAGGACCGGGTGCCCGGGATTTCCCAGAAGCCTTCTGGGAAATCGCTCGCCGCCCGGATTCGCCAGAAGGCTTCTGGCAATTCCGGCGTTCCGGAAAAAACCGGCTTAAAACCAGGGTTTCCCTTCAGCCTCAGTTGGTCCCACTATGTGCTTCTACTCGGGATCAAAAACCCCGATGAACGCAGTTTTTATGAAATAGAAGCCGCCGAGGCGGGTTGGTCGCTTCCCGAACTCAGGCGCCAAAAAGCATCTTGCCTCTTCGAGAGGCTCGCCTTGAGCCGGGATAAGGCAGGAGTAAAACGCCTTGCGGAAAAGGGTCAAATCATCACGCGCCCGGAAGACGTGCTGAAGGAACCGCTGGTGCTGGAGTTTACCGGTCTCGATGAACGCGCCGGCTATAGCGAAACGGATTTGGAGTCGGCCCTCCTTACCCATATGGGCAAGTTCATGCTGGAACTCGGCAAAGGCTTTCTATTCGAAGCCCGGCAGAAACGTTTCACTTTCGACGGCGATCATTTCTTTCTGGACCTGGTTTTCTACAACCGGCTCTTGCGCTGCTATGTGGTGGTGGATTTGAAAATGGACAAGTTGAAGCATCAGGATCTGGGCCAGATGCAGATGTACGTGAACTATTACGACCGCTACGTGAAGCTGCCGGATGAAAATCCGACCATCGGTCTGTTGTTGTGCAAGGAGAAGAAAGACGCCATCGTGAAGCTGACCTTGCCCCCCGATGCGAATATCCATGCCCGGGAGTACCAGCTTTATCTTCCTTCGCAGGCGCTGCTCAAGAAAAAGTTGTTGGAGTGGTCGCGTGAAGCGGAGCGGGCGGGATGAAGATCGAGACCTTTTTCGAAAATTTCGAGTTGTTCGCGGAGGCGCCGGGGGCGGTGGCGAGGATGCGGGAGTTGGTGTTGGAGTTGGCAATGCGGGGAAAGTTAGTCGTATCAGGTGCGTCCTCAGTACAAGTGCAAGAGTTTTCAGATGCCAAACAAAGCGAATTTACTACTGAAAGGAATAACGAGAACGAACCACCCTATGAGCTTCCGCGTCATTGGGAATGGCAATCATTAGCGACGGTTGCCGATTGCCGTGCTTCGGAAAAAGTGTCATCTGAATCAATCAAGACAAAAAGTTGGGTTCTGGATCTCGAGGACATTGACGGAATCAAGGGAAAGATTATTCATTTTTCCACTTTCGAAGATCGGAACTCGCTTAGTACAAAAGCTGCTTTTGAGATTGGAGATGTTCTCTATGGAAAGCTTCGGCCATACTTGAACAAAGTGGTGCTTGCCCCAAAAGCTGGGTTTTGCACAACGGAAATAATCCCACTGCGCCCAACAACCGCAGTGACATCTGAATTTCTTCGATACTTTCTTCGCTCAAAATCATTTTTGAAATACGCTGCGAAGAAGGGCTATGGAATGAAAATGCCCCGGTTAGGTACCAAGGATTTGGAATCAGCATGGATTCCACTTCCCCCACTTGCCGAGCAAAATCGAATTGTTGCAAAAGTGGATGAGCTGATGGACCTGTGCGATTGGCTGGAGACCCAGCAGCAGGATCGGGAAACACGGTTCGAATCGCTCTCCCGGGCTTCGTTGGATCGGTTTGCCGAAGCGCCCACCCCGGCCAATCTCAATTTCATCTTTCACAAATCCTATGATGTTTCTCCGGCGGAGTTAAGGAAGGCGATTCTGACTTTGGCGGTGCAGGGGAAGTTGGTGGCGCAGGATCTTTCCGAGGAGACATCGAAGGAATTAATTTTCCGCATTAATAAAACACTCGGCGAATCAAATGGAAAGAAGTACGATTCAGTTTCTGAAAATGATGCCCCATTCGAAATCCCGGACTCGTGGTCATGGATCCGCCTTGGCAGTATTTCGCTAAAGAGCGAATCAGGTTGGAGTCCCCAATGTTTAAATGAATCACGAGAAGGATCAAATTGGGGCGTCCTTAAGGTCAGTGCGGTATCGTGGGGTGTTTTCAAGCCTGAAGAAAATAAAGCGTTGCCACCAGGATTCGAAGGTCGTCCAGAATGTGAAGTGAAGGCCGGAGACTTTCTGCTCTCTCGGGCGAACACGGAAGACCTTGTAGCCAGAAGTGTAGTAGTTGGTCATTCGCCTCCTCAATTAATGCTGAGTGACAAAATCGTAAGGTTCGTATTTCCAAAGGAAATCGAAAAAGAGTTCATAAATCTGGTGAATTTATCGAGCTTTGCTCGCATTTATTACGCCCGAAATGCATCAGGAACGAGTAGTTCGATGAAAAATATCGGACGTGAAGTAATGTGCAATTTGCCCATCCCTTTCCCTCCTCTCCCTGAACAACGCCGCATCGTAGCCAGAGTAAATCAACTCATGGCCCATGTCGACCAACTCGAGTCCCAACTCTCCGAATCCAAATCCTCCGGAAAAAACCTCCTGGAAGCCCTCGTCGCCGAACTCGCCGCATAGGATCCTCAGGCCATGCCCATCAAACACGCCATCTGGAAAGTCGGCTCTCAAGGCTGGAGCGGTATGCGCAATCCGCTCAATGTGACCGCTGGATCCGGCTCAATCTGACCGGCAAATCCGGTTTCAAAGTGACCGCTCCGCGACCGTCTTTGCACCGAGGTTGAATCTATTTCTTATCGGTCATTTTCGTC
>JBDSIO010000129.1:0-5221 GCA_039917895.1 Fibrobacteria bacterium | reverse complement strand
CCAAGGAACGCCAGCTTTACGAGCGAGTGCCCCTGCGCGAAAAGGACATCCGCGAGGCCATGCACAATGCCGGCGGCATCCAAACGCATGCCGCGCGCATGCTGGGGGTCTCCCTGCGCCAATTGCGGTATGCACTCAGCAGGTTCGGCATCAAGGCCACGGAGTTCAAATACTGAGAATAATGGGCTCAGGATAATGGTTAGGGACCGCGAATCCCTCCGTCCCCAACAGGTGCGTCTGTGTTCCCCTTGCTCCAAGACCGTAATCCCCGGCACATCCTAGTCTTGACCGCGGGGATTCTTTCTTATTTTCCTGGGAATGTCCGATTTGTCCCGGTTGACTGGCGTAGGCCCCAAGCGGGTGAAGATTCTGGCGGAAGCCGGGATTGGAACCTTGCGCGACCTCGTCTACCACCTTCCCCGCCGCTACATCGATCGCACCAAGTTCACGCCCATCGCCGAACTCACGGTCGGTAAGGACGCCATTTTCCCCTGTACGGTCCGGTCCATCGCCACGGCGCAGATGCGCATGATGATCACGGTCGAGGACGGCACCGGCACGGTCGATCTGGTGTTCTTCAACGGGGTCCAATTCCTGCGTAATCGCTTTTCCGAAGGCCAGCGCATGCTCATCGCCGGAGTCCCCGGCTCCTTCCGGGATCAAATGCAGATTGTGCATCCGGAATTCCAGGCCATCAAGGAAGGCCAGGAAATCAAGGGCGAGGTGCTGCCGCGCTACCCGCTTACCATGGACATGTCCGAAGCGCATGTGGAGCATAAGTTCCTGCAGAAAATCGCCCTGGAGGCATTGCAGGGCTTCTCCTTTTCCGACGGCATCGCCGAGGGTCACCGCCGCGATCTGGCTCTACTGCCCGAAGCGGAATTGCTGCGCGCGTTGCATAAGCCCGCTACCGCAGAAGAGATCCCGGCGTTGCGCCGCCAGCTCAAGGTACGCGAGTTGTTGCCTCTTTCCCTGCGTTTGGAGTCCGTAAAGCTTGAGCGGCGCAAGGTCGGATCGGCTTGGCCCGTTTCCGAAAAGCTCCATGCACAATTGCGCGAAGGCCTTCCTTTCACTCTCACCGCCGGCCAGTCACAAGCCGTGTCCGAAATTTCCGCCTTCCAATCCCAGCCCGGTCAATTCTGCGGCCTCCTTATGGGCGACGTGGGTTCGGGCAAGACCGTGGTGGCCATGCTAGCCGCCGCCAACGTGCTTGAGGCCGGTGGCCAGGTGGCTTTGATGGCGCCCACAGAAATTTTGGCGACCCAGCACCATCAGACCCTGGCGCCTTTCCTGGCCAAGGCGGGCATCCGCGCGGGCCTGCTGACCGGCGATACGCTCAAGCCCGAACGGGAAACCCTGGTTTCCGAGCTGGCTTCGGGAGCGCTGACCTTCGTGGTGGGAACCCACGCTCTCTACTCCGGCGACGTGAAATTCAAACGGCTGGGACTAGCGGTGATCGACGAGCAACACCGTTTCGGCGTGCAGCAACGGCTGGCCTTGTCCGTAAAGGGCGGGCATCCGGACATCCTCTATATGTCGGCCACGCCCATTCCGCGCACCTTGGCCCAGACCGTGTTTGGCGATCTGGAGAACTTCGTGCTCAAGGACAAGCCCGCGGGCCGGCTGCCCGTGAAGACGCGCCTGGTGCAACCTGAGAAACGCAAGGACATGCTCGGCTTTCTGGTGAAGGAGGCGGTGGGCGGCAACCAGGTGTTCTGGGTAGTGCCGCAAATCGGTGGCAAGGATGGAGTGGGGAAGGATGGCTCCGGTAAGGACGGCAAGCCCGTGAAATCGTCCAAGGCCGCGGCCGAAGATCCGGATATCTTCGTCCCGGCCAAGCGTCCGGAAGAGGACCTCGCCAGCGTGGGGAAGATCCAGGCCGAGCTCGCAGCGTTCTCCCAGGAATGGAAAATCGGCATCGTCCACGGCAAGCTGCCGCCGGAAAAAAAGGAAGCCGCCCTGACCGCTTTCCGCAAGGGCGAACTGAACGTGCTGGTGGCCACCACCGTCATCGAAGTGGGTGTCGACGTGCCTCAGGCCAACCTGATGGTGATCGAAAGCCCGGACCGTTTCGGCGTGGCCCAATTGCACCAACTGCGCGGCCGCACCGGCCGCGGATCGACCCAAGCCTGGTGCTTCCTGTCCATCCCGGATCGGGAATGGCCGATCGAGACCTATGACCGCATCGCCGGCTTCGCCGAAACCACGGATGGTTTCAAAATCGCGGAGATGGATCTTAAGTCACGCGGGACGGGGAATCTGGAGGGGACTGATCAGAGCGGGTATGGCGGGCTGAGGTTTACGGACCTGATCGAGGATTTTGAGCTGACCCAGGAAATCCGCAAGTACGCCGAAGGCGAAGTGGGGAAGAGCCACCGCTAGCGCGACTGCCCATCACGGTTGCAATCGCGTCCTACCGCAAGTAGATGGGCTGGCAATAACGCATACTGCCCAATTCGATTTTCACCGCGAACGATCCACCCCCAAGACCGGATTCGGTTGGCGACCAAGAGAACGTTCCCCGGGAGATTTCCGGAGCGCTCCACGTTTTCGCGAGCCGCCCGGAAAGGCTATAGATTGAAACCTTTACATTCGCGTTTCCCTGCAAGACCTTGCCATCGACCCGAATGAAAATCCGTCCATTTCTAATTTCATAGTGGAAGCCATCGGGAAGTCCCGCCTGCGACGAAATTGAAACGGTGTTCGGGTTCAGGAGGCTTTCCATGGAATATCCCCTGGCTCTGGCCCAATCCTTGGCGGGCACAGCCGTGTCCTCCTTGCTGGGAAAGATGTCCTCGGCATTGAGGGTCGGAACGCCCGTCAGGAGATATTTCTCGGCGGTAATGGCCGTCAACACGTCCTCTTCCAACGCGACCAGGGCGTACTTCGCATCGATGAACCCTAAGGCGCTTCCGAGTGAGAATGGCATCGTCTTGGCGAGCGGATATATCGCGCAATTCCCCAGGGACCGGGCGAATTGGTTCGCATCTTCCATGCGGATGATGTCAGGGGTTTCGGAAAGCTCGCCTTGCAGTTCGTCGCCGTTCCATACCGACCATGTGATCCGGTTCTCCACGCTCTCACGCGAAAGCAGCTTCAATTCATCGAAGCTGTTCTCGGGCGAATCAGGGGTTATTTGCTTTCTGCAGGAATCATTCCCGGATCTGATGGTCACGTAGACGCGCTTTGCGCCCGCATCGGTATTCCCCTTCGCCAGCCCTTTCGGCGTGCGGAAAAACGCATGCACTGCTTGTCCCGAATAACCGTTGCCGAAGAAATTTCCTACGAAAAAAGTGGATGCCTTTGTGGAATCACTTGCAGTTGAATTCTGGATCGGTGTGACCCTGAGCGGGATCGGCTTATCCCTATAATACCAAGTGTATCCTCTGAGTTCATAATCTGAACGGTTCAATATCAAGGATTCATCGGTAACGGAAACCCTGTTGAGGGAACCGTAGACCGTCAGATCGAATCCGGCGATGTCGTTACTTGGGTGCAAAGTATATTTGGCACGGTCCGTGAATGCATGGGGGAAACCCATCGAGCCTCCCGCACTTGGAATCAGGTAACGAAACCTCATTTTCCGGAAGCCTCCCCACGCCACGGGGAAAATCGAAATATCATAGTTGCCTTCCCGAATCCATTCCAGAATGACAGGATCCCTGGGGTGTTGCGGCGCGGCTGAACTCCTGTCGACAACTGTTTCATATTCCTTACGGGCTTGGTCCTTGGTTTTCAGCTTGGCTTTCAAAATCTTGTCGCCGTTCCACAGCAGCATTCCGACTACCGTGGCGTTCGCTTCGAAATTGATGTTCCCGACAATCTCCAAGGCGTTTTTATAGGATGCAGGTTCGCTTCCGCCCACGTCGATTTCCCAGTCCAATTGCACGTCCAAATAGTCCGAATAGACGGTGACGTTGAATTCCTCTTTGACGATGCCCGCGGTTCCGGTCCAAGCCGGCCCCTGGGTGGACTGGCTCCGGAAAGTCCCATGCTGCAGTCCAATGGCGCTTGCTTGAAATATTGCGAGCGCGGCCAATCCTGCAATGCGGCTGATCATTCGGAATCCTTCGGTTGATTCTATGCGCTGAAATGCAAAGACTGGGCCAAAGCGACAGTTATCGTCAATACAGGGAAATCGGCGGTTGACCGCCCAGGAAACCCGAAGTTAGTCTACGTCCCGTCCAATTGCGGACCGGAGCTGGTCAGGTTTTGAAGGTAAGCAAGAGAATTCGAGTCTACATGTCGATGCCTATCGTCCCCATGCTTCGCAATCTTGGTCTGAGCCAGCCCTCTTCCCACCCTAGGCCTAGGGCTTACCAGACCAGCGACCGCTTGGAAGCGGCATAGAGCGCCCCGCCCTAGGCCCCAGCCGCCAATCCATCAAATTCGCGCAAAATCCTGCATTTCAAGGGCTCCAGGGCCGGGGAAGCCCACGGCGAAAGTGCTATATTTCCCCGCCGATGCCCAAAAGAACCGACCTCAAGAAAATCATGCTCATCGGAAGCGGCCCGATCGTCATCGGCCAGGCTTGCGAATTCGACTATTCCGGGACCCAGGCCTGCAAAGCCCTCAAAGAAGAGGGATATGAGGTCGTCCTGATCAATTCCAATCCCGCCACCATTATGACCGATCCCGGCCTGGCGGATGCGACCTATATCGAGCCGATCACCTGGGAGATGTGCGAAAAGATCATCGCCAAGGAAAGGCCGGACGCGCTCCTGCCGACCCTTGGCGGTCAGACCGGCCTGAACACGGCCGTGGAACTGGCGAAACGAGGGATCCTGGAGAAATACGGCGTGGAGATGATCGGCGCCAATCTCGAAGCCATCGAGAAAGCCGAATCCCGTCAGCAGTTCAAGGTCGCCATGGAGAAGATCGGCATCGAGTCCGCCCGCTCCTATGTGGCCAATACCATCGAGCAGGCCCGGGAAGGCAAAGAAAAGATCGGATTGCCTTTGGTCATCCGTCCCGCCTTCACCATGGGCGGCGCCGGCGGCGGCTTCGCGTATACGGAAGAGGAATTTGAGCGCATCGCGGCCAGCGGCCTTTCCCTGAGCCCCATTTCGGAAATCCTCATCGAGGAGTCCATGGTGGGCTGGAAAGAGTTCGAGATGGAGGTCATGCGCGACAAGGCCGACAACGTCGTGATCATCTGCTCCATCGAGAACCTGGACGCCATGGGCATCCACACGGGCGATTCCATCACCGTGGCCCCGGC
>JBDSIO010000128.1:0-12546 GCA_039917895.1 Fibrobacteria bacterium | reverse complement strand
TGAACCGGGATCCCGAAGCCTCCCGGGAACGGCTCAAAGCCCTGCTCCGCGATCGCCATCTCTCCGCCTTCACCTGCAATGCTTTCCCCTACGGAAATTTCCACGACAAGGTGGTTAAGACCAAGGTCTACCACCCGGACTGGACCACGCCGGAACGCCTGGCGTATACCGTCTCCTGCGCCCGCCTGCTCGCTTCGTTGGCGGCAGAGGGGAGTGATGAAGGCCAGGGATGGGAAGGATCCGTATCCACGCTGCCTTTGGGCTGGCGCATCGGCTGGAGCGAGGATCATTCCCGGCGCGCAGCCGAAAACCTATGCGCCTTCGTGGGCCAGGCCCGCGCCATCGCCGAAGTGCAGGGCCGCTTAATCCGCCTGGGCCTGGAGCCGGAACCGGGTTGCGCCCTGGAAACCATCGACCAGGCGCTGGCCTTCTGGGACCGGCATCTGCGGCCCGCCGCCGCCCGGTCCGGGATCGCGCCCGCCGATCTCGCCGCCCATCTCGGCCTTTGTTACGACACCTGCCATCAGGCCATCCAGTTCGAGGATCCGGTCGAAGTGCTTGACCGGCTGCACGCGGCCGGTATCGCCATCGTGAAGATGCAGCTCTCCAGCGGCCTGGTGTTCCAGCCGGATCCGGAACGTAGATCCCTGGCGCTGCGCCGTCAGTTCGTAGAGGAGCGCTTTTTGCATCAAACCCGCGTGAAAACGCCCGCCGGCATCGTCGGTTTCGACGACCTGCCCGAGGCGCTGGCAGCCGATCCGGAAGGAAACGCCGATTTGTGGGCCCATCCGTGGCGCGTGCATTTCCACTTGCCCATCGATTCGCAGCGCCTGTTGGATTCGGAAGCCATCGCCACCACGCGCGACGACATGCTCAAGGCCTATCACCACGCGGTGACTCGCGGCCTGTGCCGCCATTTCGAAATCGAGACCTACACCTGGAGCGTGCTCCCGGAGGCGCATCGCCCCAAGGACGACGCCGATCTGGCGCGCTCCCTGGCCCGGGAGATCCGTTTCATCGAGGAGATGACGCCGGCGGGCAGCACGGTCGCGCATGGCGCTGCAAAAGGGGATGAAAAAGGGGACGAAAAAAGGAATGCATAAGACCGTCTTACTCAACGTCGTGGGCCTGACCCCCTCCCTAATCGGGCCGGACACGCCGCGCATCCGCAGGTTCCTGACCGAGGGCTGGAGCGCGCGCCTGGAAGAGCAGTTCCCGGCCGTGACCTGCACGAGTCAGGCCGTGATGCTGACCGGCAAGCCCCCGTCGGATAACGGCATCGTCGCCAACGGCTGGTATTTCAAGGATCTGGCCGAGGTGGGATTCTGGAAGCAGAACAACAAGCTGGTGCGGGGCGAAAAGGTGTTCGAGAAGCTGAAGCGCGAACAGCCGGGCTTCACGTGCGCCAAGTTGTTCTGGTGGTACAACATGTACGCGGACGCGGATTGGACCGTGACGCCGCGCCCGCAATACCCGGCCGACGGCCGCAAGATCTTCGACGTGTACACCCAGCCCGCCGAGATCCACCGTTACATGATCCAGGAACTGGGCCCGTTCCCGTTCTTCCAATTCTGGGGACCGGGGTCCGGCATCGCATCGTCGCGCTGGATCGCGGCCTGCGCCAAGTGGATCTACGACCGCAAGCGGCCGACCCTGAGCCTGGTCTATCTGCCCCACCTGGACTACGGCCTGCAGCGATTCGGACCCGGGGCCCCGGAGATGCGCAAGGAGCTGGCGGACATCGACGCCGTGGTGGGCGATTTGATCGACTATTACCGCGAGCGGCAGGTGCGCATCCTGATTCTCTCCGAATACGGAATTTCCAAGGTGGCGCGGCATACCCATCCCAACCGCATCCTGCGGAGGGCCGGATTCCTGGAAGTGCGGCCGTCGCTGACCTGGGAAATGCTGGACGCCGGGGCCAGCGCCGCCTTCGCCGTGGCCGACCATCAGATTTGCCATATCTACGTCAAGGACAAGTCGCGCATTCCCGAGGTGGCCGCCCTCTTCGAAAAGGAGCCGGGCCAGCGCGCCGTGCTCACAGGCGACGCCATCGCCAAGGCCGGTCTCCAGCACGATCGCAGCGGCGACGTGATCCTCATGGCCGAGCCGGACAACTGGTACACCTATTATTACTGGGAAGACGACCAGAAGGCCCCGGACTTCGCCCGCTGCGTGGACATCCACCGCAAGCCCGGCTTCGATCCCGTGGAACTGTTTCTCGATCCCGCCCTGAAGCTGCCCAAGCTCAAGGTGGCGTGGACCCTGCTCAAGAAGCTGCTGGGCTTCCGCTATTATATGGATGTGATCCCGCTGACCCCGGAATTGGTGAAGGGGAGCCACGGAACTCCCGCGGACAAGGCCGAGGAGGCGCCTATGGTAATTTCCGAAGTCATGTCGCTTAAGCCCCGGGAATCTTCGATGCCCATGGCGGCGGTGCATGATTTGATTGAGGCGCATGTGATGGGCGGAGATGCCCCGTGAAACTCAAGTCTTTCCTCTCCCTGGTCCGCATTCCCACCGTCTTCAGCTCCATGTCCAACGCTTATGCCGGATATTTTATCGCGGGGGGCCGCACGTTCTCCCCGCAGTTGGGCGCCGGTATCGCGGCTGCGGCCCTGTTCATCATGGCGGGCATGGCCCTCAACGATGTGGCGGATAAGGAGGTGGACGCGAAGGAACGGCCGAACCGACCCATTCCTTCCGGTGCGATTCCGCTGGGAACGGCTTGGGGCCTGAGCCTGGGCATGATGGCTTTGGGCTTGGGTCTGCTCTGGTTCGCGAATCCCGTTTCCGTTTCCGTGGGGGGAGCGCTGTGTTTGGCCATCTTCGCCTACAACTTCGCACTCAAGGGCGGATGGGCCGGTCCCGCGGCCATGGGCCTGTGCCGGGCGCTGAACCTGCTGACGGGCATGTCCCTGACCTGGGCGGCGCTTCCGCATCCCGCAACCCTGCCGTTGCCGGCCTGGCTCGCTCTCGCATCCCTGTGGGCCTATATCGCCCTGGTGACCTTCCTGGCCCGGGACGAAGTGGGCGGCAATTCGCGCCGGCGATCGCTGCTGTTCCTGTCCGGTGTGGGACTGTGGTTCATCGCCTGGCTCATCGCGGCTTTGATCGGGTTCCGCACCGAGAGAATTATTAGGCCTATGAGTCCTATGAACCCTATGAGCCCGATTCTCCTAATGACTCTGCCCTGGCTGGGACTCGCCCTGTTCCTCCGTAAGCCCTTGCGCAACCTCGCAACCGACCCGTCACCGAAGCACACCGGGCAAATGGTGGGCGGCATGCTGCGTATGGTGCCGCTGGTGGACGTGCTCGCCATGTTGGCCAATTCGGTTCCGCCGGAGTTCTCCCTGGTGGGCGCTCTATGGATCGTCCCCGCGTTCGCGGTCGGGAAATGGTTCTACTCGACATAGGCGTAAACGGTAACGTTTCAAAGGTGGGGGCCTTGATGCTATGTTCTTCGCGGACCCAATCGGTCCGCAAACACGGAGGATTGCTGCCTTGAAAAAATTCCAAGCCTATCGGGTAGCCATGTCTCTTTTTTTCCCGGTACTGATGTCAGCGGCGGATTCCGCGCTGGCCCAACCGGTGGAATTGCTGTGGCCGCAAGGCGCGCCCGGAGCCACGGGAACCGCCGATGCAGACAAGCCAACGCTGACCCTTTTCCCGGTGGCCGGCGCCAAGGCCAATGGCGCTGCCGTGTTGATTTGCCCGGGAGGAGGCTACACCTATTTGGAGATGAGCAAGGAAGGGTCGCAAGCCGCCAAATGGATGAACGAACTGGGCATCTCCGCCTTCGTGCTGAAGTCCCGCCTGGGCCCTAACTACCATCATCCCATCGAAATGAACGATGCGAAGCGGGCCATGCGATGGGTGCGCGCCAATGCCAAGCGATTCAACATCGATGCGAAGCGGGTCGGCATCGTGGGCTTTTCCGCGGGCGGTCATTTGGCCTCCACGGTGGCGACGCATTTCGATGCGGGCGATGCGGGCGCCCAGGACAGTATCGATCGTTTTTCCTGCCGACCCGATTTCCAGGTACTGGTCTATCCCGTCATCACCATGGACGCATCCTTCACGCATGCGGGTTCGCGTACTGCGCTGTTGGGCAATAATCCTTCCGCCGATTTGGTGACGCTCCTTTCCAATGAAAAGCAGGTGACGGCGGAATCGCCTCCGGGTTTCCTAACCGCCGCCAAGGACGACGGCACCGTTCCCATCAAGAACAGCCAGCTCTATTTCGACGCCTTGGTGAAGGCCAAGGTCCCGGCCAAGTTCAAGATATTCGACACGGGCGGTCACGGGTTCGGCCTGGGGGTGGACGCCAACGGGAAGGTAACGAATGCCACCATAGCCACCTGGCCCGTCATTGCCGGCCAATGGCTGGACAGCCTGGGGTTCTTCAAGACGGCCGTGACGGGGGTGCGCACGGGGGCTGGAGCACGCGCAAGCGCGAAAGAACACGGAAGCCCGGGAGGGACGGGATACCGGACTGCCGCTTCGAATGGATCGAGTCCAGGTAGCACATGGGTTTCAGGCAGCTGGGAGGCTACCAAACGTTTCTGGAAGCCGGGCGCCCCCGAGCGAGTGGATGCGGTGGGGCGGTCGGAAAAACCCCGCAGATGAATGCGGGCGGGAAGCGCTTTGGTGACGTTTCCGTCCGTCAGCTGCGCTCACTCTTCACTCCCTTGGCTTTCATTTTTCCTCGTAAGGATTTCCCTTACTCCAAGGGTCGGGAAATACCCTGAGCTTGCGTTGCGATATACGTTAATGAGCCCGGATCCATTGGTCGGGATGAAATTGTATTCATTGTTAAAGTTTTGAAAATTTCCTTCCGAAAACTGTGATAGAACTGGGAGGACATCATGACCAACGGCAAATCGGCGCTCAGCAAACTTTTCATCGGCTTAATCGCCTCCGCAATGCTCGTCAATTGCGGCAAGAATCCGACTTCGGCCTCGGCCGAGGGCCCGGAGGCGGAAATCAACGCCACGGTTCAATCCACGGTCGTACTGGGAAAGGTCGGCGTGCTGAGCAAGTCCTCGGCCATCAACCTGTCCAAACTGGTGCTGACCGCGGTCTCGAGCGCCACCCCCGCCGACACCGTCCGCGACACCTCCCTGGTATCGGGTAACGCCCAGGTCACGGTGATCCGAGCTTTGACGCTCGCTCCCTTGCGCAACTGGGTCGTGACCGCGAAATCCCTGGACGCCAAGGACTCGGTCGTCCATTCCGGATCCAGCTCATCCTTCTTCGTCAAGCCCGCCGATACCGCGGCCGTAACCCTGAACCTCACTTCCCGTTTCGCCATGTATGAAGCCCGCTTCAACTCCCTGCCCGACAGCATCAGCTCCTCGGTGTCCGGTTCCGGCAAGGACCAGCTGAACCTGAACCGCGTGGTATTGCTGGTCGACGGCGTCATCAAGGCCGACTCCGTGCTCGCTTCCGGCTACTTTTCCGGCAACCAGAACGTGAACGTGTTCTGGGATTACATCACCCCCGGCAACCACACCGTGACTTTGGAAGCCTATGGCGCGCTGCATACCTTCACCGGCAAGCTATACAGCGGCTCGACCAACTTCACCGTCTCCGCCGGAACGGACGACACCCGCTCGGTGACCCTGAACTGGGTCGGACCCACCACGGGCACGGGCAAGTTGACCGTGACCTTGGGCAAGGTTGGCAAGGTCATCGTGAACGGCGCGCTTCCCGGCACCGTCATCCCCTGAGCAGCTTGCAAGGCTTCCCGATCTCCTGGCGCCGCGGCTTTCTTGCCGCGGCGCTTTGCGTTTACCCTTTCCGGTTTGAGCCGCAAATGCCCCCAGGTCGCCTCCATGTTCGCCAAAACACCAAACGTGAACCCAAACCAGAGTGGAATCCGGAGCTTCCCGGGCTTGCGAAACCTTGCTTACCGCCGGATAATGGAGGAGCCCGGCATTGCCGCTCATTTGGAGAAAACGGGAGAGAATGAAGTGACCACAGCTCCGAAAGTGAATGAATTCAAGCTTGGCCAACGACCCAAGGCGAATGCCGAGACGTTGGAAAAGATGCGCAAGAAGCTGGCGGGAGGTTCCGAGTCGGCCATGCTTCCGCGGCAGCCGCCCCGGCGGAGGCGGGTCGGGACCAAATCCTTTCTCTGGGTGCTGCTGGCAACGGGCGTAGTCGCGGGCCTGAACGTTTTCGCGCGTTCGTATAAGGAAGAAATCCTGGAAGTAATCGGCATGCAAACCCTGACCTCGCCGCTGGCCCCGTCCGCGGCATTGGAGCGTGACGATCTGGCGAGGTTCTGGGCTTTCGCCGCCTTCGACGAGACGAAGTTGCGCGCCCGTTTCACCATTTCCAGGAACGCCGTAGTGGATCCCGTGGACGCGCGTCACCACCTCGAGGACATCTTGTCCAAGAACCTTGTCGGGGATGCCGCCCGCGCCGAAATCGCCTCGTTGCGGAACGCGGCGGATCAAGCGAACGGATCGGGCCGGGAGGCAATACGTACCGTGCGGGCGGCGCAATGAAGCAGCACGGGTTCACCCTGGTGGAAATGATGGTGGTCCTCCTGATCGCCTCGCTGACCTCGGGGATGCTGGCCCATTCCCTGCTCGGCCGCACTAAGAAGGCGGCGGACCTCGACGCCATCACGGCCCTGATCAATCTCGCCGCCCGGCGCTCCATCGTGGAAGCGCGGCATTTCGGCGTGCATTTCGACTCCACCCTGCACACCGCCGGGCTGTTCGAGGACCGCAACAACGACGACCGTTACAATGCCACCGATACCTTGGCGACCATCGCCCGGCTCTATCCGCTATCCACCGTGAAGGTGGTTGCCTCGGGCGCCGATCCAATGAGCGATGTCTGCTTCAAAAAGAACGGCGCGACCAGCTCCGGCAACAGCTTCGAATTGAAATACGTGAGCTCCCAGAAGGATACGGTGAAAATGACTGTTATCGCGGCCTCCGGCCGACTGATGGGGCCTTGATGTCCGGAGCGAGGGAAAACGGCATCAGCCTGCTCGAGGTGGTGGTCGCCATGATGGTGGCCGGGGTCGCCCTGGTCGCATTCACGCAATCGGTGAAACCCACCATCAAAGGCAACAAGACGAACAAAGCGTACATCGACATCACCGGCGGATTGGCGGAAGTACTCGATTCGGCCATGACCCAGCCCGTGGCGTCCTTGGATCTGATGAACGGAAACGTCTATCGTTCCCGGCAGGGGGTTTCGGTCAAGGTCTCGGTCTCCTCCTATACCCAGTCGCAGGCCGATGCGCTAATGCCCGGGCTCGACATCTCACGCATGCGCAAAATCACGGTCAAATCCGTGGCGGATACCATCCGGACCCTGAGCGGCACGGTGTCCAACTACCAGGAAGCCCTGGGAGGCAGGTGCTATCCATGAAGGTCCGCGGCGGTCAGAACGGTTTTTCCATCGTGGAAATGGCCATGGCCGGGACCATCGGCATGCTGGTCGCGGGATCGGGGTTCATGCTTTACCGATCGCAGACGACCATGCACCTGCGGCAGAACGATGTCAACGAAGCGCAGTTGACCGTCGACTACGTAGCCAACATCGTGAGGACGCTGGTGGTTTCCGCCGGCGGCGGCCTGCCCCAAGGCGCCAACGGGCTGCGTAAATGCGCCTCCGGACGCGGAGTATCCAGCTATGTGAACCGGGAAGACCTGTCGGCAATGGTAGTCGATGAACTCAACACCGATCTCACCGACGGGGTTTTCCCCGTCAGCGACATCACCCCGTTCGACGGGTCCGGATTCGTGATGATTTCGCGCAATGAAGAATGCATGTTGGCGGAGATGCTGAGCGTCGACGTCGCCGCAAAGCAGGTCCGGCTCAAGAACGCCGCCCTGGAGGCGACTTTGGCGGGCGCCGACTTCATCTATCCCGTCGAGTACTGCTCATTGTACGTGGATACGGCGGGCGCCTTGCGGAAAACCATTGTGGCTGAGGGTTCGGTCTGGAACAACATTCCCTTGGCCGTGAACATCGACTCGCTGGACATCAGCTATGACCTCTCCGCGGACGGCAACGGGACCTTCACCCGCAACGTTGCCGACAGCAACAAGGTCTCGCGGGTAAAACTCTTCGTCCGCGTCAAGGGAGCCCACAAACTCGTAGGCTCGACCAGGCGGAATTTCGAAACCATAGTGGGCGTACGCCGCGGCCGCCTGTATAACAGGTCCATATGAATCCGCAACCCGCACCCCTTCCACGCCTGCCGGTCCGCGAACGCGGCTACGTGCTGCTGCTGACCCTGGTGGTCCTGGCCGGCGTCATGACTTTGGGCCTCTCCATGCTGAAAAACGTTTCCTCCGGGCGCAAAATAGCGGCCGAATCCCGGAAAGGCTCCCAGTCGCGCTACGCGGCCGAATCCGCCATCGCCTTGGTAATCAACCGTACCGCGAACTCCGTGGACAGCAACGGCTACATGGTCGAGTTCCCCTCCACCACGGTCAAGCTTTACGGACACAGCGTCACGGTGACCAACGACGTCGAAACCAATGCCTTGGGCGCGGAACGCATGGACAGCATCCGCACCAAATACGACCTTCTGACCTTCCGTTCCTACTCGAACATCGAAGCCATCTCGACCGACACCGTGACCGGCTCGCGTGCGCGCATCCGCCAACGCATCGCCTTCGACCAATACCCGATCTTCCAGTTCGCCACCTACTGGGAAGGGGTGATGCTTCTCGATCCCGGATCCAACATGTCCATCGCCGGCCGCATCCATTGCAACGCGCGGGTGAAGCTGTATCCTTTCGGCAACCTTTCCCTGGAAGATTGGGTCACCTCGCCCTGCGACATCTGGAACAAAGGCAGCTCGGGAAGCGCGGCTATCCGCTTCAAGCGCGTGGACGGCGCCTTGGGATCGTACATCACCCCGCCCGCCTCCTTCGTCCCCGTGGACACGCCCTACTACGGTGGCACCAAGCGCATGCGGGTGGCCTACGGCAGCCAGGTGCCGATCTTCAAGATGCCCATCGGCACGCGCAACGCCATCCTCATCATCCAGCCGAAGGGCGTGGACGACAAGGGATTGTCCGGGTTCACCGAGACGACCACGTCCAAACGCCAGAAGTTCGTCTACAAGGCCGATCTCCTCTTCAGGAAGCGCAACGCAACGGGAGCCGTGATCAAGCAATGGTCACGGAATCTTGCCGGCGGCGGCGACGTGACCGTGGACGCCTCCACCAATACCGCCCTGAACGTACCGCTCGCAGCCCTGTCCAACGCCACTTGGCCCGGCCGCCATGCGGACTCGCTCTACGACTTCGGGGACCAGAAATGGTACAACGCCACCTACGTCAACGTGGGCGCCTTTTTCGCAGCCTCCACGCTGACCGCCGATCAGGTCGTCTATTTCGAAGGCCGCTGGGACGAAGCGTCCGCCACCAAGATCCGCGACGTGTTCGTGTTCTATAACGCGGGCACGTTGGGCCGCAACATAACTTTCGCCTCGAACTGCCCGATCTATACTTGGGGCAGCTTCAACCGCGTCAGCACCAAGTCCTCGGCCATAGTCGCCGACATCATCACCGTACTCTCGAAGTCCTGGAACCCCGCCTACGGCACCGCTTCGTCCACGCGAGACGTCACCGTGGACGATACCATCAACGCCTGCCTGCTCGGCGGAGTGCGCCGCGCCCGGGCGCACTCCGCCTGGAACGACCCCGCCGACCTCAACTATTACAATTGGAACCAGGACGACAACGGCAGCTACTCCGATCGCATCGGCCAGCCCCATAACCACATGTCCCTGATGGAGGATTGGAGCGGCAACACTCTGCACTTCTCCGGCTCGCAAGTGGCCCTGTGGCGCTGCCTCTACAGCACCGGCCAGTACCGCTGGAACCCGGGCAATACCATCTACGCGCAAGGCCCCCGCGATTTCTCCTTCGACGCCCGTTACAACAACCTCAAGAACATGCCCCCCGGCACCCCCACCGTCATCTCGCCATTCAACCTGGATTATTATGAGATACATGAAGAGTGATCGGACCTCCAACGATACTTCGCATCAAAGCTCCCAAGCCACTTGAAGTTTTTACCCTTGAATGACTGGCCTACGCTACCCGCCCCCCTGATAATGAAAAGCAGTAGCCTTGATTTCCTCGGAGCAAACCGAAATGATCGATGATTCCCGGAACGAGTCCAACCTGATGCAACAACGCGAAGACCGTCGCACCCTGGCGAAGATGCGCCGCAAATTGGCCACTTCGGGCACGATTCCGAAAAAGAGCGATCTTTCGCATCAAGCCCATCAGGCCCATCAGGCCCATCAGGTAAATAAGCGCAGCTTGCGCATTTGGCCATTCGCGGCCGGGGCCGCCATACTGCTGCTCGCGCTTAATTTCGGCTTGGGGACGAAGTATGTCCAGAACGCCTTAGGCGCGAACGGACCACCGGCCAACACGCTCGCCCTTCCCCCCGGCCTTGCGCTAGACGACCAGGCCCGCTTTTGGACCTATGCCGTCTACGATGTGCCCAAACTAAAGTCCCGCTTCAGCATCCCGAAGGGAATGCCCATCGACATTAAGGCCGCCCGGAAGCAATTGGAACAGATACTGGCGGAAAATCTCGGTCCCGATGTCCGTAACGAGATCTTCATATTCCAGCAAAAGGACCTGTCTCCCAAAACACCTGCAGCCAGGTCGAATCCCCTTCCCAAACCGATACCTTCTATTAACGCCCGCTGAAACACCGCCATAACCGGCGTATTCGGAGAGTACGGAAGTTGATCCGGAGTCGTGCGCACGTACGACTTGATTAGGGCTGGATTAGGGTTGGATTAGGGCTGGATGTGGCCTTGCTACGCGGCAGGTTTGACAGTTCCATGCCATTTGTTTACACTGTTAACCATGTCGGACCTACGCGAGCGCATTCTCGAATGCGCCCTGGACCTGTACCTGGAGCATGGCCTCAAAGGCCTTTCCATGCGCCATGTGGGAGAGGCCCTCGGTATCAGCGCCACCGCTATCTATCGGCATTACCGCAATAAGGAGGATCTGCTCCACAACGTGATCGGCGAAGCCGTGAACGTGTTCGGAAGCTATCTGTTTTCCTCCCTTTCGGGCCGCACTCCCGAAGAGCGGTTCCTTCGCAGCGGCGAAGCCTATGTGGAATTCGCGCTGCGGAAAAGCAAATACTACGAAGTCATCTTCATGGCCCCGGCCCAATTGGGCGAGGATGGATTTCCAGATGCCTTGCGGGAACGTTCCCTGGCGACGTTCCAGTTCCTGGTGGATCGGGTTCAGGAATGCATGGAATCGGGATTCCTTAAGAAGGACGACGCCACCGCCGTTTCGCTGACCATCTGGGCCCATACGCACGGATTGGTTTCCATCTATCTCGCCAAAAAGTGGCAGATCGACGAAGCAGGATTCCGCGCCCTGTTCCGCGAATCCACCGCCCGGTTGTTCGCCGGCCTGCAACCCAACCCCTGATTCCCTGCTATCGGCCGGCGACTGGAACTTGACGTTCGCATAAAGTCATGTTTACATTGTTAACTTAATCCGGTTAAAGATCCGGCCGCGGACAAGGACTCATGAACACGCATTTGGGAACACCTTGGGGATTTGCCCTGGCCGCGGTTTGCCTGTTCGCGGCCGTAACCGGAGGAATCGGCCCGGCCGAGGCCGCGGCCGCTGAAAAGCCGGCGACGCCCGTGGTCCGGGAGACTGTGCGGCTCCAGGGTAACCTGCGGGATACGGCCTTCGCGGCACCCGCCGTTGTCCGCCTGGAAGTCCTTGAGACCGGAGATACCCTGACTTTTCCGATCGGGGCCGCCGGCGGCCCTTTCGAAGCGATCCTGCCACGGGACACTCTCTGGAACCTGTGCTTCAGCGCCCCCGCATCCCCGAATGGCGCCCCACCGGGCCGGATCGAGAAATGTTATGAAATCGAATATCATGGAGTGGACTCCGCCTTCCGCGCCGACATCGGAGGCGGCAATGCGACGGCGGTGGTAGTGGAAGCCCCGGATACGACGACCGCGCGTTCCGCCTCGGCGGTGCCGGACAGTGTCGAGGCCGACTCGACCGCGGGCACTTACAAGAGCGACGATGCCATCCAGCTCAAGAAGGTGCTGGTCCGGGCGCAGCGCGCGCCCAAGCGGTCCCTGGGAAAATCCACCGTTTCGGCCAAGCTCATCAAGCGCATGCCCGGCCTCGCCGAGGCCGACGTGATCCGTTCCATTCAAGGGCTGCCGGGGGTGGTGGCCAGCTCCGACTTCTCGACCAAGATCTACGTGCGCGGCGGCGCTTCCGATCAGAACCTGATCCTGCTGGACAAGGCCGTGGTCTACTCGCCGGTGCATTTCTTCGGCCTGTTCTCCACTTTCCTGGTCGAAGCCGTGGACGAGGTGAACTTTTACAAAGGTGGCTTTCCACCCGAATACGGCAACCGCCTGTCCTCGGTGCTGGACATCACTTCGCGCAAGGGCGGCAAAGACACGGCCAACACCTGGTTTCAAGGTTCGTCCCTGAACATAAGCACGTTCGCGAGCCACGCCCACGTGGAAGGCCACCAAGG
>JBDSIO010000127.1:0-8988 GCA_039917895.1 Fibrobacteria bacterium | reverse complement strand
TCGATCCCGGCTCACATGCCTTTGGGGCATGCTCGCTGCCTTCGACATTCTGTGTCGCCATAACCGCTCGCGAGCACACGTTCTGTGCGGCAGTAACCGCTCGCTAGTGCACGTTCTGTGCGGCAGTAACCGCTCGCGAGCGCTCGCTCCCGCCTCACGGCCCAGTGGGCCGTTCGGTCCCGCCTCACGGCCCAGTGGGCCGTTCGGTCCCGCCTCACGGCCCACTGGGCCGTTCGGTCCCGGCTCACAGCTCACTGGGCTATTCGCCGTACTCCAGCACGCTTCCTCAGGCTGCTTCGCATACGAGTTCATTAGTGCGCATGCGCTATCATCCCCTAATCTTGGTTTCAGGACGGGGAAAGTACGGATGTTCTTCACGCGTCCGTAACACAGCCTTCCGAGGCCGTGCTCACCGTCTTTATGTATTTGTAAAGCGTGCCCTGGGTGATCTTGTAGGCAGGGGCCTTCCAGCCAGTGAAACGGGAAGCGATCTCTGCTTCGGTCAAGTCCGCGTCCAGGGTGTTTTTGTCGGCGTCGATCGTGATCACGTCTCCATTCTTGATCACCGCCAGCAGGCCGCCCAACTGGGCCTCCGGGGTGATATGCCCGACCACGAAGCCGTGGGTTCCGCCTGAAAAGCGTCCGTCCGTGATCAAGGCCACGCTTTTTCCCAAGCCCGCGCCCATGATGGCCGAGGTCACGGTAAGCATTTCACTCATGCCGGGGCCGCCGGTGGGGCCTTCGTAGCGGATTACCACCACGTCGCCGGACAGGATCTCTTTGCGTTCCAGCGCATGCAGGGTCTCTTCTTCCGAATCGTAGCACTTGGCCGGACCGGTGAAGCTCAGGCCTTCTTTACCGGTAATCTTGGCGACCGCGCCCTGCTTGGCCAGGTTTCCGTAAAGGATGCGGATATGCCCGCTTTTCTTCAAGGGGTCGGTCACGGGGAAGATGATCTTCTGGCCTTCCTTCAGGCCGGGCAGGTCTTCCACGTTCTCGGCCAGGGTTCTGCCGGTCACGGTCATACAGGAGCCGTCGATCAAGCCTTCCTTGATGAGCATTTTGGTGACGGCGGGAACGCCGCCCACGCCATGCAGATCTTCCATCACGTACTTGCCGCTCGGCTTCAGGTCGGCCAGGTAGGGGCGTTTGTCGCTGATGCGCTGCAAATCGTCGATGGTGAGGGGCACATGCGCCGCCTTGGCCATGGCTATAAGGTGGAGCACTGCGTTGGTCGAACCGCCGAGGGCGATGACCATGGTGAAAGCGTTCTCGAATGCCTGGCGCGTCATGATGTCGCGCGGCTTCAGGTCCATTTCCAGGATGCGTTTGATGGCCTTGCCCAGGTTCAGGCATTCGCGGAACTTCTCGTCGCTCACTGCCGGGGAGGAAGAATCATATGGCAGGGACATGCCCAGGGTCTCGATAGCCGAGGCCATGGTGTTGGCCGTGTACATGCCGCCGCAGGCGCCCTGGCCGGGACAGGCCTTCTTGATCACCTCGTTCATCCCGGCTTCGTCGATCTTGCCATTCACGAACTGGCCGTATGCTTCGAAGGCCGAGACCACATCGAGTTTGCGGCCATCATGGTAGCCGGGCAGGATGGTGCCTCCGTAGACCATGATGGAAGGGCGGTTGAAGCGCGCCATTGCCATGATGGACCCCGGCATATTCTTGTCGCATCCCATCACAGAGATGTTCGCGTCATACCACATAGCGCAGGTCACCGTCTCTATCGAATCCGCGATCAAATCTCGCGATTGCAGGGAGTAGTTCATCCCTTCAGTGCCCATGGAGATGCCGTCGCTGACGCCGATGGTGTTGAATGTGAGGCCGACCAGGCCCTCTTCCTTCACGCCTTTCTTGATATGCGAGGCCAGATCGTTCAAGTGCATGTTGCAAGGGTTGCCGTCGTAACCGGCGCTGGCAATACCGACCTGGGCCTTGTCCATGTCCTCGTCGGTCATGCCGATGGCGTGGAGCATGGCTTTGGAGCCGGGCTGGGAGATGGTCTGGGTCAGACGGGAGGAGAATTTATTGAGCTTTGTCATGATTCCTCTGAAGTCGATGCATAACGAGGCCGCGGAGGGAGTGCGAGACTCCGGCGGCCAGGATGAAATGGAAAATCGCGATTTTCATTTTGCAATCTGATTTTGAGTTCGGCTTGCGCCTCCATTAGGCAATATTAATAAACCCCGCGGAATTTGCCCCAGGCAGCCCGCCACGCTTCATCCTCAGCGCTTCGAAATAACCAATCTCAGACTCGAGCGCGCTAGAATCGGATCCCACTCCGCCTGGATCTTGGTGTACTCCTCCGGAGTGGCCACGAAGGGATCGATACGCCAGTTTTGCCTGATTTCGATCGTGCCGGGATTGGCCTGGTTGATGGAAAGCAACCAATGCAGGTAATGTTCGGACAGCTCCCGGTCGAGGTTGAGGGATTTCCACCCGAAACCATCGGGAATTTCGTAGACCCATTGCGAGTTGATCTGGATTTCGTGAGGAAAGTAGATGGGAGCCTTGCGCGAGTTGGCGCGGGGGAAACGCAGAAAACTCAATTCCAGCTTGGGGAAATGCTCGAATTCCTGGAGCGAGGTACGGAACGGAAATTTGGCCCGGTAGTGGAACACCATGATAAGGGGGGCGTCGGGATCTCCTTCATTCAGGAGGCGGAAGCGCTCATCCGCGAAGGCGGGATAGCTCTGCGCCAGCCAACTCAGCAGGTTTTCATATTTGGTGTTGGGGTTCCAGGCTTTCATGTGCGTCCGGAATTCAGAAGCCACCTTGCCGGAAAGCACCAGGCTGTCCGACCCAATCGCGGTCTGGGAAGGATCCACCTTGAGATGGTGGAAGACTTGTACACGGTGCTCCCCCGCGCTGTCGAGTTCGGGGATGGTGGCCATATGGGAGTTCTCATCATCCACGATCAGCACGTTCTTGCCTTCCAGCGCCAAGGGCGCGCGGCGAAAGGCGTAGGATTTCTCCGTCGGATCCAGGAAGTATTGCGGGAGGCCCTTCTGCGCGGGTACGTGCACGATCATGTGGTTGAATTGGTGCAGGCTGGGTTGATCGAGATCGCCCGCATGGTTAAGGCTCACCAGGCAAAGATGGGCCTCGAGGTTGCGCGCCTTAAGCAATTGCATCAGTAGCAGCGCATGGCCCTTGCAATCCGAATATCCGTTGGTCAGCACGGTCTCGCAACGTTCAGGCACCAAGGCCTGAAGGCTGAATTCGTAATTGTTATAGCGCACGGAGTCGCGCACGAAACGGAAAAGCGCCTGCACGGGATTGCCGCCGCGATTCTTATCCATGGTTTCCGCTGCGCGTTCCTGAACGGGCACGGGAAGGGTATCGAAATGGATCCCGGATTTCTCCAGAAATCGCTGATAGTTGCGGCCGACCTCGCGCCAGGTGGTGAAGGGAGTGGCGGAGAATCCCGTGCCGAACTCGTCGTTGTATGGGCGGAAGTTCTCTTCGAACGGGGCCGCGGGCTCGTCCATGCGCATGACGATTCGATCCGGCAGGCTGTCCAACTTACATTCCCCGAAGGCGCTTAGGAGCAGATGGCGGGGCGGACGAAGGATCTCATAGGTGGTGGCGAGCACGGGGAAAGGGAAGGCGTGTTCGTATCGCAGGTAAGGGAATTCCGAAACCGGGAGCTGGGCTTCTTCGGTGGTGATCACCTCCAGGTACTGCACTCCGGAGCGGGTCTTCAAAGGCAGATGAACCAGCAGGTTTTCCGGATGCAAGGTGGTGTTATGGCTCTTGGTGACGTAGAAGTCCCCGACGGCTTCCTCTTCCATCACCTTCCCGTTGCCGTCGAATAGGCGGAAGGCGTTCACATAGAAGCGCGAATAACCGGGATTTATTTCATAGGTGAGTTCGGAAAGGCGGAACAGCTTCTTGGCATCCTTGATGTGGTAGAACTGGTGGCGGGTCTTTTTCCAGCGGCCATCGGTCGCCCGGGTCTTGGGAGCCCATGCAAAAGCGATATTCTGGGTAAGCAGGGTCAGCGGATATTGTCCCGCCAGCGTCTGGTTCTCCGGCTTCCGGAGCAGGGCCTGGGCTGACGCCAGGCTTCCTTTGGTCTTGAGAGGAGAGATGGATGAGCGCAGGATGAGGTTGCTGCGGTTGCCCATCAGGGCCGCCACCTGGGTCGCCAACTGCTGTGCTTCGCGGTTGGAAGGATCCAGGTCGACCGACTGTTTGGCCGAATGCCCCGCCAGCCGGTAGAGCTTGAGGTTGAATTCGCAAAGACCCTTGAACAGGTAGTTGTTGGAGCTCGGCGGGAAACCGGCTCCGAGAGTACGCACGTAGTCCAGGGCTCCTTCATAATCCTTGAGGCCGGTCAGGGCCCGCAGGTAATACTCAGAGGATTTCTCCGTCGGCGCCGAGTCCGCATGCGCCAGCACCAGCACCTGCCTGGCGTTCTCGTATTCCTCAAGTCCCAGATAGGTCGATGCGAGGTAGACGGACAGCCGGAATGAGGGCTTCTCGCCATGCCGGCGCAACAGCACGTTCTTGGAGTGTACGCGTTCGCCAAGCCCCCACAGGGCATCGGAAAGATTGATCAACCACTCGGTGTTTTCCGGGTCTAGTTCCAGGGCCTTCAGGGCCCATTCCTTGGCCTCCTGGTATTTGCCTAGTTCCTCGAAAAGGGATCCCATTATCCCGGCCAATTCCCCTGAGTTTGTGAGCAGCCGGGGATAATGCGAAAGAAAGTCCAGGCCCAGCAGGGTTTCCTTGCGCACCTGGAAGATGGCCATGCAATTGACGAGATAGGGGGTATTGCCGGAATCCAGTTCCAGGGCTTTCTGGAAATACCGCATAGCCAGCGTCCAATTCGAATCCTCCACGGCCTTCAGGCCCATGGTGTTTTCGATAGCGGCACGGAAGCTGCGTAGGCCGGAGTCGGGCGGACTGCCTCCTTTCCGGGGCAGGAATTCCATATGGATGTCCTGCAAACGGCCCAAACTCTCGGCAGGCAGCGGCGTCTTGGATTCCACATTGACGTACAATATGGCCGTATCCACCTGCAAGGACATCCCCCAATGCATCAAGGTGTCCTCCGGAGGTTTATACAGGCGGATTCGGGATTGCGGCGCTTCCGCGGTTTCGGCGCTGGAATCCGGATCCGCTTTGAACAGGTAGGCGAGTGCGGCCGAAACCGCTTTCTCCTTCGATTGGCCCTTGGGCAGGACCGTCTCGAACAGGGAAATTCTCAGTTTGCGGTCGTCGTTCCGGATCAGGGTCCGAATAGGGATGCCTTTGTCGGTCCTGGCGGGCGGCACTTCGATCCAGGCGGGCGCGAGGGCCGTAAATGTCCATCCTGTCTGGCTGCGGTATTCCTGGAAGAATCGTTCCTGCCCCCGTTTGGAGGCGACCGTTTCGGGCACATGAAAGACGGTGGAGTCGGCCTCGACGGCGGACTGCATTGCGCGGCTTCCGCCGCAATCCCAAATCGCCAGCGAGAATAGCGCCAAGGCTATCGATCGCAAGGGGATGCTTATCAGGTTGGTGGTCTCGGCGGCCAAGTTTGGTTATACCATGTTTGGGGAAACCACATCAGTTCCCGTCTATTATAGCATTCCCATAATTTACGAATCCCGATCCGGTACGGAACCCCCGGGACGAAGTATATTTATGAATGTGGCAGGCGGAATCGGCGACTTCAACGTCTCAGCAGGGAAGGATCTCACTGGAAACCGGGGCGTTGGCTCCCAGACCGGATCCCAATCCCAATCATCCCGTAAATCCGGGCACGGCAATTCTCATTATATCGTACTGATGAAAAAAGGATGGGAGCAGGATGCTCCGCTGCGTTTCCACAACGGCTTCCTGGACGATCTCCGTAATCGTTTCCGGCTGACGGCCAAGGTGCCCCTGCCGGAAATGCCCAACTTCTTTCCGACGGGTGCGGAAGGGGAAATGACCTTCCAGGGACGAAACGTCCTCCATCTCGACAATGCGCTCCGAGAGCAAACCTTGTTCTCCCACCTGGAAATCCTGCGCGACCTCGTGCAGCGCGTCGCGGACCGCAAGATTACCTTTCCGGATTTCCTCTCAGGCCTAAACCGCATCCCCATCCCGCCCACCTGGCGCAATGAGATCGTGAACGGCCTCTTTGAGCACGCGAATCCCGACACCCCAATCGTACCTGTTCCGAAGGCGCCCGGGCTGTCCAGCGACATCGACAAACTGATGGAAATGATCAACCAGGACAATTCCGGCGGCTCCAAACTCAGCCCGCATCTCGGCCGCTTCCTGGAGGAGGTCGGCCGCGACAGCACCGGCTTCATCCTCAAGGATGGCGCCGCCAAGGAACTCCACAACGATCTGGTCCATACCTTGGAGGCCTTGCGCGGAAGCCTGTTACGCCACGGCGTGCTGGCCGACGCCTTGGGCTTCATGTCCTCGCTTCAGCGGTTGGCCCGCGCAGCGAAAGGCCGCGAGCGCCAGACCGTCCACCTCTGGTCCGAAATCCCCGCCGATCCGGCCGCGCTGCTTGTCGGAGAGACCGTGGAGGACGGCGCTGATTTCGCGGCTGCCGTGGTGGTTACCGATCCACTGGATCGCGATGCGGGTTTCCTCAGGCTGGCCGCCGGTCTGGCCGCCCAACTTGGATGTCCGATGCTGCTGCAATTGCCGGGCGAGGTCATTCCCAAGGATGATGGGGCCATAAAGGTCCTGGCCGATTCGGCCCGCAAATCCGACACCTACTTTTTCGCCGGCGGCGTCGCTTCCCGCATAGAAGGGGAGAACTGCGTATTCCGACCGGCTGTCCTGGCCTTCCTGGAAGGCCTGGTCGCCTCCCGCGAGAACGTGGACTTTTACGTTCACCGCTCCATGCGCCTGGAAGATCAGGATTTGATTACGGATAAAGGCCAGGCCCGGTCAACCGACAAGCTGCTCGATCAGTCTCAGGTCATCGCCCTGAGCTCCGCCAAGGTCAACCGCGTCAATGGGGCGCGCAACCGCAGCGATGCCTCCTTCCCCCTTCTCACCGCCTGGGAGAACAGGTGAAGGGCCGCTCCGCCTGAACGGTTTCCATGGCTGACTATTTCCTGCAAATCATAAGCGGCGTCCAGGTCGGCCGCAAAATCCGCATCGCCAATGGTATCACCCTGGGCCGCAATCCCGACAATACGGTTTGTTTTTCCGGTCCTGACGGTACGCTGGTCTCTGGGAGGCACGCTTCGATCGAAAAGCGCGGGGAAATCGTGATGCTCCGGGATCTCGGCAGCACCAACGGCACTTTCATAAACGGCGTCCAGATTGCCGAACATGCTTTGGCAACGGATGAAGTGATTAGTCTCGGCGTCAGCGGACCCAAGATGCGCATGGTCGAGCGTTCGACCTCGGCGACCGATTCCTCCACCATGAAGCCCCTCGCCGGTTCCGCTGGTGTCACCTCGCAAGAGTCGAAGCAGCTCCGCACGGAATTCGAAGGCAAGCACGCGCCCGGAAAATCCGCCACGCCCCCCGGTTTCTTCAACCCAAAGGGCAAGGTGCCGCGGGACGGGGTTCCGCGGGCCAGGGTCCCGGGTGCGGGTTCCGGGGGAAAAGTGCGAAATCCCGCCCATGGCGACTTCCGAGGCGGAAGCGGAAACGGTGACGAGTATGCGGGCAACTACACCATGGGCCTGGCCCAGCGGTTCAAGGACGACGAAGCCGGCCACGATGAGGTGAAGGACCTAATCAAGGACAAGGGCCGCGCCGAGCGTCTGGTCAAAAGCGGCGTGCTCAGCAAGCGCGACGCCATGATGATCCAATCCGCCGCATCCATGCATTCCTCCCAGAAGATGCGCGCGTTGATCATCCTGGGTTCCGTGTCCGTTATCGCCTTCATCATCGTAAGCATCCTCCTTTACCAGAACATGGGTTACCGCGGCAAGCTCAAGCAGCAGGAGAACCTGCTGTCCGAGGCCAAGACCCTGGAATCTCAGATCAGCCAGACCCCGACCGATCCCGATGACGAGCATGACAAGGCGGTTCTGGTGGCCAAATTGCGCGCGGCAGAACGGCAATTGATGAGCGTGCGCTCCAACCTGAAAACCTCGGACGTCATCAATACCTACAAGAATCCGCTCGGCCGCGAGATCCATACAATCCTGGAAGGCTTCGGCAAGCGCGACTACATCGTGCCGGACATCTTCATAAAACAGGTCGAGAAGCACATCTACTCTTTCACGAAGACTTCGACCCGCAGCATCATGGATCGTTCCTTTGCCAACAGCCACCTGCACAAGCGCACCATCGAAGCTGAGTTGACACGTCAGGGAATGCCTCAGGCATTCTACTACCTCGCCATGCATGAGAGCCTGCTCGACTCCACCATCATCAGCAAGGCCGGCGCGCGCGGCCTCTGGCAGTTCATGCCGCAAACCGCGCGGGAATACGGTCTGAAAGTTCCGGAGAATTGGGAAAACCTGTCGCCCTATTTTGATCAGCGGACCAATCCCCGCCTGGCAACCCAGGCTGGGGTGAAATACGTCAAAACCCTGTATGCCGAATTCGGCGACGTGGCCCTGGCCATGGCAGCCTACAATGCCGGCGAAGGCCGCATCCGCAAGGCCCTGCGCAGTATCGACGATCCCATCAACAATCGGGATTTCTGGTACATCTACCGCCTCGGCACGCTGGCAGACGAGACCAACCAATACGTGCCGAAGATTATCGCCACTATGATTGTCGATAAGAACCGGGCGCGGTATGGGTTTTCGGAGTAGGGGTAGGGAATTCTGCCAGTTCTTCCCATTTCATACCTATCATAACATTTTCAGCCAATAACCATAGGCTTCCTGGCTTCTCTGCAAGTCGTGTAAACAAGCGGTTTACAGCCCCAATCTTGCAGGCGCACGGCCGTGTTTTTATATTGTGAGCGTTGTTTTTGAATACTTATCAGGAGGTACTTCGGTGGCCGTGAAAATTGGAATCAACGGATTTGGTCGTATCGGGCGTTTGGCTTTCCGGGCCGCTGTGAACCGT
>JBDSIO010000126.1:0-5289 GCA_039917895.1 Fibrobacteria bacterium | reverse complement strand
GAGTAGGCGGCCATGGATTAAATCTATTGAGATCACCTTCATAAGTTAAGGTTGCGATGGGCAGGCGATTGAGGCACAGGCGCAAAATGAGGGATTCGAGTCCTCATTCAGAGGTATCCATTCTCATCGCACATCCTCAATCAAGGACCCATCAAGCAAACAGGCTCGCCACAAAGGGCATGGTGATCCTCTCGGCGGCCGCGGCCCGATACAGGAGTTGCTCAAAGCGATGGAATTCCGCCGGTTCCACGGTAAAATGAGTCTTTATACACTACTTATTCGCGCTAATTAGGCATTTTATTGCCGATTAATTCGGCATTTAAACTTATTGACAATTAATTTACACTACGGTATCTTAGGGTGTGGAGCCCTAGCCTTTTGACCCAACCCGGATCCCTGAGTCGATCGCCCGTTTACCAACCGAACCCGATGAGGTGCCTATGAGAGTCTCGCCAAAAGTTCTGCTCGCTTTTGCCGTCGGATTCCTTTTGCCGATTCAGAACGCACACGCCATCGGCGATCAGCATGGAGTCTTCCGCAGCCAATCCACCCAAGGGGCGCAATGGACGGGGACGGCCGTCATCGAGGATGAGCAATTCCGAATCACCGTCCACCCCAATTACCTGGATGTCGAGCTGGATTGGGTATTCCGAGTCGGCGGTAAGGATCAAAAAGGGCCGGAAAAATTCCAGGATGCCCTGGAAATCGTCGGCAACCTGAATCTGGTCAGGAGCTCGGTCGTGGTGGGCATGCTGACCTGGTGGAAAGGCGACATTCTGAAGGCGAAGTTGAAGACTTCCAAAACCGCGCGCGCCGACTATGAGGAAGTGGTGCAACGGGATGCCGACGCCCCTCCGCCTCCCCGGGATCCGGTACTGATCGAGTACGGATGGGGAATCGACAATTACGATATCTCCATTTTCCCCGCCAAATTCGGAGACACCCGGAAGGTCCGTATTCATTACCTGATTCCCGCGAGTTCCATGGGCGGAACCATAAAGATTCCCTATCCCTATGCCTTCAGCGATAGCGCCAAGGTGACCATCCAAGCCGGTTCCGATATCGCTTCCTACCAGATCGAGGCCGGGAAAACGATGGTCCCCTTCACCAATAAAACTCCCATGGCCCTGAGCGAGGCAGAGTTCTCCTTCAAGGCGTATGGCGGTTCTTCCCAAGCGCCCCGAGTACAATACATCGTTCCCGTGCTTTCCAAGGAACCGGAAGGTTCCCGCTTTTACGTCGGACAGGTGGACCAACCGAATCTGAAAGGCCAAGCCGCGCATATCGTCGTGATGGACGCCCAAAAAATCATCTCGCAAAGCAATTTGAAAGAGGACTTCGTCATCCTCTGGCGTTGGAGCCATACGTCCGTACTGAACGCCTATGCCGGTCAAATCGTCGGTCAAAGCAAGCTGCTGAAGGCGTTCCTGTCCAAGCTGGAAGGGGCGAACAAACGGGCCGCGCTGATTATTGATAAAGAGGGAGGGGAAAGAATCACCTTTGGCCTATCGAAAGACGGTGATCCGGACCATGTGAAGCTGATCGCGTATCTGGACTCCCTCGCCTCCCTAGCCGTCATGGAACCGCCGGTCGTGACCGTTAGGCCGAATTATCAATTGGCAGCGGACGTCAAGCAGGCCCAAAGCGATTTTGAATCCGCCTTGCAGGCGGCCCTGAATCTATTCGATAAAAACGAGAATATCCGGCACCTATTGGTCCTGACCGCCGGACCTCAATTGATCTACGACTATTCGGGAACGGTCGCCTTGAAGGTGGACAGTATGATTCAGGTAGGCGGTCTGGTCGACTATGCCGAACATCTGGATTTGGGATTGAACATCAATCCGGACGATCGCGTGATATACTGGCCCGGCATCAATCCCTCCTCCATCCTGACCCGGAATACGCTAAACCTGGAAGTAGCGGCGGTCGTCACAAACGGGAACCAGATCTGCAGCCTGTCGGTGGCGGGCCCTCCCGACCTGAAAAACCCATATCAAAGCGGAAAAAGCGAAATAGAAAAGCACGTGTTCAGCGCTCCGGTTCTCCTTCCCAAGGTTCACTGGACGATTACCCAGGAAGGCAAAGTCATCTCCGAATTCGAGGAAACCGCCGGTATCGTCCCGGTGGAAAACCCGCTTGCGTTGGCGCAAGTGCTGGGCGCTTCCCGTGCTTTGACCCCCATGGCGGCGCAACTGCCCCGCTCTATGGCCGCGGCCGTTGGATTCGTGGACAGCACCTACTCCCTGGTCGCCTTGGAAGAAGACAAATTACCCGCCGCCGAAGCTGAACGGTTCGACTTGGCGGGCGTGCCGGAATTATCCGCCGCCGACAACAAAGCACTCCCTGAGGATTTGCTTTCACTGTCTTCGTCAGAGTGGATGCTGGAAAATCCGCCGCAAAAAATATGGAATTATGGAAATTCCAACCTTTACGCGACGCGGGGTTTCAATTTGGAGGTGATGGATAATGTCAAGGTAGCCGTCCCCACCACCAAGGGAGCAGGCCAAGCCGGCGCATTCATGCCCATGCCCATAGCGGGGGTATTCAACGTTTCGTCCGCCGCAGCGTATCCGGATTATACCCGGGAGCTTTCCGCGGGAATCCTTTCCGCCCAGTCGGCTAAGGGTCTGTCTCCTTCCGCTCGGGTCAAGGGCAGCTTTTTGATCATAACGATACAGGACTTGGCCGCGCTGAAATCCGATCGGGTGGGTTCGGTTGAGATGGAGATTTTCGATATCACGGGATCGCTTCACTATTCAGAAAGGATTTCCTGGTCGGCGGGACAGACTGACGTTGCGATACCCTTGAGCCGGATTTCCCGCCATGGTGGCCTGTTCCTTATGCGATTTAATTCCTCCCACAGGCTGATGACGCAGAAACTATGGCTGCCGTCCCCATAAAGCTGCCGTCTCCATAAAAATCGCCGATAGGCAAGGTTCAATTATCCTTTGACCCTTACCTACGGGTTACGGGCCGATTTTCAAGGCTGGGGTTACTCAGGATTTGGGCTCGTTGGCGCCCTGGATTTTATAAATCTAATCCCATGCGCATAGACATCGCCACCCCGGCCCTTCTGTTTCCCGCCATTTCCCTGCTCATGCTGGCCTTCACCAACCGCTTCCTCGGTCTAGCCTCCGTGATCCGGCAAATCCACAAAACCCATTCCGAAGCGCCCAAGCCCGTATACCTTCGCGAACTCGAAAGCCTGCGCAAACGCATCCGGTTGATCCGGGACATGCAATCCCTGGGCGTGCTCGGCCTCATCTTCTGCACGAGTTGCATGTTCTTGTTGTTCAGGGGATTCTACCGGAGCGGTGAGGCGATGTTCGCCGCCAGCATGCTGTGCATGCTGGCGTCATTGGGCCTGTCGTTTATCGAAATCCGCATCTCGGTGCGGGCTTTGGATTTCCATCTTCTGGATTTGAAAAAGGATACGGTCTGAATCTGGATTAGGCCGGAATCACTAAGGGGCTGGGTAGTTCCTGGTATAGGTCCCGTTCCAGGAGATGCTCGTAAAACCGGGGATGCCTTTCATCGCTTCGAATTCCTCCGCCGGGAACAACCCTTCCATGGGAATTCCGTCTTCCACGTAACGCGCCGCGAAAACACTTTCATCGATGATGTCCAACGCCAGGTTCACCATGGCTTCCAACTCTTCCTTGAAATCCTCTTCCAGCTCGGCTTCGGCCGCTTCCGCGCTTAAAGAAACCTCTTTGTCTTCGTCTTCATCCTCGATCCACGATCCGGAAAAGTCGAAGGAGCCGCGGCCCGGGCCGAAATTCACATCGACGCGACCCTCGCCTTCGGAGAAAGCGATGACTTTGGCTTTGGAACCGGGGATTTCCAGAAAGGCGTTTCCCGAAAAGTTTGTGGAAGGGTCCGCGGACGCGGGTTTACGCATGGGGAGCTTGACGAAGAAGCGCAGGGCCTCTTCGACTTTGGTGCGAAGCGCGGAGGAATCGAAGGTCTCGTCCATTTGCAGGTTGGGAATTAGGGTTTTTCGGCGACGACTTTGCCGTTGCGGATGAAGTAAACCGGTGTGCCGTGCATACGGGCGGTCTTGCGCGCGGCCTTTGCGGCCCGTTTCATCGCGCGATCAACCTGCTTTACGAATTCACTTTGCGCTGGTTTTTTTTTTGTCTGCTTCATGGGCCGCTTTCCAACAATCGGGGTGCGTCTTTTGAATTATCGTAAACGGCCCACGAATGGGCAATGGACTTGTAAATCCCTTCGAAATTCCGCCAGCCTCGCTCGAATCGACGAAGTATATCCTGTTTAGGCACCGAGTGCCCACCCTGCTTGACCCGTGACTCGACCCGTTTCACGGCCAGTTGGGGAGACTCAAGTCGGATATATAGGATTTCAATCCTATATCCTTCGGATTTGAAACGCTGAAGCCTTTCAGCATCTGCGATTGGGACCGCGAGGAGGCGGCAGCAACTGTCCTGCCGTGCTGCCTAGCCGCCCGCTTTCTCTACGTCTTCCGCGTTATTTCCTCACCAGGGGCTTGTACTTGAGCCGTGTGGGGGTATCCGCATCGATGCCCAACCGCTTCTTGCGGTTTTCCTCATAAGCCGCGTAATTGCCCTCATACCACACCACCTGCGAATCCCCTTCGAAGGCGAGGATATGCGTCGCGATGCGATCCAGGAACCAGCGATCATGGGAGATGACCACGGCGCAACCGGAAAAGTTCAGGATGCCCTGCTCCAGCGCCTGCAGGGTTTCGACGTCGAGATCGTTGGTGGGCTCATCGAGCAGCAATACGTTGCCGGCCGTTAGCAGGAGCTTGGCGAGATGCACGCGGTTGCGCTGGCCTCCGGAGATTTCGCTGACTTTGGACTGTTGGTCGCCGCCGGAGAAGTTGAACTTGCCCACGTAGGCGCGGGAGTTGATTTCCATGCCCCCGATCTTGAGCATGTCGAGGTCGCCGGAGATTTCCTTGAAGACCGTGTTCTCGCCGTTCAGGCTGTCGCGGCTCTGATCGACGTAGCTGAGCTTGACGCTTTCGCCCACCTTGAGTTCGCCGGAGTCGGGCTTTTCCTGGCCCGTGATCATGCGGAAGAGCGTGGTCTTGCCGGCGCCGTTGGGGCCGATGATGCCGACGATGCCGGCCTTGGGCAGATCGAATTCCAGGTTTTCGAACAGGAGCTTGTCTCCATACGCCTTGGACAAGCCCTTGGCCTGGATCACGTTGTCGCCCAGGCGCGGGCCGTTGGGGATGGCGATGCTGGTGGAGCCGAGCTTTTCCGGGCCGGTCATCTCCTGCAGCTTTTCGTAGGCGGC
>JBDSIO010000125.1:0-10099 GCA_039917895.1 Fibrobacteria bacterium | reverse complement strand
CCCGCCCCACCCATCCGACCACGGCATCGGCCTTATTCCCGCGGATATCCGCGATCACGTTGTTCACGGGAATCACGCTCCTCTCGTCGCCCGCTCACGCGCGCGATGTTCCCGTGCCCGAGGCCCTGCGGCCTTGGAAGGCGTGGGTCGCGGAAAGCCATCCCCAATTGGCCTGCCCCGTGCATGAGGAAGCGGGAGCGGTATGCGTGACCTACGGCTCACTGAAACTGGATCTGGGCGAAGCGGGAGGATCGTTCACGCAATCCGTCACCGTGTATGGAAAACAGTGGGTGCGCCTGCCGGGCAATCCCGACGCTTGGCCCAAGGACGTTCGCGACGGTTCCGGAGCGGTGCCGGTGGTTCTCAAGTACGGATTGCCCCATACGCAGCTTACCCACGGAGAGCATTCGATCTCGGGGAGCTTCGCCTGGAGCGCGCTGCCCCAATCCCTGCGGGTGCCGGAGTTCTCGGCTTTGCTGACCCTGCGGCTCAAGGGCCGGGAGGTGGCGGTGCCGGAGATGTCCGGCGACGGTGAATTGCAGTTGGGCGCGCCCGAGCGGGCCGATACGGCGGGCGGGGAAGCGCCGCTCACCCTGCGCGTTTACCGTAAACTCATGGACGGGATCCCGATGCGGCTGGAAACCTATATGACCGTTTCGGTTTCCGGCCGGGAGCGCGAAATCGTCACGGGCCGGTTTCTGCCGGAAGGTTCCGCGGTATTGTCCATCCAAAGCGATCTGCCCCTGCGCATCGGCGCGGACGGGCGCCTGCGCGCCCAATTGCGATCGGGCGATCATTCGCTGCGGGTGGTGAGCCGCTTCCTGGAACCGATCGTCAAGGCGGGTGCGGCGAGGATGGACAGCCTGTGGCCGCAAGAGGAAATCTGGTCCTTCGAGGCCCAGCGGGATCTGCGCGTGGTGGAATTGACCGGCGCGTCGCTCGTCGATCCGTCCCGGTCGGGGCTGCCTCCGGAGTGGAAGGGCCTGCCCGCGTACCGGTTGGTGTCCGGAGATACCTTGCGGCTGGAAGAGAAGCAGCGCGGCAATCCCTCCCCCGTTGCGAACGATTTGCGCCTGGTGCGCGATCTGTGGCTGGACTTCGCGGGCAAGGGCTTCACGGTGAAGGATAACCTGTCGGGGACCTTGCCGTTGCGGTCGCGATTGGAAATGGGAGGCGGCTTCCGGTTGGGCCGCGCGGACGCTATGGGTGAAGCCGTCATGATCACGTCCCTGAAAGACAAGGCCGGCGTGGAGATGCCCGCGGGGCCTTTGAGCGTATTGGCCCTGTCGCGCTTCGATCGCGGCCAGGGTGCACTGCCCGCCACCGGATGGAACCAGGATTTCCAGGGGGTGCAGGCCACCTTGCATCTGCCTCCGGGGTGGAAACTGATCCATGCGGAAGGCCCGGATGTGGTGGGTCAATCGTGGATCACGGACTGGTCGCTGTGGGACGTTTTCCTGCTGTGCATCCTGACCTTGGGCGTCCTGCGCCTGGCGGGCCTGGTTCCGGCCCTCGTGGCTCTGGCCTGCTTCATCCTGCTGTCACAGGAAGCCGGCCTGTCCGGCCTGCTCTGGCTGAATCTGCTGGCTGCCATGGGATTGTGGAAGGTATTGCCGGAAGGCAAACTGCGCCGCCTCGCGAACCTGTACCGCATCGTCGCCTTCGTGGCGCTGGCGGCCATCTGGATCCCTTTCGCGATCGTGCATGCGCGTAAGGCCCTCTATCCGCAGCTCGATGGACCGGGATCGACGGCGTTCAGCAATTCCAACTACAACCTGCTCGATGTCTCCGGCTCGTCCGGCTCGATTGCGAGGCACTATGGCGCGGTTGCGGATAACCAGGTGGTGGCGAAACTTGCAGCCCCGCCCATGCCGCAATCCGAGACGTCCGCGGAAAAGGGCGGGGCCGGTTCCGTCGATGAACTGGAGCAACCACCCGGAAAGCGGCGTTTCAACAACAACGCGTCCAAGGTGCAATCGGGACCCGGCGAACCCGCTTGGGGTTGGGAATCCGCGAACCTGAGTTGGTCGGGTCCGGTTCCCGCCGGTGAAAAGGTGAAGCTGATCCTGGCTCGGCCCTGGCTGACCCGGATGCTGCGCGCGTTACAGGCGCTGCTTCCCGGCGCGCTGCTGTTGCTGCTGGCATTTCCGGCAACCCAGGCGATGCGCCGAGGGCGAAAGGACGGTTTTGGCCCGGGAGGAAGCCGCCCGGCGGGCAGCGGAGGATCCGGTAACCCAGATGCTACTGGACAGTCCGGCTTATCCGGTCCGGCACTCGCGACTCTGCTTCTGACCGCCTGCGCCGCCTTGACCTTTCCCGTTCCTGCGGCCGCCGGCGATTTCCCCCCCGATACCTTGCTGGAGGAATTAGCGGAGCGCATGTCAGCCCCGCGCGACTGCGCGCCCGCCTGCGCCGACATGAACTCCGGCCGCGTGGAGGTGAAAGGCGACCGCGTAGTCATGACCCTGATCTTCGACGTGGCGGATACCGCTTTCGCCCCCTTGCCAAAAGCCGGGGAAGGCCAGCTCGCCCTGGAAGCGATCCGGCTGGCGGGCAAACCCGCGGCGGGAGCGGTCAAACTCTCCAACGGCAGCCTGGCCATCGCCCTGCCCCGCGGCCGGCATGCCGTGTCCGTGGAAGGCCGCATCCTGGGGCCCCGCCTGGAACTGAACTTCGGCGACAAGGCCCGGAATCTCACGGCGCAGGCCCCGGAGTATTCCGTGCAGGGCCTGGCCCTGGGCCGCACGGAGAACGGCGCCCTGGTGCTGCAACGCCGGGAAGGCTCGACCACGGCCCATAATTCCCCAATTAGTCCGGAACTGACTCCCGATCCCGTACCGCCCTTCGTGGAAGTGATCCGCACCCTCGTGCTCGATCAGGAATGGATCCTGGCGACGCGCGTGGTGCGCATCGCCCCGGTTGTCGCGGCCTTTACTATAGAGGTTCCCTTGCTGCCCTTCGAGCATCCCACCACACCGGGCATGGCCCAGAGCCGCGGCACCGCCATGGTGAGCCTGCAGGAAGGCCAGTCGGAAACCGCCTGGCGCTCGGTGGCGGATCGATCGGCCGTGATCACCTTCGTCGCCGGCGGCTTGTCCCAGCGTAGTGAAACCTGGAGCGTGGACGCGTCTTCGCGCTGGCACGTCGAATCCTCGGGCCTGTCGCCCATGTTACCCAGGGGCGGCCAGGGCGGACCGGAATGGAAACCCATGCCCGGCGATACCCTGTCCCTGGCGATTACGGAACCGCAGGCCGCCAGCGGGGCGGTGAAGACCATCGAAAGCGCCGCGCTCACCATGAGGCCGGCTAAACGTGAAGCGAATGTCAGCCTGGACCTCAGCGTGCGCGCCGGCCAGGGTGACGTAACCCGCGTGGAACTCCCGCCTTCGGCCCGGCTGGAATCCATGCGCGTCGACGGAGTCGATCAGCCCCTGACCCAGCGGGAGGGCGCGCTCGCCATCCCCCTGCATCCCGGCATCCAGAACATCCAACTGGCCTGGAAGCAGTCGGACGGGATCCGCATCCTGCAGAAGTCGCCCAAGGTGAAGCTCGAAGACGAAGCGGCGAACCTATCGCTGCAAATCGAATTGCCGCGCGACCGCTGGATCCTGTGGGTGGGCGGAAACGCCATCGGCCCCGCGCTCCTGCTATGGGGCGTGCTGGCGGTGCTGACCGGCATCGCATGGCTGTTGGGACGCTCGCGCGTCACCCCGCTCGGCTTTGCGGACTGGGCGCTGTTGTTCCTGGGCACTTCGATGGTTAACGTCTACGCCACCGCGCCCTTGCTGGCGATGTTCCTGGCCCTGCGGTACCGGGAGAAGCGGGCG
The DNA here is from genome assembly GCA_039917895.1 of Fibrobacteria bacterium. Lineage (GTDB taxonomy): Bacteria > Fibrobacterota > Fibrobacteria > UBA11236 > UBA11236 > Chersky-265. The sequence goes on along the minus strand of JBDSIO010000125.1, from coordinate 6,272 downwards.
GCTTCCTGGACGCCGAACAGGCACAACGCGTTCCAAATCGCGGCGGGCGGACTCGCCATCCTCGGCTTCGGGATGTTGTTGGCCGCGGTGCCGGAGGGGCTGCTGAGCGCGCCGGACATGCAAGTCACGGGCAACGGCTCATACGCCGGGGTCTTGCGCTGGTTCCAGGACCGGGCCCATGGCGCCTTCCCCACCGGGTGGGTGGTGTCGCTGCCTATCTGGGTCTATAGGCTGGCGATGCTGGCCTGGTCGCTCTGGCTGTCGCTGCGCCTGTTGCAATGGCTGCGCTGGAGCTGGGACAAGTATTCCGCGGGCGGCTTGTGGCGTGAGATGCCGAAGAAGGCGGTTCCGCCCAAGGCCGCGCCGCCGATTAAACCTTGAGCTTCGGATTCGCTATTCCGCCAAACCTTTCTTTACGCGATCCGAACGGGGTCCGATCGCCCGCTACAGCGCGGAGACCGTGACCTGATTCATTTTTTCCGCCATGGCTGTGAAATACCGGTCCACGGCCTCCGGATCGGCGAAAAAGTGCCGTCCTTCCACGATCTTGCCATTCTCGAACCGCCACAACACGCAGGCGTTATGATCCACGTTGATACCGTCGGTGCGGTTGGTTTTGGTATGCACGCTTTCGATCAGGTAGTCCGCGTTCTCGCTCACGATCGGCTTTTCGATGGTGGGCTTGGAATCCGCCATGATCGCTGCCATGGAATCGAAGAAGGCCACCACCCCGTCGATGCCCCGTTTGACGCCCGCATAGGGGTGGCGGCCCAGGAAATGCCAAACCACATTTTCGGCCATCACCTCGCCCAATCCGGCCCTGTCGTGTTTGGAATAACATTCGAAGAAACGGTCCACGATTTGCTTTTTTGTCTGTGCCATTATACCCTTCCTCTCCCGCCTACCGCCGGCAGGTGTGATTCAGCCATTTGAATGCAGGCGAATCGGGACCCGCGGTCCGTGAGTGGAAAATAGCGTTCCGACCGGGACCTGCAAGCCCTATCCTTCGACCGCCCCCTAGCTGCTATATTGTGGCTTCCTTGCAGGTTTCCCAGGACTCTCCCAGGGGACAAGGTTCGAAGGTCGTTAGATGCCGTTGTACAACACCCTGAATTCCGCCCAACGCGCCAAGCTCATTGATGAGGCCGGACTCGCGCGCATCACCTTATCATTTTACAAATACCACCGCATCGCGGATCCGACCGCCTTGCGCGACCTGCTGTTCACGGCCTGGGAACCGCTGGATGTGCTCGGCCGCATCTACGTTGCCGCCGAAGGCATCAACGCGCAAATGTCGGCGCCCGCGGTCCGGTTTCAGGAGCTGAAGGACCATCTGGATTCCTTCCCTTTCCTCATAGGCATCCGGCTCAACGTGGCGGTGGAGCAGAACGACAAATCCTTCCTCAAACTCAAAATCAAGGTCAGGCCCCGCATCGTGGCCGACGGTATAGACGATCCCGGTTTCGACGCCACGCGGACGGGCGCGCACCTGAAAGCGCGGGAGTTCAACGCCTTGATTTCCGATCCCGGCGCGGTGCTGGTGGATATGCGGAACCACTTCGAAAGCGAGATCGGGCATTTCCCCGGCGCCCTAAAACCCGACGTAGACACCTTCCGCGAGTCGCTGGATATCATCGAGGCGGAAATCAAGGACAAGCGCGACCGTCCATTGGTGATGTACTGCACGGGCGGCATCCGCTGCGAAAAGGCCAGCGCCTGGTTCCGGCATAAGGGATTCGAAAACGTGTTCCAGTTGGAAGGCGGCATCATCGAATACCTGCGCCAGGTGAAGGCGGAAGGCCTGGAAAACCGCTTCAAGGGCAAGAACTTCGTCTTTGACGAGCGGATGGCCGAGCGGATTTCGGATGACGTGGTTTCGGCTTGCCATTTATGCGGCGAACCTTGCGACACGCACCGGAACTGCGGCAGCGAAGCATGCCATATGCTGATGATCCAATGCGAGGCATGCGCCCGGCGGCTGGATGCCTGCTGTTCGGAGACGTGCAAGGACTTCAAAGCGCTCCCGGCGGAAACCCGCAAAGCCTTACGAAAAGGCACCGGAGCGCCCAAGAAATATTTCAAGCGTCGCAAAGACGCGTCCGCATGACGCGCGCTTCGCTGGTTTTTCCGATCCTTTTTTTGGCGGCGGCCCAGGCGATGGCCGCGGGGCGCAAGACCGAGCTGGGGTTGGCGACGGTTTCCACCGGCACCTGGACTGTTTATGGGGATCTGGATGGATTCTTGCCTGAGCCTTTTTCAGGCGGTGCTACCGGCGCGGCGAAGCGCGTCGAGTTCAACAAGATAGCCGTGTTGGGATTTTACGGAACCGTGTGGGGCCAGCCCGCCTTCCTGGCCCTGCCCTGGCTATGGACCGCCAAAATAAGTGAGAACGGAAGGGACGACCGCGTGGCCCTGGGCGACGGCGAGATCTACTTGGGGCAAAGGGTGGGCGGAGTGGAAGGACGCGTGGGCCTGATCTTCCCGGCCGGGTACGATACCCGAGACGGGGATCCCTGGATCGGGCCGGGAAACCTGCAAGTTACCCTGGGCGCGGCCTTCAATCCCAACCTCACGCGATACTCACAACGTTGGGAAATGTCCGCGGAAGCCAAATGGGCCTATACCTTGGACGACGCCATCGCCAAATCCGGCACTTGGGCGCTTTACCCTTCCGGCAAGGTCTCCTTCCGCCCGGTGCAGGCTTGGAAATTCGGACTGGAGGGCCTGGCCTATTGGAAGTCATCCTATTGGGGCCGCTCAGCCACCTTCGGCGAGTCCGTCTTGGGGCTTTCCGGATCGGCCGGTACCAAGCCACCCAAACCCCAGTGGGGCGCTGGACTGGTGCCCAACCTGTTCGTCGAGTATTTCCTGAACGGAAACGTGGCCTTGGGCCTCAAGGCCGGCCACGGATTATGGGGCTACCGGGATGCGGCTACATATAATGGCTCCGTCTATCTGCTCTATTTCCCCTGAAGCGCTTTAAAACGTCAAACTCCGAGGAAGGACCTTCCCGCGACTTTGTTATGGCCCCAAGATGGCGGAGTGGATCCTGCCTTTATCCGTTTTGACGCGAAGCACTTTTCGGCCCTCCCAGAGGCCTGCCACCTCGATCTCCATCGTGGAAATGGCTTCTACAGCGGCCCTGGTAAGGATGTTCCGGCCTTTCGCATCGAGGAGGGTAACCGAGGCGATACGCTCTCCGGGCACGGAGATCCGCATACGATCGCCTGCCAGCATAAACCAGCGGAGGATCCCGGCTTTTTCCGGAACCGGCTTATGATTGCCCAAACCAGCCGTAAGTCCCGAGACGCTTAGTCCGCCTTCATTCAGGGAAGCGCCGGTCAGCTTGATTTCGCCGGGAATCTCTCCAGCGGCGTATTCGGCATCCCACTCGGCGAGCAGAATGGATCCGATCCGGACTTTCCGGTTCGCGATCATGCCAATCTGCAGGGATCCGGATTGCGCGTCGTAGCCGTAGGCGGCACGGGCTCCCACGGCTCCGGTGGCGACCTGGCTGATGGCCTGGATATTCCGGCCGATGTCGAGGGTAAGGCGGCCCCCGATCAAACCATCCAGATTTGAGCCGAGGATGCGGTAATGATAGCGGTTTCCCGATAGGGGAATGGGCCCTTCCAACGTCAAGCCGGCCAAGGGCGCGGCCCTTTTGGCCAGGACAGACTTATGTACCGGGAAGTCCTCGATGATCCCCAATCCGTATTGGAGGACGAGCGCGGCATCGTAGCTCGAAATTTCGCCGTTTCCCGTTACATCCGCGGCAGCCAAGTTGAAATGCGGATATTCATCGTTCGGCAAGGTGAATGGGTCCACTACGTACCGGATCAGGAGTGCGGCATCCTTCAAATCGACAAGGCCGTCCCCATTGACATCGCCCAAGAGCGCGTCGTGCGGGAGCACGAAAACCCTTCCGGGCAGATTGCTTACGGCCTTCACCCTGCCTTCGTCCACGGAAAGGTCGGAAAGGATCAACATGGTGGACGCGCCCGTATTAGCTGTCGGAAGCACGCGAATTTTTAGGCGGAGGATTTCCCCCTCCACGGACCCGCTGATGCGTCTCGTACCCGCAAGGGCCAAGGCGATTCGGGATTTGGAAAGACCATTCCAGACGGCGAGCTGCCATCCGCGGGCCAAGGTCGTATCGGGTTTCACGTCCAGCAATTCGGCCACAGTCGAATCCAATTCGAGGTTGAATTGGAGCGAGGAAAGGGAATCCTTGCCTTCGCTGGTCATGAACACCGGGACCCAAAGGGTATCCGAAGCCTTGGCATAATGGGTTTTAATCCCGAAATGCAACCCGCTCGGATCCGCGGCCGGCCGGCCATAAAGGGATGCCACTTCCGGCCCACTCAAGGCCCGGCCGAAAAGCGCGCAGTCGTCGAGGGTGCCTACTAGACCAAGGCCCTTTTCGTTGTCCAGGGTGTTGAGGGCCCGCATTCCCAGCAATAACGTACCGGCCAGGTTCGGAATGAAAGGCGCCCAAGCCTGGGAAGCCTGGAGCTTACCGTTGACGTAGATATTCGCCGTGCCATGCGCTTGATCATAAGTGAGGACGACGTGGTTCCACCGCGCACCTTGGGATGAGCCCCCTGCGGTGTAAATGAGGTGTTCATTGCTGGCCGAGCTCACCTCGGGGTGCAAAGGATCGAACGGCCGGAGGTTGCAGTAAAAAGCGCCCGGAAGATTCTGTCCCCATCCGCTGGTATTCGCCCACAAATGCGCGCCGGCCTGGGCATTGGGCCGATGGAATTCCATGAGCGGGGCCTGTAAGCCGTTGCCGCTTTGCCATATCAATATCGAAAACGTGAAACTTTCCGCCCTCAATCCGCTGTCGCTGGGAATCTCGATCCAGGAATGCCCATCCAACGCCAAGGCTCCGCCCTCGACCCCCTTGGCATATTTAGCGCCCTTGATGAAGCCGGCATGCCCGTTTCCGCTCGCGTCCCGAAGCGTATCGCCGGAAGAATCATTGAAATTCCAGTAGGCCAGCGGCTTGAGGTCCATGACGGCCCTGAAGGATTGCGAATCCGCCGCGGCAAAACCGTTCGCCCAGGAATGCATGCAGCCGAACAGGGTGAGTAGGGTCAGCTTGCCTAAGGGAATCCTGGACAGGACCATGGGTACCTCCGAATTCAAGACGGGAATGTGGAAAGGAACGCCCTGAAAGTATACCAAGGAAAAGGGGGAGGTGCAATGGCCACTCCCCGCCCAAACTTTTCTGAAAACACCCTAACAGCCTGCGCCTCCCTCGCTATCTTGGATGTACCCGGGAGGTCTAATGCTCCATTTATTTCGCGCCCGCATCATCCAATGCACCCTGCTTGCCATGTTGGCGGCAATCGATGGCTATGCCCAAAGCAAGGACGACTCCGGCCATGACACCCTGAAATTCTACCCGGACCCGCAGTCACGCACGCCCCACCCCATTTCCGGAACTTTCGGCGCGGGCCTTTTCCATTCCAACGTGCCCGCCCTGACCGCCCCTCAAGTCTACTCCCCCGCCATCCTCAACGACTCGCGTGGACTGGATGTAAACGGCAACCTTCCCAAGGGCGCCGAAAGCGCCCCCTATCGAATTCGCCCCATGGCCCTGGCTGCGACCCTGGTTACCGCGGACCTCCACGAAGAACTACTCGTGCTCGACGGACCTTCCGAAAACGGCTGGAGCGACAGCGCCCGTTTCCTGGTGTTCGGTGGCGCGGAAGGGAAAGGCTACTTCGCCCCCAAGGCCACGGCCCTCCCACCCGGAACCTACGCGGATATGCTGCGCCTCCTCGGCAAATCTTTACCTTCTACCATCGCCTTCCTCAAGCGGATGGATTCAGCCTATTCCCTGGAAATATTCCCCGTCGGGACCTTGCTCTGCGGCTCCGCCGAATGCCCGGCTCCCGCCCCCATCCAGTCCATCCCCCTGGTGGGAGTCCCTACCACGGTCATCACCGGTGAGTTCAATTTGGATCGGTATCCTGATATCGCCGTCTCTATCGCGGGGTATCCCGGCCGGGTACAGGTCCTGCTGGGCGGCCCGGAAGGTTTCTCCGAATCCTCCCGGAAGATCCTGACCGGCATAGCCCGCTTTCCCATCCGCAATACAGGTCCGCAGAACCGGCTGGGCGCGGCGCGGAATATCGCGGTCGGGCTTTTCCCGGACACCGCCGGGACCACGGATTCTATTCCCGATTTGATAATCGCCACCTGCCATCCGCGGATTCCGGATCTCGGCTGGCGCTTGGAGGTTTTCCACAATTTCGCCGTCG
>JBDSIO010000124.1:0-5430 GCA_039917895.1 Fibrobacteria bacterium | reverse complement strand
GGGATCGTCCAGGAAACGCCGTAACCGTCCGATCAACATCGGCTGCACGTCCACGATATGGCAGGCATGGGCGTGGATGCACCACTTGCCCGGGATCCGATGCCTTTTCCAAAGCGGCTCGGGCACGGCATCCATCATGCCCCGTAGCAGGACCGGACCATTTTCAAGCGTGGCAAGAATGAACTGGAGGTCAAGGGGTTTTGCGTTCATGGCTATGCTCCCGGCCGGCGAATTTGAAGTAAAAGCATTGGTGCAATGGATAGCCGTTCCGCTCCAAACGATAATAAGAGCGGGGCTGTTTAATCCGTCAACGTGGTTGGGGAGCGATTACCTATCGCTCAAGGCCATGGTGAGTTGGATGGAGTGAAGATCCGCGGCGTGCGCTCTCCCCATCGTCAGGTAGGCGAGGAAGATAAGCAAGCCCATCAACGCTATCCGGAATCCCCTGAGGGGATCGGAAACAATTTTATTGCGAGGGGCGGGTTTTCGCGTTTTGTGGAAGCGCATTGACCCGATTATAGGGGTGGCGCTTAAACGGATCCTCAAGTACGAAGCCGGCTTTGTTGGATTTTTTTGGGGAAATTGAGCCTTAGCCCATCAAGGTCTTGAGTTGGGCGCAGGTACCGGGGATGTCACCGGATCCGAAAACGGCCGTGCCGGCCACGATCACATTCACGCCGGCCGCGATGACCTCCTGCACGTTCTTGATGCCGATGCCGCCGTCCATCTGGATGTCCAAGGCCAGGCCCATCGCATCGGCGCGAGCGCGCAGCTTGCGGGCCTTGTCCAATGCATAAGGGATGAACTTCTGGCCCCCGAAGCCTGGATTCACGGACATGATCAGCACCAGATCGACCTCCGGCAGCACATGCTCCAGGGTTTCGATGGACGTGGCGGGATTCAGGCTCACTCCGGCTCTCACTGCGCGTCCGTCCAGGGTCTTGAGCGCCTTCACCACCCGCACCAGGGAGTCCAGATGCAGGGTGGCTTCCTGGTGCACAGTAATGGAATCGGCGCCGGCCCGGGCGAATTCGGCGACGTATTTTTCCGGGGCGGAGATCATCAAATGGCAATCCAGGGGCAGGCGGGTATTCTTACGGGCCGCTTCCACCAGAATCGGTCCAAAGCTCAGGTTCGGAACAAAATGCCCATCCATGACGTCCAAATGGACCCAGTCGGCCCCACCCCGCTCAATGGCGGCCAACTGGTCCTTCAAAGAAGCCAGATCCGCGTTCAGAATGCTGGGAGCCAACTTGTTCGCCAAGGCCATCTTTCCCTCCCCAAGATACCCCGAAAAGTAGTTTAATAGTTAGCCATGGGATTTCTCCGGACTTTCCGGACCGTTTGGTCCATACTGGAAGCGCGCGCGCCGACGCGCCGGAATATGGCGTCGTGGTTCTCCCGATCAGCCGCACTGAAGCGCATCGCACAACTCCCGGGACCGCAAGCGGGCTTTTCCCTTCTCTACCTTAACGGCCGTCGGATCGCCCTGGATGCGTCCGGTATTCTGAACTCTCTGGCTCCCGGCGTAGGCCGTTTCGAGTTCGGCCCGGTCGAATGGGACGGACGCTTAGGCAAAGCGGGCAGTATGAGTGCGCCTGATTCCCGCAGGCTCCGGGAACGGCTTACCCGAATTGTCCTCAAAAGCCTGTTGCGGTATATCCGCCAACCTTCGGACGATCCGCGGCAGCGCGACTTCGCGGCGCATGCGGTTTCGCTGATCTGTATGGCCTCCCGCAATCGCCGCGCCGCCGGGCTCGCCCATGCCGGGCCGGAGGGCTTTCTGGGTATGGGATCGGCCCGCGAGACCGCTCCGCTCTTTTGATTGCTTGGTCTTCCTTAAGAACCACGGCGACGGTTTCGTTTCCGCCCCGAAGGACACGGGCTCCATCGTTTTGGTGCAGGCGTTCGACCGCGCCGGCCTGCCAGCCTGTCGGTCTACTTGCGGAAGAATTCCTTGTCCGCCGCTAGCACGACCGCGAGGGCCTCGCGCGCAAGCGCCTCCGGGATCCCGAAAGTCCCTTGCAGGGCTTCCATCATCCCGGCCTGATCCAGTTTGCGCATGACTCCGCCCTCGGGCCTCCTAATCAGCAGGCTGCGCTTCTGCAGATAGAACTGCGATCCGTCCTTCACCCGGTTGAGCACGGGATACCGCATCATGGGCAAGCGGTAGGAATCCTCCCAATGCGCGAGGAACTCAGACTCTCCCACGGCGCGCTTGCGGAAGTCGAAACGCTGCTTGATCGCGTCGCGCGGGCCGCTCCACAACCGCCACGCGTCCAGGCCCGGCAGATTTTCGACGCGCAACTGGTTCGGCGAAATCCATACCTCGGAGGAGAGCCCGGCGTTCGGCAACGGAATGGGATCGAAAATCATGTATCCGGGATCGAGCAAATGGCTGCGCCCCTCCCAATCGAAGCGCAGGCCGCAATGGATGTTCAGGGCCTTGCCCTTGTCGCCCATCAGGAACGCGCAGTCCAGTCCCGCGGCGCGGATGCGCCCGGCCAGCCACCAGGTGAGCGAGAAGCAGGTGCCGCCCGCGCCCGTGTCGCGCGACTTCTCCAGCCAGTCGTTCGCGAGCCCCAGGGTACTTTCCATGTTACCCCCGTGGCTGAACGCGACTATCTTGCTCAGGTTCTCGTAGGGGAGGGCGGAGAGCTCGCGGAGGGCGGCGAGGACGGGGGCGGGAAAAGACTTGGAAGGGGACGGATCGGTCATCGGCTTGCCTGGGAGGGGGATGGACTGGTATTCAGGGTACACTGGATACTCGTGAGTGATGGCTTTCAACGTAAAAAAAGTCCGTCAAAAGGGAGGACGGGCGGCGCCTTAGTCCGATATTCCTGAATATCCTCAAATCCGGAATTTCCTATTTGACATATTGATGTCATCTCTGGTACATTTTGATGTATGAGAACGACCATACGTCTTAATGATGCTCTGTTGCGCCAAGTAAAGCGCAAAGCCTTTGAGCAGCATAAAACCTTCACTGCGGTAGTGGAAGACGCTTTGGCCGCCTGGATTCAGGGGGGTCCAATCGAAGCCAATAAAAACCGGCGCGTCAATTTGCCCAAAAGCGGAAAAGGCGGCGTATTGCCGGGAGTGGATTTGGAAAGCAACAAATCGCTTTTGGACCGTATGGAAGAACGACTATGATTCTGATGGATGCCAATGTGCTGATCAACGTTTTTCGACGCGATGCCGATCGCCACAGTGAATTTTCAGAATGGCTGGAATCCCGGCTTTCGCTGGAGCCGCTATTCGGTTATTCGGAATTCGTCCTTTCGGCTTTCATCCGAATCGTCACGCATCCGCGCATTTTCGCGAAGCCCAGCACAACCAAAGAAGCCTTCGAATTCACCGAGGCGGTGAGGACGCAGCCGAACGCCATCCGCATTTCCCCGAAGGAAAACCATTGGGACATTTTTCGGAAGCTTTGTTCCGAGGCAGGAGCCAAAGGGAACCTGATTCCAGACGCCTATCTCGCGGCCCTCGCCATCGAATCCGGAAGCACCTGGATGACCTGCGACAGGGATTTCGCGCGGTTCAAGGGTCTGAAGTGGCGGCATCCTCTGGACGCCTGATCCACGAGGCCACGAGGGATATCCAAGCACGCGCGTGGAGTTTGCGCCCCAAACTCCAAAGCGCTGAGCCTCACCTACCAGCTGAATTCGAAGCGCATGGTGTTTGCAAGGCAAACTCCGAAGCGCTGGGCCAAACTACCCGCTGAATGCGAGGCGCGTGGAGTTTGCAAGGCAAACTCCGAAGCGCTGAGCCTCACTATCGGCGATTGCAATGCCGGTGATGCCGCTCGTTGGGAACCTTGAAACCGGTGATCTTGATGAGATCATCGGTGGCATAGTCGTCCACCTTGGGCATGTTGGTGTCGTTGGAATGCTGGATGGACACGTAGGCGGTCTCACCGTCAGCTGAGAAGGCGAACCCGGTTGGCTCGGCGGAGGGATCGATCACGGCGGCGATGCCGATGCAGCCGTCGGTCTTGAGATCGCGGTCGTCGCCGTCGTCCAGGCAGGAGAAAATCTCCCCGTTGGGATGATCCTCGATCACGAAGATGTTTCCGGTCTTGGGCTGGAAATCCAGGTTGTCAACCGAGTTCAGGCGGACGTCGCCTTCCAGGAACCTGTTCGCGACCACGGTGCGCTGGGTGGCGGACGCGATCATGGGGTCCACATCCTCCAGGCACATGACCTCGCCGTAGCTCTGCGCGTCTTCATCCTGGGTGTTGGTCCAGCAGAACCGCTCCGCTTCGGCATGGGCCGTGTCCTCGTACATGGGATCCAGGTGGCCGTCCTCGGGACGGTAATAGCCGGTCGCCCCCGCGGTATAGGCGTCCCCGCGCGCAGTGGCTGCCGCGACTTCGACCCAGGCGCCATTGCCGACTTCGCAACCTTGGCCCGTCTGCTGGGTGTTCCCTACGCAGGAAACCTGCAACGCATAAACGCGTCCCGACGCCAGGGGTGACTGTTCCAAGCTGCCGATGCCGCCGCCCGCGTAAGGAATGGCGGGGACGAACTTGAACATGGCGCCGCCGTCCTTGTCGTTGGTTCCGGTGCCCGGGCGCAGTTCATCGCCGCCGTAGAATACGCCTTTCGGGGTGAGGCCGATGCCTTCATAGGAAATCACGGGCATGGCTTTCTGCTTCCGGACCAGGGTTGAGAGGGATCCGTCCGGTTTCGCGATCTCGCCGGTGGACCGATCGAGCACGGTGAGGTTTTCCGTATGCACGGGATCCAGGAACTCGTAAAAGCCCCCGTCGTTGGTCTCCTCGGCCGCCACTAGGGTATTCCAAGGCGTGGTGCGGATTCCGTCGCAGCCGCTGAGGCCGCGCAACAGGGTGACCACAGCGCCGGTCTTGAGGTCGATGCGCTGCACGGAAGGATTGTACTTGGGGGCTCCGCCCGGGAGCGAACCGATGACCTGCCGTCCGCCTTCGATGCAGGCCATGATGTATTTCGGGTGCTGGGCGTCCGGCCAGAAGGCCAGTTGATCCAGGCTGTTCGCGGCTACGCGGCTTACGTACTCTGCCTTGAGGCCCTTGGCCAGCAGGATCTGCTCTCCCGCCTTCTGGGAAGCGGTGCGGTAAGGCGCCGTTACGACCGGTACCGCTGCGGTGAGCGGTTTCTTCACGCCGAAAAAGGTTTCGGACATCTCGGACAATTGCCTTTCCGCCCAGGCGCCGAAATCCGGATTTTCGGCGTTTGCGGCGCCCGCGACCATCAGGGCTCCGGCCGCCGCGGCGTTCCATTTCGAAAACTTCATGCTTGCTCCTTTGTTTCCGCGCACCCGATGGGGGGCGGACGGAGGTCAAGATAGGGCGCAGAGATTGGGAATCGATTGCAGCGGCGATGCAGGGTAGTTATAGGCGGGAGACGGGTGGGAGACAGGTGCGAGACGGACGGAAGGCGGCGGGAA
>JBDSIO010000123.1:0-7400 GCA_039917895.1 Fibrobacteria bacterium | reverse complement strand
ATGGCCTGACGGATCCACCAGACGGCGTAGCTGATGAACTTGAGCTTGCGGTTCACGTCGAAGCGTTTGGCGGCTTCGATCAGGCCGATATTGCCTTCATTGATGAGCTCGGGCAGGGAAAACCCCTGATTCTTGTACATGAAGGCCACATTGATGACGAATTTGAGGTTGGCGCAGACGAGCTTGTGAATCGCCTTCTGATCACCCGATTGGATCTTTTGGAGGATGACGGTCTCTTCGCCCTTCTTTAAAAGTGGGTATTTCGAGATGTCTTTGATATACTGATAGTAGAGCGAGGCTCCGTCCCACGATTCTACACTCTGATGAGTCATGACATACTTCCCTGTTGAGTTCTGTATTAATAATACCCCCGGAGAATTGACGTTTTGTCACGGTTGTGTCATGCGTCGGTACTTGTTTGGCTTCGATTTTTTCCCGATTTCAGCGCGATTTCGCCAGTTTCCAAGGAGAAATTGTCAGAATCGCTGGGATTCCCGATCACCCTCAGGGTAGCCTCGAGGGAATCGGCCCCAAGCAGGCGGCAAATACCTACTTTTCCCATCCTCTCAGCGTTTTAAGGATCCTTACCGGTCGTTTCCAGGAGTATACCGTGGTCTTTGTCGAACAAATCGCATCCGAAACCAAACTCAGGGCCGATCAGGTCCGTAATACCCTGGCGCTTTTCGACCAGGGTTCCACGGTCCCGTTCATCACCCGTTATCGTAAAGAAGTCACGGGCTCGCTCGATGAAAACCAGATCCGGTTGATCGAAGAGCGCTATCTGTATTATAAGGAGCTCACCGATCGCCGCGAGACGATCCTGAAGAGCATCGAAACCCAGGGCAAGCTGACGCCCGAGCTGAAGGCCAAGATCGAAAAGACCTTGTCCAAGACCGAGCTTGAGGATTTGTACCTGCCGTACAAGCCGAAGCGCCGCACGCGCGCGATGGCGGCCAAGGAAGCCGGGCTCGAACCCCTGGCGCGCATCCTGGCCGAGCAGGCCGCTCCCGCCGCGGGACAGACACCGGAGCAGTTGGCTTTAGGCTACGTGAACGCGGAACTCAATGTGGCCGATGCCGCCGCGGCCCTGCAGGGCGCGCTGGACATCCTGGCCGAAGAACTTTCTGAAGACGCCGCGGTCCGCGGATCCATCCGCGAGATGGCGCTCAAGACCGGCCTGTACACGGCCAAGGTGCGCAAGGAGCATGAAGGCAAGCGCACCAAGTTCGAGATGTATTACAACTTCAGCGAGAAGGTCAGCGCCCTGCCCTCCCATCGCATCCTGGCCATGCGCCGCGGCGAGAAGGAAGAAGTGCTCAAGACCGAGCTCGTGCTCGAGGACGTCAAGTGCCTGGCCGTATTGTCCGACAAGGTCATCAAGGCAGGCTCGCCCTACAAGGTGGAGCTGGAGAAGATGATCAAGGACAGCTACGAACGCCTGCTCAAGCCCTCCATCGAGACCGAAGTACGCCTGGCCCTGAAGGAACGCGCCGACGGCGAAGCCTACGTGGTGTTCCAGAAGAACCTGCGCGACGTGTTGCTGGCCCCGCCGGGCGGCTCGAAAGTGGTGATGGGCGTGGATCCGGGCTTCCGCACGGGCGTGAAGCTGGCCGTGATCGACGACACAGGCAAGCTGCTTGAGCACCGCACCATCTATCCCTTGCCCCCGCAAAACCAAAAGGACGCCTCCACGACCATCCTGCTGGCCATGATCGAGAGCTTCAAGGTCGAGATCGTCGCCATCGGCAACGGCACGGCCTCGCGCGAAAGCGACGAGTTCATCGGCGAAGCGTTCAAGCAAATGGAGAATTCCCCCATCAAGGTGGTGGTTTCCGAAGCGGGCGCTTCGGTGTATTCCACCTCGCCGCTCGCCGGCAAGGAATTCCCGGATCTGGATCCGACCATCCGCAGCGCCGCGTCCATCGCGCGCCGCATCCAGGATCCGCTGGCCGAACTCGTGAAGATCGAACCCAAGGCCATCGGCGTGGGACAGTACCAGCATGACGTGAACCAGAACGAGCTCAAGCGCAAGCTGGAGCAGGTGGTCGAGTCTTGCGTGAACACCGTGGGCGTGGACGTGAACAGCGCTTCGGAAGCCCTGCTCGGGTACGTGGCCGGCATCAACAAATCGCTGGCGAAGAACATCGTGGAGCATCGCAACGCCAACGGCGCGTTCGCGGGCCGTTCAGGCTTGGTCAAGGTCGCGCTTTTCGGACCCAAGGCGTTCGAACAGGCCGCGGGCTTCTTGCGCGTGCAGTCGTCGGACAACGTCCTCGACGCGTCCGCCGTGCATCCTGAACGCTATGACCTGGTCAAGCGCATGTGCGAAGACGCCGGCTTGCCCATCAAGGATCTGATCGGCAACAAGGAAGCGATCCAGAAGCTGGATCTGAACAAGTACGTGACCGAGGACGTGGGCATGCCCACCTTGCTCGACATCGTGGCCGAGTTGGAGAAGCCCAGCCGCGATCCGCGCGCCGAGTTCGTGTATGCCAAGTTCAACTCCAAGATCCAGGGCCTGAAGGATTTGACCCAGGGGATGTGGCTGGAAGGCATCGTCACCAACGTGACCAACTTCGGCGCCTTCATCGACATCGGCGTGCATCAGGACGGCCTGGTCCACATCTCCGAGCTGGCGGACAAGTTCATCGACGACGCCAAGAAGCTCGTGGCCGCGGGCCAAATCGTGCAGGTGCGCGTGCTGGACGTGGACGTGGAGCAGAAGCGCATCTCCCTATCCATGAAGAAGGAGTCGGCCGAAGGCCAGCAGAGCCAGGGCGGCAAGCAAGGCGCGCGAGGCGGTCAGGGCCAACGCGGTCCCGGCGGTAATCAGGGAGGCCGCGGCGGGCAGGGTCAGGGCCAGGCGCAGCGGGCACCCAAAAAGCCCTCGGCAACGGTCGATCAGCTCAAGGACAAGTTCGCCACCGACGGCAAGCAGAAGCAAAACAACGTAAAGCTGGCCTTCTCCTTGAAGGCGTTGATGCGTTCAGGCCGATAGGCCTTAACGCCGCGCTCCGGTCGGTAATCCGATCGGAGCGATCCCTGGGCATCGCTGTGCGCCCTCTGAAGGGCTCATCCTCAGAAGCGATAGCCGAGGCGGATACCAGGCGCGGGAATGCCCCCGTCGGCAGGCAATAAAAATACGGGCTGCAAGGTCATGTCCCTTCGGATCCGCAAGGTTCGGCGGCTGCTCTGAATCCCGTTCCGGAATCGCGCCCAAGCCATACTTTCACAGGCCACTCCCCCGATCACCATGAAAGCGCTTCCGAATACCGCACCTGGATCCGCCTTTCCCAAACTTTCCGAAAACACATAACTGCCATAGCCTCCCAAGACCAGTCCGGTCCAGAACCAACCCCAGCCGGCGTTTGAACGGTGATAAGTTGAGTCGACCGATTCCGCGGCCCGGCCGAGCATCACCGCCCCCTCGCCCATTACCGGGATCCCCACGTAGAAAGCCCCTAAACCGGTCAACCGCACTATGGGATAGTATCCGGCAAGTAAAAGCGCCAGGCCCACTCCGGCCAATGCGGTTCCGGTGGAAACCAGGGCATTCCCCGAGGCAGCCTGTGGAACGGACTTGGCGGTAGGCAGGGATGGCGCGACCCGGTTCGAATCATGCTCCGACTGCGCGGATAGCGGGGTCAAGGACAACCCCAGAATAGCCATCCATGTTGGAATCGACGGCATACAGGCTCCAATTTCATCGCCTCGGGAGGAAGTGCACAGGATTCTCGTGGTTGGACGCCCGTCGACTCTTCTTCGCCTCCGGTAATTTTATTAATTTTCCCTCTCTCGATGGCTTCACCGGCCTGGGGGGACGTCATCGGCGTCCTCCGGACCGGATTTTGGGGCGGGTTAGCTCAGTTGGTTAGAGCAGAGGAATCATAATCCTTTTGTCCGGGGTTCAAATCCCTGACCCGCTACCATTTCCTCTTCCTGCTTTTCCTTTTCGTGCCTTTCTCCTGCTTCCCCTTCACACCTGCTTTTCCCTTCCCGCTTTCCATTTCCTTCCCCTCTTCCTTTCTTCCTTTCTTTCGCTCTTTTCGCTTTATCCACCGATCCTTGAGCTGATTTTGAGGCTTATCTCGTCTAAGCTGGACCACATGAATACTCCCGAGTCTATCGGCTAGGAAAAAGGATAGTGAGATGAAGCAAGTTTTGAGGCATATCTTCGGCCAGAAACGCTGCTACGCACTGGTGCCGTTCTTCACCTGGATGCGGGACGAGGGGCTCGCGGCAAGTGAGCGCTTGGCGTTTTATCCGTAAATGCCGCCATTCATTCTGAGTTTCGGGGACCTCTTTACCGACCATGCGCCCGGGGCATGGACGGGCAGCGGCCGAAGCGATTTCGACGCGCAGATCTCGACTCTCGAAGCGGAAGCCGCGCTCGGGGGCCATGGGCCTTGAGCACCCGCTTCATGACGGACATGGAGGACACCGACGATTGGCCCGGAAGCAGGACGGTGCGCCACTCAGGGACCGGGATAGCTTATGCCAAACGGATCCTGCTCGCGAAGGGACCTTTCGACTTTTCCGCCTGGGGCGGACTGGGCTACCAGTTTATCGCCACCGAATACATCAAAGTGAACAGCCACCTCTTCAACCCGGACCCGCCGGTCAAACCCGCTAACGAAAGCGAAGGTTCGCCCGCCGCCATATTGGGGCTGAGCCAGCGGGTCTTCTACTATGTAGCCGGCTTGGCCCTGAATGAATCCGTCCAGGTCTCGGTCGATGCCGTTTCGCTCCGCTTGGAGTTAGGCATACCCTTGGGCTGGCATCAGCGCTGATTCGGACGCCCGGGCCCTGGCGGATGGAGTGAGGTGTCGGTTCCGCCGTCTGCTACGTCAACCCGAACCGGCATTCCGATCGAGCGAGTAGTCGCGACCAGGCTAAATTCCGAATTGCCTGAAGTGGTGATCCAAGTGCTTCCGCTGGAGATCGGTCCATTGGCCCAGGGACAGCTTGCCGAAAATGGCGTGCTTCCTGGGCTCGAACTTCCCTTCCATGAACAGCTTCATCTTCGCCGCCAGATCGGAAGCTTCTTCCGCGACGCTGCGCACCGGGAGATCCGCTTTGACGACGTTGAACTCCGGGTGGGTTTGCGCCTTCCCCTTGGGCCAAGGGAGCTTCATCAACAAGGGGAAAAGCAGCCATCGCCTCGCGAAGTTGGCCGAGGGTTTCTCAACCTCGCGAAGGCCCAATCCCGTTTCCATCGGGATGCGGCAATGCACGAGCATTTGCGCCAGGTTCATTTTGCCCCATTGGGCTTTGGCGTTCGGGTCGAGCTTGCCGAGACGTTGGCTCAGTTCGGGAAGGGTGGGTATGTTCATGATCGCTCTCCTTCAGCGACCCGTTTCAGGCGCCTATGATGCTGTCAGGGACGTCGGCGGCGTAATCCACGCCCTGGAAGCCAAAGCCATAGAGGCGGTGGAAATCACCACGGTAGCCGGCGATGTCCGATTGGACGGCGCCGTTCTCCGTGGCCACCGTCTGCCACAACACGTCGACCTCGTTCTGCACGTCGTCACGCAGTTCCCAATCGTCCATGCGGATGCGGTTCTCGGAGTCGACGGGCACAGGGTTGCCGGAATACAGCTTGGAGCGGAAAAGCCGATCCATCTGTTCTCCGCAACCTTCGTGGATGCCCTTGGCCTTCATCACCTTGTAGAGCAAGCTGATGTAGAGGGGCATGAACGGGATGGCGGAGCTGGCCTGGGTGACCAGGGCCTTGTTGACGGAGATGAAGGCGCGGCCGCCGGTCTTCTTGAGGCGTTCGTCCAGCTTGCGGGCAGTGGCCTCGAGATGGTTCTTGGCGGTGCCAATGGTGCCGTTGCGGTACACGGGCTGGGTGACCTTGGGACCAATGTAAGAATAGGCCATGCTGATGGCGCCGGGAGCGAGTAGGCCTTCCTTCTGGAGCAGATCCATCCACAGTTCCCAGTCGTCGCCGCCCATGACGTTGGTGGTGTGATCCACCTCTTCCTGCGTGGCCTGTTCCAAGGTAATGGTCGTGACAGCGCCGGTGTTGAAGTCCAGGGTCTTGTTGGTGTAGGAGTGGCCTATGGGCTTGAGCACGGATTTGTAAACCTCCCCCGTCTTGGGATCCATGCGCCGCGGGGCGGCGACGCTGTAGACCACCAGGTCCACGGGTCCCAGTTCCTTGAGCAGGGCGACCGCTTCGGCTTTGATGGCGTCGGAAAATGCATCCCCGTTGATGCTCTTGGCCCAGAGGCCGGCCTTGCGGGCCTTCTCCTCGAAGGAGCGGGTCTGATACCAACCGGGCGATGCCAGCCGGCCTTTTTCCGGTGGGCGCTCGAAGGCGAGTCCCAGGGTGCCGGCGCCGCTCCCGAAGGCGGCGGCGACGCGCGAGGACAGGCCAAACCCGGCGGAGGATCCGATAATGAGGGCCTTTTTCGGGCCCTTGGGGATGGGACCCTTGGATTTGACGTTGTCGATTTGTTCCTGCACGCTCGCATCGCATCCCACGGGATGAGAGGTGGTGCAAAGGAAGCCGCGGATTTTGGGTTCTATTATCATATGGGGTAGGGTAAAAAGTAGCTTCGGCCGGATCGAATTCCAACCCTGACTCCGCCTTACGGCCTTGGCTGGCCGATTCCAGAGACTATCTTTTTGGGCCCGACCGGATTTTTCCGCCGTCCCGCAGAATGGGGGCGCGGCTCCGGCAGGAAGGGACGTTATGAAGTTCGAAGCCAACAAACCGGTTTTCCTGGACGCGCTGCATATGGCCGGCAACGCCTCCCCGACCAAGACCACGCTGCAGATCCTCTACAATCTGCTGCTGAAGCTGGAGGGCAATACCCTGGAAATCCGCGCCACCGATCTGGACATGACCATCGTGCTCCGGCTCCAGGTGGAAGGGCATGAGGACGGCGAGATCGTGATCAACAGCAAGAAGCTATTGGAAGTGGTCAAGGAGCTTCCCGATTTCCCAGTCCTGGTTTCCGTCGACGACTATATCGTGACCATCAAATCCGAATCCGGCTTCCAGTGCAACCTGACCGGCTTCGACGCCAGCGAATATCCGGCCCTGCCCGATCTCGGATCCGCCAAGTCCTTCAACCTGCCGCTCAAGGACCTCCGCTTCCTCAGCGAGAAGACCACCTTCGCGGTCTCGTCGGACTACAGCCGCATGAGCCTAACCGGCGCGTACTGCGAGTTCAAAGACGGTAACCTGCAAATGGTCGCAACCGACGGCCACCGCCTGGGCAAAGCCTGGACCGCCGCTCCCGGCCTGCCGACCCAGCCTGGCGTGATCCTGCCGCCCAAGGCGTTGTCTCAGATCCTGCGCATGTCCGAGGATGCCGAACAGGCCATCCAGGTCGAGATCGGCCCGGCCAACGCCCGTTTCAGCACCGATACCATCGTGATCTTCACCA